>DASQMR010000154.1:0-2571 GCA_035645375.1 Rubrobacteraceae bacterium
CGTAACGCACTAGGATACGTACGTGTTTCGTGATACTCCAGACTGGGGATAGGTGCACCCTGAAGCCGCGCTCGATGGGTAGAGTAGGGAGACGCTTCTCGGGGAAGGGGGAGAGGAGAGAACACAAGGGGAGTGGAGCCATCAAAGTTTTGCTGACTAACGGCCGTCCGACGCTAGGTGAGAGGCTTGCGGGGCTGCTAGTCTCATACGGCGGCTCAGAGATCACATACGAACCGCTCGCAGGCGAGGATGCACTCGCGCTCGCTCAAGAGAAGCAGCCCGACGTGGCGGAGACATAGGGAAACGCCGTGGCATCAGAAACACACGGTGACGGGTCGGAGAAAGGCGGGGTGCTCAACCTACCCAGCGGGTTAAACGTCCCTTTCCGGGTTATCCAAGCAGACGACGTTCCCGCCCTGCAACGTTTTCATGATCGTCTCAGCGAGACGACGATCTATCTACGCTTCTTCGGTTCGTTGCAAGAGCTTCCCGAAGAGAAAGCCCACTATTTCGCTCACGTCGACGGCGTAGACCATTTTGCTTTTATTGCCCTGGACCCTAACGAAGAAAAGGAGATCATCGCGGTAGTACGCTACGACCGCGAACCAGGTAGCGAGAGGGCCGAGTACGCGGCCCTCGTCGAGGATCGCTGGCAGGATCACGGGGTAGGGTTGGACTTGACCAGACGTCTGATCGAGGAGGCGCGCGATAAAGGAATTCGGGTCTTTTATGCGTTGGTAATGGGCAAAAACAGGCGTATGCTACGTCTGCTTCGGCATCTCGATCTTCCCGAAGAAGAGCGAACCGAGGACGGCGTCAAGAGCGTAGAGGTCAAGCTGTCCTCCGAAGATGAGTAACGGATAATCCAACACGAAGGAACAAGAGGGGTTTACGAATGGCGTCATTTGCTTTTGCTTTGCCCATACTGCCCGGGCAAGAAGGGATCGTAAAACGTATGGGCGAGGCGGTATCTAAAGACCTTCGAGGGGATTACGAAGAGTCCCGAAGCAAGCTGGGAATAACCGAAGAGAAGGTGTGGGTTCAGAGAACGCCCATAGGGCAGTCGATAATAGTGTACTGGGAGACGGAGGATCCTCAGCGTACGCTCCGCGAGATGGCCGCATCTCAGGACGAGTTCGATAGGAAGTTCAGAGAGCTTATAGAAACCTCTGCCCCGACCATGAACCTCGCTGGTGAGCAGCCAATCTTGAACGAGTTGCTCTTTGAGTGGTCTGCGCGTTGATCGCCGGAAACACCGGGCCGAAGCTATGCTTCTCTGCGCTCGAAGCTTCACCCATCGGCCTCCCCTTGCCTGACTCCTGGGCGAGCCCGTCTGGTTTGCAGACGCTGGGTCATAGAGTGAAGGCGACGCTCGGTTCGCTACTCGGGCAGGCGTATCTCTTACAGCAGGCTGCGCTAGGGTTGGCGACCGTTCCAGCTTCCGGGACTTCTGATCTATAGACGCAGCTGGCGTTGCAGGTGCTGTACCAACGTTCGGGTCTACAAAAAGATCACGCAGGGTTGCTAGCTCGGGGAAACCTCTTGGGTCGCCCGTTCATCTTCCAGCCATTCTGCCGCAATCCGCACCCGCCCAAGCCTGGTGTAGTCATAGGGGTTCGTCTCTACTCCCAAGCGTTGCGAGAATAGCTTCCCGATCTGCTCTCCATCGAGGAACATAAAGAAGCCAGCTTAGGGGCCAACTTCCACTATTCCCTCTATAGAGAAATTGCGACTTTGCCCCGTTCGCATTCCCTTCTACCGCCTCTCCAGGATTGCGGTCTAGTTACCTACTCTACATAGGCTGTGTTTGGTACAAGCGAGCAAAGACTTTATTGTCTACCCCTGAGGGCTAAATAAGAGTGGGGAATCTTAGCCTGCACCAAGATAACCTTCAAATCTGAATCTTGATCAACGCCGACGCCGCTTCTGAAGCTAGGTTTGCGTCAGAAGCCGTTAGAGCCCGAGCGATTGCTCCAGCTTCTTGCGGTCAAAGCCGACCACTATGTCAGTCCCCCCGACCACGGTGACAGGAGTGGTCATCGTGCCCATGCGCTTTAACTCGGCGATAGCTTCTTCGTCGTCATCGGCGATGTTCCTGATAGTAAAATCAACGCCCTTTTCACGGAGGAACTCCTCCGTCTGCGTACAAAACATTCAGCCTGGCTGCTGAACGAACAAGACCACATCTCCTTGTTGTGACATCGCTGAACCTCTTCTCGGTCGTGTGTGCCCCACGATTTTATGGAGACAATGTTATACATTTATCGTATACGATAAATGTAATGTTTGTAATCCTTCCGCTCGCTTGGACGAGGTGTATTTTGCCTCACCGCTTGGCTAGTTGAAGAGCTTCTTTCATCCGAACGCGACATCGAGCGTCATCATAACCGCGAAGCCGACCATGAGCGACATGGTAGCGAGGTCTGTGTAACCGCCCTTCTGGGACTCGGGGATTAGCTCCTCGACTACGACGAAGATCATGGCTCCGGCGGCGAAGGCCAGGGCGTAGGGTAACAGGGGCTGGGCAAAGGTCACGGCGACGACCCCGAGTACTCCTGCGACCGGCTCTAC
>DASQMR010000155.1:0-6801 GCA_035645375.1 Rubrobacteraceae bacterium
GCGGAGATGCTAAGAGGTATGGAGTTGGCTCACTCAGGCCTGGTCCGCGTGATCCACGACTTCGGTGTCGTCGTCCGGGCGGACGCCCCGGTTCAAAACAAAGTCGCCCTCGTCTCCGGCGGCGGTTCAGGACACGAGCCCGCCCACGGCGGCTACGTAGGCCCCGGCATGCTCGATGCCGCTTGTGCGGGCGCGGTCTTTACGAGCCCGACCCCAGAGCAGATGCTCGAAGCTACTAAAGCGGTGGACGGTGGGGCCGGGGTGTTCTACGTGGTGAAGAATTACACTGGTGACGTCCTAAATTTCGAGATGGCCGGGGAGCTGGCCGAGGCCGAAGGGATACAGACGGATTACGTCGTCACCAACGACGACGTGGCGGTCGAAGACTCGACATTCACGGCGGGACGGCGCGGAATCGCGGGCACGATCTTTGTGCATAAGATAGCCGGGGCCGCGGCCGACGACGGCAAGGACCTCGCGGGCGTCAAGGAGATAGCGCAGAGGGTAAACGCCAACATGCGCAGTATGGGCATGGCGCTCACGAGTTGCATCCCGCCGGAGTCCGGCGAGCCTATCTTCGAGATCGGCGACGAAGAGATGGAGATCGGGATGGGCATCCATGGTGAGCCCGGCGTAGAGCGCAAGAAGATAGAGCCCGCCGATCAGATAGTGGACGAGATGCTGGGCAAGATCCTCGGTGATACCGTGGACTTCTCGGGCTCCGAAGTCGCTGTGATGGTCAACGGGCTCGGAGCGACGCCCATAATGGAACTCTACCTTGCCTATGCTCACGTTGCTGATGTCCTCAAGCGCGAGGGGGTGCAGGTCTGGGGGAGGCCCTACGTCGGGGAGTACATGACCTCGCTGGAGATGGCGGGATTCGGTATCACGCTACTCAAGCTCGACGACGAGATGAAGGGGTACCTCGAGGCTCCGTGCACCGTCGCTGCGGGCCGACCGTTCTAACAAGGGAAGAAGATGACAGAATACCCCGATCCCGCCCGAGAAGGTAACAAATTTCTGTCATAACGACTTGGCAGGCGACAAGAGGCTGCGCGACGAGATCGTGTTTGTCGGTACGTGGCCGTGGAACGCCCTTGGTAATGTGCTGAATCACGACGTACGGAAGGACTCACCGAGCGGGAGGGGTAGAGGATTTTGGGAGCGACGGAAGACACGCTTAGCGTGATAAAAGCGATGGCCACGGCGATGGAGGAGCATCGCCGTCACCTGACCCAGCTAGACTCGGAGATCGGCGATGGCGATCATGGCAACAACATGCACCGCGGCTTCCAAGCTGCCCTCGAGCGCCTGGCCGGCACGAACCCCGAGACCCCGTCCGATATCCTCAAGTCCTGCTCGATGGCGCTCATAAACAAGGTCGGCGGCGCCGCCGGGCCCCTCTACGGTACGGCCTTCCTGCGAGCTTCGACGGCACTATCGGAGAAGGGGGAACTTTCAGCGGAGGACGTGGCAGCGGCGATCGAGGCGGCGGTGGCTGGTGTAAAGCAGCGGGGCAAGGCCGAAAGGGGAGACAAGACGATGGTGGACGCGCTGGAGCCTGCCGCCAGGGCTGCTAAGGAGGCCGCCAGCTCCGGCAGAGGTGTGGGCGAGGTGTTGCGGGCAGCGGCGGACTCTGCGGGGGAGGGAGCGGAGGCGACGGTCCCCCTGACCGCGCACAGGGGCCGTGCGAGTTACCTTGGCGCCCGGGCCACGGGTCACATGGACCCGGGCGCCCGTTCCTCCTACCTGCTGCTCGACGCTGCGGCTCGGGCTTTAGGATCATAACGTGGTTGGTCTCGTGCTCATCTCCCACAGTCCGGCTATAGCAGAGGGCACTGCGGAGCTCCTGCGGCACATGGCTGGGGAGGTTGAGGTTGCGGCTGTCGGCGGCGATACAGATGGGGCACTCGGAACAGACCCAGAGAGAATCAAGGAAGCCATAGAAGGTTTAGATACTCATGAGATACTGGTCTTCATGGATATAGGGAGCGCGGTGCTCTCTGCCGAGACTGTCTTGGATATATTAGAACCGGAATATAAGGAGAAGGTGCTACTCGTAGATGCGCCTTTTATCGAGGGAGCTTTCGCGGCGGCGGTGCTTGCCTCGACGGGGGCGGACGCCGAGGAGTGCATGGAGGCGGCGGAGGAGGCCCGTACCGAACTCAAGTTATACAATGAGAAGTAAGTATGCTCCGTTGCTTCTAACCTTGTTCACCAGATCGCCGCCAAGAGGTCTACTAGGATGCTAGGGTCCCGCTTGGGACCGTCGGAACCTCGTACCCTAGGGGCATGAGCACCTGCGCCTACCCGCACACCATCGATAATGGGGCCGGAGAGCGAATCACCTTCGTTCGGCGAATCCAAGACCCCGCCGGCGATCGCCTTGAGGCCGAGAACCTCGTCAAGCCTGGCAGCGGACCCCCGATGCACCTCCATTACCACCAAGAGGAGGCCTTCACGATCCAGGAGGGCCGACTCGGCTACCAGCGAGCCGAAGAGCCGCCGCGGTTTGCCGGGCCCGGCGAAACGGTCGTCTTCGAGCCGGGCGAGCCGCACAAGTTCTGGAACGCCGGGGGAGAGGACCTCCGGTGCACGGGCTACATCCAGCCGGCCGACAACGTAGAATACTTTCTCACGGCGATCTTCGAATCGCAGCGGAAGAGCGGGGGGAGCCGGCCGGACCTGTTTGAGGCCGCGTTCTTGACAAGGCGGTACCAGAGCGAGTTCTACATGTTGGAGATCCCGACGATGGTACAGCGTTTCACCTTCCCGGTGCTGGTGACGGTAGGGTGGTTGCTGGGCAAGTACGGGAAGTACGCTGACGCACCCGAACCGGTCAGGCGGTGAGCCGGCATCGGAGAAGCGTTGCCTCAGAAGACGCTGATAAGCCCGGCTACCAGCACGGATCTTGAGTCGGGTTGCTGATAGGGCACGGCGACCAGCTTCTTTTTCAGATGGTCTCTTTCAGAAATTCTCGGAAACTCATTTCACCAATGGTACAACGCCCCGGCCGCATCCCCTAGCGGATCGGGGGAGAGAGGCTTCCGGCGAGTATCACGCATGGCCTGTTAGATAGAGGCGGAGTCCCGTAGATATCCTCGAAACCGTGCGCCGGCGAGATTCTTAATCTATCTACTGAACCCGCACTCAAGGCCCTCAGAAGCGCCGCCATCACTACGAGCAAAAGTATCTTCTGTCTCGCTGCTCTTCTTCTTTCGTCTCGGCCCCCTTATGGGTCACTCATACTACTCATCTACGTAATTTTAAGAAAAGGCAAATGGGAAGCCGGAGCCCGATTAGGACTCCGGCCCGTGCCACGACATTACGCCGTGGCTTCACCACAACAGAGTACCTCTATGTCAGTCTACTCTGTCCATCGGTCCATACCTCCTACTCAAGGTACAGTTCCAGTACTATTTTATTTCCCAATTATCCTCTAGTAAACCTGAAATCTAAAGAATTCCGGCCGGTGTTGTTTAGGAGCTTTACTACTCCTTTTTTCAGAGGGTCTCACAAGAGGTTTTTTCCGGAAACGGGGTTCCCGGAAACCCGCATAGCCCCGATCTTTGTCTCGTTACCGGCGACTACCATACTGTCTGTGCTGCGATCACAAGCCCTGTTGAGAGAAGGGCCCACGCGACCACGCGCCGCAGCGTCGCAGCCTTTGCCACGTGGGCTATCCGAGCTCCGACCACCACGCCCACGACCGCGACCAGCCCCAACGCCGTACCGAGGACAAAGTCCACCGAGCCGTAGAGGACGTAGCCTGCGGTAGCGAAGACCGCGATTGGCAGCGAGACGACCATGCCGGCGCCTACGGCCGCCAGCACCGGTGTCCGCAAAAGCAGCAGGATAGGGAGGAGCAAGACGCCCCCGCCGGTGCCCGTAAGCGCGGAGCCGAAACCGACGAACGCGCCGACGGTAAGCAGAGTGGGCGTCTCGAAGTGGCGTGCCTCCTGCTCAACGACGGGACTCCTCAACAAGGCCTCGGCCCCTGTGAGCACCATCAGCGCGGCGAGGAGGCCTATCAGCGTGCCCTCCGGCAGAGCGACGTTGGCCCACGCCCCCGCAACCGCCGTCGGAACAACGCCAGCCCCCAGCCACGCCGCCATCCGCCAATCGAAGCTGCGGCGTTTGGAGTAGCTCAACGTGCCCGCCACCCCGCAGAATAGGAATGCCCACGCGCTCGTCGCCGCGGCCAAGTGAAATTCGAGGCCGCCTACGTACACGAGGGCTGGCGGTAGCAGGACTCCGCCGATACCAACGCAGCCGATCAGGAGCCCAACCAGCAGGGCAGAAACGAGCATCGAGGCAAGCGCTAGTGTCACTCGCCTGACGTTCCCCCACACGACTCGCGCGAAACCATGCGAGTATGTCGGCGGGGCATCTCCATACACCGGACTGCCGAGAAGAGTAGTCTTCTCGTACACCTATACCAGTGCTAAGAGCAGCTGCTAAACTCTACTGACCTCTCGCCCCGTGCGGGGCACATCCGTCCCGATCAGGCTAGCCCGCGTGACGAGAGTGGACAACTCGTCTTCGCTCATCCCCTCCGTCTCTTCCGGACGCTGGGGGAGGACGAGGTAACGAAGGTCCGCCGAGCTATCGTGAACGGCTATGCGCTTGTCCTCCGGCAGCTTCAGCCCGAACTCCCTCAACACCTCGCGTGGCTCCACGACGACGCGGGAGCGGTAGGCGGAACTCTTGTACCAGTCTGGTGGACGGCCGAGGATGGCTCGCGGATAGCAGGAGCATAGCGTACAGACGATGACGTTATGAACCTCGTCGGTGTTCTCGACGGTCATGAACTCGATCGACCCGTATGCATTTATGCCAAGCTCCCCCGCGGCGGCCTTGGTGTCGGAGAGGAGGCGTTCCTTGAAGGCCGGATCCTCCCAAGCGCGAGCGACGAGCCGCGCACCGTTCTCGTAGGTGCGGGCCTCCATATACTCTTCTTGAGCCTTCACCTCTTCCCTGGTGAAGACTCCTTTCTCTATCAGCAATTCTTCGACGGCCCAGATGCGTGCTGCCCATGAGCTCCTCTGGTGCGGCTCCTCATGTGGGTGGTCGTGTCCGGTCTCGCTCAAGACTGCTTCTCCTCTCCGCATGCCCCCATCGCCTCCAGCCAGTGTTCGTATATGTCTACGAACAGGATGTCTTCCGGCGAGCTGTCGTAGTCATCCCAGAGGTCGGTCTGCCGAAAGCCAATCTTATAGAGCGGCTTCTCCGGAAGGCCATCACCGCCGTAGGCCAGCGACTCCGGGTTCGGAAACACTCCGAGGGTCTCGGCGACCCAGCCGGGCTTCCCCTTTACGTAGTCCGGGGTGCGAACGTGACCCTCCTTCTCTATGTCCAACACTCGTACGCCGTCGCCGGGGACGAACCTCGCGCCTGCGGCCGGACGGATCATGCTTCTCCCCAACGCCGTTCGAGCTCAGCGGCCCGCGCGTCTATCTCTTCCTTGGCAAGGAGGCCTTTCTCCACTACAAGCAGCTCCGCTGCTGCGGCCCACCGTTCATAGTAGCTCATCTCTTTGTACTCCTCGAGGCTCTCAATAGCCCGGCGCATCTCGTCGGTAGTCTTATGGCCTTTGGCGTTTAGTACGTAGTTCACTGCGTCAGCGAGGCGTTCCCAGTCCTCTACCTGATGGCCGCTGCGGTCTATTGGTCCAAACTCCTCGCGCTTGCCGCCCATGTCATGAACCTTGTGCATAATCTCCTAAGTCCTGTGCCCTGTATATCACTGTTGAGAAGTCTACTGTCTAACAGTTCATTCACTCGGGGTGCGGCCCTCCGCTTTCCTGCATGGTTGCTGCACACAGAGCGTTTGTCGACGCTCGAACCTGCGTCCTCTGCCGTGTGAAGGCAGATCTATAACGTCGTGGTTGGTCGCCGATGTTGAGAAATGCCTGCAAATAAGCATATTATATACTGTTGCCGGAGAAGCTCGCCATCGTTCGCCTAGGTTGGCGTACGAATTGGTGCACTAAGGGTGCCAACAGAACCGGGTAGTAAGTTGAGATAACGTCGTATTATCACGATCCCTACTGACCCTACCGCTTCGTAAGGTGTGGGGTGTGGTCTTCGTCAGACCGCTCTCCGCTTCCCCTGATGTCTTGCCCGACCGAAGGGGAGGCGAAGAGGTTGTCCATCGGGGAGGTAACATGGCCCCCTTTCTCGACGAACCGAGCGATGAAGCCGCCGAAGAGATCCACCAGCCGCGGGGCGAGGGCACCGACAACGAAAACGGCCTTGCCCTGCACGCCCAGCGGGATGTTGCGGGTCCCAGGCTTTTCTAGGCATCGGACTACAGACTTCGCTACGGTTTCAGGGTCCTGAAGCAGGGGGGCGATGCGTTTGGAGACACGGAAGCCCCGGGTGCGCTGGTGGAAGAAGCCCGCCGTGTTGACCCCAACGGGCAGAACCTGACAGACTCGGATGCCGCTCCCCTTGAGCTCTCTCCGCAAGGCGTCCCCTAAGGCGAAGAGCCCCGCCTTGCTTGCGGAGTAGGCAGAGCCGACAGGGAGAGCGACGAGGGAGGCCATGCTGACTATGTTGACAATCACGCCCGAGCCCTGGCGGCGCATTGCGGGCAGGGCAGACCACGTTCCGTACACGGAGCCCATCAGGTTCACCTCTAATATCCGGCGAAATTCTTCCTCTGTAGTGTCCTCGAAGAGCGACCAGCCGATCACGCCCGCGTTGTTGACCCATACGTCGATGCGGCCCCAGCGCGTAAGGGCGGCCTCGGCAACGGTCTCTACCTGTTCCCTGGCCGTGACGTCGCACGTGAGCACCA
>DASQMR010000156.1:0-1556 GCA_035645375.1 Rubrobacteraceae bacterium
CGCTGAATAAGTCCACGAGCTCCTGGTCACCCTCTGACTGAGCATCCTGGATGTAGGTCTTCAAGGACTCTACGTTGTCTGAGGACTGGTGGAGGACGGTGATGAGGTTGTAGTTCTTGTCCTTGGGCTGCCTGGATGCTTCGGTCATCTTCCCTCCCGTGGATGGGTTGCCTGGCCCACCCCGTACCCGTACCCGGCCGCCCCGCAAACGCGGCGGGTCCCGGAATCCGAGGGATCCTTGATCCTTTACTTCGGAGGGCTCCCTCACGGCGAACTTCGGAGAACACCCCTTCCACGCACTCTGCTGCATAAGGGCATAAGGAAGGGCCGAAGTCTTGTAGAACTCGACCCTTCCCGCCTACTCTGCCCCTTTAACTGCGAGGTTGGCTTCTATCGTTAGAATCGGGGATGCAGACCCTCCCAGAAGCTCTCCGGTATGGACTCGTAGTATGCATCGATCTTGCGCCAACCGACGAACACCCTCTCGCAGTTGGGGGCGACCACATCTGCTCTGTCGGCGATCACCCGGTCGAAGCCGTCGCCGCAGGTCACCACGTCCTTGTTAGCGGACTTGTTGATGACATCTATCACGTCGTTGCCGTCTCCTCCGAAGCTCGTGTCCTTCGCTGCGGGGGTTTCGAATGCATCGCCACCGTATATGTAGTCGTTACCGTCCCCACCCACCATGGTGTCGGAGTCAAGGCCGCCCAGCAGGGCATCGTTTCCGTCCCCGCCCACCAGGGTCTTGTTGCCTCCTGAGGGTTCCGCGAGGCTGCCGCCGTAGAGTATGTCTTTGCCGGGCCCGCCCAGCAGGGTGTCGTTGCCGGCCAGTGCCAAAAGTATGTCGTTACCGCCCTTGCCGATGAGGGTGTCGGCTCCGTTGGTCCCCCTCAACGTGTCGGGACCATCGGTGCCTATCTTGGTGACCGCCAGGGCCACCCCGCTGGCCACCACCAGGCTCACAGCCATCATGGCTAAGAGCAATATAGCTCGTCTCATCATCTATCCTTCCTCTTTCGCGTACTCGATGTCAGTAAAGGGGGTGTGTCAGGTAGGGGGCGAAAAATGCATACCGACCACACCATCCCTTCCTCCCCCGATGCCTAGGGGGACATAGAAGGTAGCCGGTCGCACCACTGGCTCCTCCCCAGGCCCTCTCTGGTGCCCGTATCTTACGCAGGGCGGGGTTGTTGGCCTCTACCTTGTGCGTGACATATCTTTGCTCCCCCATGCCACCACGAAGGGGTGCTAGGCACATCGTTCAATTGCAGTATTTATTACTAAGCCATGTTGGCTGCGTTCTAGGGCTGAGTAAGGCGAACTTCTGAGAACCCCCTGGGCGCGAAGTTCGCAGAATTAGCCTTCCACGCAATCGGGTGAATAGGGCAAGACGTTTGGAAGCTTCACCTACAGGTAACAAATGTGCTGTCGCTTCGGGCGCGGCGTCTACCCCAATGAGGGGATGGCGCCGATCTCCTGGAGCAAGCCGAGAGCATCCCAGTTAGTCCAGCTCTCCACGATCTTGCCTCCCTCGAAGCGGTCGGTCTGATGGCCGG
>DASQMR010000157.1:0-19342 GCA_035645375.1 Rubrobacteraceae bacterium
AGCGGAGAACGAATAATCCGTCACCGAGTATGGGGCGTTGGCTTCAAAGAATGCCCCGTACTGCTCCAAAGAAACCTCCTGCTGACTCTGCTCGGCAAAAAGCGAGTAAGCCTTCTCGAAGTCGCCCCTATTGATGTACTCGTACTGTAGGGCCAATACCTCCTCAGGAGATCAGCCCTCTACAGCCTCGCTCGATGCCTCCTTGCCCGTCTCGTTAGCCTGGCTGGCCTGACTTGGAGAGGAGGTAGATTCAGACGTCTTTCCCTGGGCTGTGGTTTCAGTTGTAGACTCAGAAGCTGCTTCCGAGGAGGATTCTTGCTTGCCAGACTGCTTCTGGTTGCCAGATTGCGTTTGTTCTCCGGTACACCCCAAGACAAAGAGAGCCGCCGCGAAGACCATCATTACTACCCCACTTCGCCCTATCACTTGCCGTTCACCGGCCTCGCTTTTAGTTCACGATACGCTAGCATCATAGGCCCTCCCTACTGCCCCTTCCCTTTTTGTCTGCCTGCAAGAACCTCAGAAAAGAAGCTGGCGTTTCTTCTCTTGGAACTCTTCCTTGGTAACGATGCCGTCATCCCGCAGCGCGGCATAGCGGCGTATCTCCTCTACAGGATCAGCTACAGGGGTAGAGGGATCAGGCCTTAAGAGGCGCCGTATGCCAACAGCTTCTCCATAGCTTCTTTGGAGAGAGGTTTGGCAATATAGTAGCCCTGAGCTAGGTCGCATCCCAGTTCCCTGAGTATCTCCTGCTGATCGGCGGTTTCTACCCCCTCCGCCACCACTATCACTCCCAGGGCGTGCGCCAGGCCCACCGTCCCCGACACAATCGCCTCGTCCCCCTGATCGTCTCCCAGCCCGATAATGAACGCCTGGTCAATTTTCAAGAAGTCGATTGGCATGTGCTTGAGATGGTACAAGCAAGAATAACCCATCCCAAAGTCGTCGATCGCTAGGCTTACCCCTAAGCCTTTCAACTCCTTGAGATTTGCCAAAGCGAACTCAGCGTCGTCCATCACGACCCGCTCGGTGATCTCCACTTGCAAAGCGCTCGGTTCCAGCCCGGTTTTGTTGAGGACCTTCGGTACGAGGTCGGGCTGCTGGACGAACTGGTTCGCCGAGAGGTTCACGCTCAGCATGGGCGTCCTCTGCGGATACCGCTGGTGCCACTCCTGGGCCTGTCGGCAGGCCTCCTCGACAACCTGCTGGCCTATGGAGCGGATCAGGCCGGTCTCTTCTGCGGTCTTTATAAACTCCGCGGCCTCAATCAACCCCCGCTCCGGGTGTCTCCAGCGCGCGAGGGCTTCCACACAAACGATCTCACCGGTTTGCAGCTCTACTATCGGCTGGTAGTGGGCCTCGAACTCCTCACGTTCTATGGCTCGACGCAGATCTCGCTCCAGATCCACGCGGTTCACAATCTGGGCCTCCATACGGGGGCTGTACTCCTCGCATTCGGCCTTGCCTGCCTTCTTGGCCGTGTACATCGCCAGGTCCGCCCGCCGCAAGACCTCTTCGGGACGGTCCTGCGTAGACTCGCCGAAGGCTATCCCGATGCTGGGAGAGACCAGCATCTCCTGCCCCTCAACCTCGAAAGGCTCCTGCAAGCGCTCCTGGATGCGCTGTGCAACCCGCCGGGCTTCGTCTATCTCGGAGGGTGCCTCGAGCAGCACGGCAAACTCGTCCCCAAAGATCCGCCCTACGGTGTCCCCGGGCCTCACGCTTGTTCGCATCCGCTCGGCGACCTCGATGAGCACGGTGTTCCCCGCGTCGTGGCCCAACGAGTCGTTGACCATCTTAAAGTGGTTCAAGTCCAAGAGGAGCACCGCGACCAGCCTGTCCTCCCGGCCTGTCCGGGCCAGGGCGTGCCCGAGGCGATCGAGGAGCAGGGCGCGGTTGGGCAGGCCGGTCAGGGAATCGTGAAACGCCTGGTACCTGAGTTGCTCCTCGAGGGCCTTGCGCTCGGAGACGTCACGAATGATGTAGCATAAGGCTTCCCCGTCCTTAAAGGGAACCGCGCTTGCGCTAACCTCGACGCTCAGCAGCGAATCGTCCTTATGACGGTACCGCCGCTCGCCGATAAACAAGCTCTTCTCCTCTTTGAGGCGCTGTATGTTCTGATCGACGCTTTCTCGGTCTTCGGCGATGATTTCGTAGAGCTTCATGCCGGTGAGTTCCTCGGCGGTATACCCGAGCATGCTCTGAAGCGCGGCGTTAGACTCCAAGATCGCACTGGTAGCAGGGTCGGCCATGAAGACGCCGTCCGTGGTCCTCTCAACGACCGAGCGAAAGCGTTCCTCGCTCTCCCGAAGCTCTTTCTCCGCCTTCTTCTGCTCGGTGACGTCGTGGATCACGCAGCACATTGCTTCCCCATCACAATAGGGAATCACCGCCGCGCTCGCCTCAACCTCTAACAACGAACCGTCCTTGCGGCGATACTTTCTCTCACCTTTGTGGCGTCGCCTCTCGTGGAGGCTGCGACTGACCTGCCGGTCGATGTCCTCGGACTCGTGAGCGATGAAGTCGTAGACGGTCATGCCGAGGAGTTCTTCTGAGGTGTATCCAAGTAGCACCGCGAAGGCCTCGTTCGATTCAAGGAGACGCCCGCTATTAGGGGCGAACAGGTATATGCCCTCCACGCTTTGCTCGACGACCGCCCGGTGGCGTTCCTCGCTCTCCCTGAGCTTCTCGTCCGCCCGCTTGCGCTCAGTTATGTCACGGGCGACGCAGCATAAGATCTCCCTGCCATCGTGTTGGATGAGGCTTGCGCTGACCTCCATATGCACCAGCGAACCGTCCTTGCGGCGGTAGGAACGTTCGCCTACGTGGTAGCACTTCTGCTTCAGGACGCTCTGCACATTCGCCCTCACGCCTTCGTGGTCGTAAGGCACCAGATCGTAGAGGGTCATCCCGCGCAGTTCCCCGCCTTCGTAACCGAGCAACTCCTCAAACCTAGCGTTCGCTTCTAGGATGCACTTGGTGGCGCCGTCGATCAGGAAGATGCCGTCCGCGGTCTGCTCGACCACCGCCCGGTAACGCTCTTCGCTTGGCAGACGCTCTATCCGGGTGCTCAGAGAAACGGAAGCGTGCAAAGCGTGTAACTCCTCTTTCGCTGATCGCTCATGCGAGGAGTTGTGGGGCATCTTACTTTCCTTCCCTACTTTGAAACAGCTAGTAAAGAGTACAGCAAATCCTGCGACGACCGCAATACGCCTTCAGTAACCTTTTCTACTGGCGGATGAGATACGAGGAGGTCCCGGTGCTAACTACTTGTATGGGGTTGTAGGCGCAGTTGTAGAACTCTTTGTCCAGGCAGCTTAGCGAGCAGGGCACGGAAGCGCAAACCCCTAGCCCACCAGCGCCAGCTCGGTCTCCGCTGCTCACCCAGCGTCTACGGAATCGCTGACGAGATCTGAAGATCCGTCAAGCGTGGTTTTTGAGTTTCCGAGAAGGCTACTCTACCTGCACGCAGTTCAGTGAGCAGGGCACGAGGCGGGTAAAAGCTAGACCAACGCCAGCTCAATCTCCGGCTCCTGGCCCAGTGTGACTCAGAAACGAGCGGTGTGTACTGTCCATATCACTTGCCCACCATCTCAAAATAGCTTGCAGATAAGCTAGGAGAGAGCCGCATCCATTGCACCGTTGTCCCCAAACCCTGGTAAGAAGTGTGCATACTTCTGTAACGTAAACGCTACGGAGCTGTGGCCGAGCTGGAGGCTTACTGCTTTTGGGTTGACCCCTTGCGCGAGGAGTATGCAACAGCAAGTTGGCGTGTCGCTGCGTGAAAGGTCGTATCTGGCAACCCAGCATCTCTCAAGATGGGCTTGAACGAGCGGCAGAGTAGATGCGATGGGTTAATAGGTTTGCCCACTATATTCGTAAATACCAGCGAGTTACCTTCTACCTGTAGTTCTTCGGCTTGCTGGCGCTCCCTGTGGCATAGAAGAGCATCTACCGCCCTGGCAGCTAAACTAACGCGGCGTCGGCTCCCGGAAGTCTTCGGTGGCTCGAAGGTTTGCCTTCCGTGACCAGTAATGAGGGCACGTTGAATATGAAGGACTCCACGGGTTAGATCCAGGTCAGATCAGAACAGCCCACCAAGCTCTCCCAACCTCATACCCGATGTCAGCCCCAGCACGTATAACGCCTCGAACCTGCCGTCCTCAGCAGTGCCTAGGAAGCGCCTAGCCTCCTCCAGGCTCAAGGGCCGAATCTCTGGAGGTGGCACTCGCGGCGGGCTTACTTCCTTGCAGATGTTGTGTTCTATCAGGTGCCAGCGGACCGCGTGGTTCAAGGCTAAGGACAACACGCCGTGTATCCGACGCACTCTAGCAGCCGAAAGCCCCGCATCACGCTTCTGGGAGTACAGCCTTTGAACTGGCTCCCGCGTTAGGAGCTTGGTTTCAGGGGACCGAAGGCAGGCAGCAGATGCAACCGCGCTATATCGAGGTAAGTTTCAAAGCTCCGGCGCTTCATAGTGTGCCGGACAGCATCCTCGTACTGGGCGAAGAACTCCCCTACCGTGATGTTCGACGGCTCGAAGGCCGCCCCGAGATTCTGTACGGTTATGGCCTTCGCCAGCTTCTCCGCTACTTCCTTCCTCGCCTTGCCATACACACACCGACGCTTACCCTCGACGTAGTAGCGTCCCTCCCATCGCCCATCTTTACGGCGGCTTATGTCACCCTCTCCGTTCCCTCGTTTCCTTGCCACGATGCACCTCCTCGTGCGCTCGTGGTTCGGCGTGGTCGTCACGGTGGTCGTCAACCACCCCTTCGCGCTTCAAGGCGAACGCCCGACGACCCGATAGGTTAGCCTCCCGGCCCCATCGTCTAGAGGCCTAGGACATCGCCCTCTCACGGCGAAAACCGGGGTTCGAACCCCCGTGGGGTCACTTTTAAAGCTCGCCTTCGTCGGGCTTTTCTCATGCCAGTAGAGCGAGTGCGAACGCCGCGCCGACGCCCGCCCCCGCGAGTGCCTGCGACAGGGTGTGAGCGCCGACGACGACGCGCGACCACAGGACTGCCGGGAGCACGACCAGGAAGAGCAGGCCGGGTAGGCCAAGGACGAGAAGACCGGCCGCTGCGGCGTGTCCGGCGACGGCCGCGTGGGCGCTTGCCTTCCAGAAGAGGGTCAAGGCAGCTACCGACGCGCTCGCGAGGCCCATTGAGAGCGTCGCCTCGAAGAGGGCTCGGGGTGCATAGAGTAAGGCCAGAGCGGTGAGCAGAGTAGCGAAAGCGGCGAGCAGGACGAGGGCGGGTGTCAAACGCTGGCTCCTGGTAGAGATCCAGAAATCCTCCACCCTCCTCCTGCGCCGGAGCAGCAGTACGTACCCGGCCACGACGGCCGCCGCGATGATCTCGACGCCAACGTAGAGGATAGCCTCCAACGACCTAGCCGCTCCAGAGAAGGCTACGAGCACGTAGAGCACGGTGAAGATGGAGAACGGGTTCAGGACGTTAGTGAGGAGGCGGGCCGCGCGCTGTGTGCAATTCTTGGTTGACACGAGGAAGTAAAATCTAACATGTGTACTCCCCGTCTACACCCGCAGACGAGACCTTCCCGTTGTGGTATGAGCTCGGACGTCTCTATGCCGGCGCCGCCGGGGAGGGCCGCCGGGCGACGATGGAGGGGTTCGTGGTTACCTGCCTGGCTGGCGCCTCCGTCTTGCTCTCGGCACCGATCTTCGGCACCTCCTGGGCGGGGCCGTTCGCGGCTCCTATACCCATCCTGGCGGGCCTGGTCTCCGGCTTAGGGCTCTTCGGGTGGCGGCGTGCAAGGTTTATAAAACAGCGTGACGCAGTAAGCCGAACCCTGGCGACGCTAAACCTTGACGCCGGGCGCCCGACGCTCGCGGGTCTCGGCGCGTACTACGACGTCCAACTCGTCCTGCTACGCTCTGAGTACGAGTTTCTAAGAAGCAGGGGAACGAAACGAGCGCTACGTTCGGCGCGTCTTCTGGAGGGCGCTTTCGGCTTTATGCCGGAGGACCCGTTCGAGACCGGTCCCCTGAACGTCGCCCCGGATACGCGGGAGATGCGGGCGCTTCGAGAACGGTGGGAGGCACGGCTCGCGTCGAGGCGAGTGCTCGGGCAGGGTCCGTCATACTTGGGTCTTGAAGAAGACCTTGCGTATCGCGTCTTCCCACGAGAGATGAACGTTCCGACCGAGCTTGCGATGCGAAGCGCGTATCTAGAGATCTCGTGCAACCTCCTGCGAGAACGCTACGGAAAGGGAGACATATTACCGGAGAACGTACGCGGTCGGGCCGAGAAGGACCTGCGAGAGTACAGAGCTCTCGTCAGAAAATAGCTATCAGGGCCCGGCGGGTTCGAGACCGGTGGCGAAGACTCCGAGCCGTATCAGGAGGATGAAGAGGATGGACGAGGGCACGTAGCCTACGAGGGCCGCCACGAGGGCGGTCAGAAGCGAGACGCGGTAGACGTACCGGATTCCAAGGAGCACGAGGACGAGCATGGCGTAGGTAAAAGCGAAGGCGTTCAGGCCCGGGATCCAGAACAGAACAGCAGCTCCCCACGCGTAGGCGAGGATCCGGTAGACTTGCAGGTACTCTCCCTCCGGACCTACAAAGGTGCGCACGGAGAGTAGATAAGCCCCGGAGAAGAGCCCGACCACGAGCGGGCCGAGAACGGTGAAAGCCAGGTTGACCGCCATCACCTCCAGCAGGCTCACGCCGACCGTACCAGAGATCGCGGCGTATGCGAAGTTCACGGCCGCGCTCAGAATCCCGCACACGGCGCTAACGAGCAAGACGAAGAGAACGGCCTCCCGTAGCGGCCCCTCGGCCCGGAAGTTAAGGTAGAAGCTCCTAGGCGCGAAGAAGATGCCCCGAAGAATCTCTGCCATGCTCGCGATAGGGCGTTTGGTATCGAACTCAGTAGATCGCACAGAAGGATTATACAGAGCGTTCATGGTACATATGGTGAAGGTTTTCCCGATACTACTTGCACAAAGAGGCGCTAAAACTTAGACTAACAAGGGGCAGCAAGTGTGGCGGAGAGGTGCCGTAGATATGAGCAAGCTGTACTTGGCGTTAGTGTTGGGGTTCGAGGCGGTGGTGATTTGCCTGCTCTCATACGAGGCGCCCGTCTGGGTTGTCCTACTCCTCGCCCCGATCCTGCCGCTCACGCTCTTGGCGGCCTTTCTGCTGCGCCGTTTCACGGACAGCCCGTCGTACCGGGTACGCAGGATCTCCCCTGAGGAGATCGTGGGTTACCGGGCTCGCGAGCCCGAAGAGGATTCTCCAGAAGACCTCTCACGAAGAACAGTCGAGCGAGCCGAGGAGATACGCCGCACCCTCCTGGAATCTCCCTCCGAAGTCCAGGTGGAGATGTGCGCCCTAGGCTACCGGGCGTGCGTGAACGACGTTATAACCTTGACACACCTCGTGAACGAGGAGTCCAAGACCGCCGGCCCGATACGGCGGCTCAGGCTTCGCTCGGTTTGCCAGCGTGCTACTGACTCGCTCTCCGGGGCCAGAGAGGCGATGCCGCCGGGGGCCCTGCGTGCCACCCGCCAGGAACACCAGTAACCTAACAGCGAACATCTTCTCTTGTTGTTGGTTCACATCGGTAGCGTGATACACAGTCGGCACAGGATCGGAGTCGAGGGCTTGCTGACACAAGGCTCTCGCCCTCGTAGTCGCCGGTAGCTAACAGCTAGACGGCCACTATATCCCGGACTTCGGGGACTTCCCGCCGGATCAAGGTCTCGATAGCGTAGACGAAATCTAGTTGCGAGAGAGGACATCCCCCGCAGGCGCCGAGCATCTCGATGCTGACCCTACCGTTGATCTCATCACACTCGACGACGCGAGCGTCGCCGCCGTCGGCTTTGAGCGCCGGGCGGACCTTGTCTAAGGCCCTCTCAATGCGGCTTCTCATGTTTACGGTCTCGTTCATTGGCCCGATTATATCGGAGTATCACCACGTATATAGGAGCGTACTCACGCGAAGTGCCTTACTGAGTCGGTAGTAGAATAACGGCTGCACGGGAGAGTACGTAGCTTCTACGACGACCAGGAGAAGAACGGCATGCACACACAGAACGACTCACGGACGCTCCTGGTTATCGGTGCGTCACAGCACGACGCGGCGGCATACCATCTATCCGGCTTCCTCGCGCCCGATCCGGTAGTAGCCTTGCGCGTAAAGGACGCATCTGAAGTCAAGACCTACCTCGCAGTCTCATCAATGGAGTACGGACGGGCGAAGAGAGAGGCCCGCGCCGACGAGGTGCTCTCCTTTGACGAGCTCGGCGTCACCCAACTCGCGCGTGAGCTGAAAAGCGGCGGCAGGGCCCTGGCAGCCGCGTCCGCCAACCTCCTCGAAGAGCTCGGCGCGGCCGGAGCCCCCGTCGCCGTGCCGCCCTCTTTAGATCTCGTCTACGCCGACGAGCTACGCGCCCGTGGCCTTGACGTCACGCCCGACCTCCAACTCTTCGCTGGCTTGAGACGCCTGAAGACGGAAGAAGAGATCTCCTACATAGAGAAGACCCAGAGAGCGGTCGAGGCAGCCTGCGCCCACGCCGTCGGAATTCTCGAAGGGTCGGAGGTTTCCGGGGACGGTACGCTCATGTACGACGAAGAGATCCTCACCAGCGAGCGACTGCGCTTCGAGATAGACTCCGCACTCCTGCGGCGGGGCTGCGCCGCCGACGGCACGATAACCGCCGGTGGTTCCCAGGCCGCCGATCCGCACGAGAGGGGCAGCGGCCCTTTAAGAGCCGGTGAGCCCATAATTCTCGACATTTTCCCGGTGGACAAGACGACCCGCTACTACGCCGACATGACCCGAACTCTCGTCAAAGGCGAGCCCGGAGAGGAGCTGCAACGCATGTATGACGCCGTTCTCCAAAGCCAGGAGGCTGCGCTCGCCATGATAAGGCCCGGCATCAACGGACGTGAGATACACAAAAAAGTCTCCGACGTCCTGCGCGAGGCCGGCTACGAAACCCTGGTTCACGACCAGAAGCCGGGCGAGCCGTTGCAGCGAGGCTTTATCCACGGCACGGGACACGGGGTAGGGCTGGAGATCCACGAACCACCCCGCGTCTCCATAGCCGACGAGGAACTGATCCCTGGCGACGTGATCACCATAGAGCCCGGCCTCTACTACCCGAAGATAGGCGGCGTCCGCATCGAGGACCTCGTCGTCGTCACCGAAAGCGGCTACCGCAACCTGACGGAGTTCCCGAAGAAGTTTCGAGTCTAAGCAGAGCGCCACCATAAACAAGGAGGAATCCGTTGGAGACCAGATCTATAGCCGAGTGCGTAGCCTTCTCCGAAGAGAAGATGAACAAGAACGCTCTCTTTGACTCTCCACATCTCTTCTACGATACTTACTGCCTGCTCCCTAACCAGTCTCAGAAGATCCACGCTCACGAGGGCTCAGACAAGGTCTACTACGTGATGAGCGGTACCGGCCGCTTCACCGTCGGTGACGAGGAGCAGGACTTGTCTCAGGGACGCGCCGTCATCGCCCGTGCCGGAGAGCTCCACGGAGTCCGAAACGAGAGTGACCACAACCTCGTCCTGCTCGTAACAATGGCCCCCCGTCCCTCCTGACTATGCCATCCAGAGAGGCCCCTCAACCTCCATACCTACTCCTCTTCAAAGAGGCGGCGCCAGGCGCGGAGCCGCTTATGGTCTCCGTGGACGATCGCCCCGCCCTCCCCCTCTTCGACTCCTACGAGAAGGCCACAACGTTCCTCTCTTCCGCCGACTTCGGCCCCGGCTGGAAGCCCGTCGAAGTCTCCGGCATGGGCCTGATCGCGGTCCTCGAATCCGTAAGAGAACACGTCGAGTACGTAGCGCTCGACCCGCCTCCCGCCAGTGAAGGCGGCATGAGGGTCGAGATGGGCGGCCTCGAGGACCTTATCGAAGCCCTCGAACAGGGCCGCCAGGAGGATGACCTGTTCGGTCTTGGCGGCCTCAGCAACAACTAGCAAGAAGCTTAATGCAATCGATCAGTAGAGCTTCGTTCCTCTTTGCACGAGAAAAGCGCGGGAGGTTGGGGTAATCAAGCACCCCAACCTCCCGCGCCCGTGTAGATACCGAGCGTGGTCTTGACCGACCTTTAGGTGCCGACCTCCCAAGAGGCTAGGTACTCGGCCTGCTCGGGGGTAAGCTCGTCCATGTAGATACCCATGGCGGCTAGCTTCAGATTGGCGATCTCACGGTCGACGTTCTTCGGGAGACCGTGAACATCGTGGGCGAGGCTGCCCTTGTGCTCGAGCAGGTACTCGGAAGCGAGCGCCTGGTTCGCGAAGGACATATCCATCACGGCGCTCGGGTGGCCCTCGGCGGCGGCGAGGTTGATAAGACGGCCCTCGCCAAGCACGTTGATCTCGCGCCCGTCGTTAAGGAAGTACTGGTCTACGAACGCGCGCGGCTGGCGCTTCTCGGCGCTCATCCCTTCAAGGGCCGGGATGTCGATCTCGATGTTGAAGTGGCCCGAGTTGGCGACAATGCAGCCGTCCTTCATCGCGGCGAAGTCCTCGGCGTCTATGACGTCCCGGTTACCGGTAGCCGTAACGATGAAGTCGGAGACCGCCGCAGCCTCCACCATCGGCATCACGCGGTAGCCGTCCATCGCGGCTTCGAGCGCCTTAATCGGGTCGATCTCCGTAACGATGACGTTCGCGCCGAGGCCGGCGGCACGCTCGGCGATGCCGCGCGAGCAGTAACCGTAGCCGCCCACCGTGAACGTCTTGCCCGCCAGGAGAACGTTGGTCGCCCGGATAAGACCGTCGATAGTGCTCTGGCCTGTACCGTAGCGATTGTCGAAAAGGTGCTTGGTGTCGGAGTCGTTGACCGCTATGACCGGGAAGGTGAGCACACCCTCGTTGGCCATCGCCTTGAGGCGGATGACGCCGGTGGTCGTCTCCTCGGTCGAGCCGAGCATCTGCGGGATCAGGTCAGGCCGCTGCTTGAGCACGCCGGTAACCAGGTCGGCACCGTCGTCCATCGTGATGTGCGGCGTGTGATCCAGCGCTGCGGTGAGGTGATTATAGTAGGTGTCGTTGTCCTCGCCCTTTATGGCGTAGACGGGAATGTTCTCGTGCGCGACCAGCGAGGCCGCAACGGCGTCGTTGGTCGAGAGCGGGTTCGAGGCGCACACCACCACGTCCGCCCCGCCGGCCGCGAGCGTACGGGCGAGGTTGGCCGTCTCGGAGGTAACGTGAAGACAGGCCGAGATGCGCACCCCGTCCAGCGGGCGCTCCTTCTCGAAGCGTTCACGGATCAGACGTAGGACCGGCATCTCCTTCTCGGCCCACACGATCCTGTCCCGGCCCTCATCGGCTAGGTTGATGTCCTTAATGTCATAGCTCTTTATCATCTAAGCAACTTCCTCCTTCTATCTGGCTTGTACGTCTTCTTCTGTCTACCGTGTCACAGATCCGGCAAACGCCTCGACCTCCGGGGACGGCCCGAAGGCGTTTACGTAACGCTTGGCAAAGTCCGCCGGTGTGTAGCGGTGCTCCTGAGGACCGCCCTGCTCGACCGCATAGGCTCCCGCCAGCGCCGCTATACGCCCCGTAACCTCTAGAGAGAAGCCTCGCGCGATCCCGAAGACGAGCCCGGCTAGGTAGGCGTCCCCCGCGCCGGTCGGGTCAACGACGTCGGAGATAGGGGCTGAAGGTATGTCCAGCCTCTCTCCACCGTTCTCGTAGAGCGTCGAGCCGTTCTCGCCACGCGTGATCACCGAGAGCTTGGCAGAGGAGATCAGGTCCTCCTCGCTCTTGCCTGTTTTGCGAGCCATCATGTCGAACTCGTACTCGTTGCTGATCAGCACGGAAGCACCGGTTAGACCGGCGAGTATCTGCTCCCCCGTCAATCGGGGCGTCTGTTTGCCAGGATCGAAAAGGAACGGCACGCCCAGCGAGCGGCATTCATCCGCGTAGTTCGCCATGGCCTGCGGGTCGGTCGGTGAGATCACCACGAGGTCGTCAGCGCCCAGGCCGATCCTTTCCAGAGAGATCTCCCCAGAGTGTGCCATGGCGCCCGCGTAGAACGTTACTATCTGGTTGTTCTCGCTATCTGTATTGATGAAGCACGAGGCCGTAAACTTGTCCTCGACCTCGACGATGCCGGAGGCGTCTATCCCCTGACGCTCCATCCATTCCCGATACTCGCCGAAGTCACTCCCCACGCTTCCTACAACTAGCGGGCGCTCTCCGAGCAAGGCCAACGAGTACGCAACGTTTCCGGCTACCCCGCCACGCATCCGCTGCATCGAGTCAACCAGGAAGCTAACCGTCAGCGTATGAACCTTCTCCTCCAGGATATGCTCTTTGAAATCCCCGGGAAAGTTCATGATGTAGTCGTAGGCCAGCGACCCGGTTACCACGATACGCACGTAGGCTCCTTTATCTTTCGAATTCGCGCCCCAAATTGCATAATCTGCTGCAATTCAGGATCAAGGTCAGTACATTAGCATAATTATGCCCCGCTTTCAGGAGCGAGAGCATAACATGGCTAACGGCTGGCACCAACTCCTCAGAGAGCCCTACCCTGCGTCGCCAGACCTCCAGGGTTTACATGGAGAAGAAACGAGCTAGCCTGTTCTTCTCGAAGTAGCGCTGGTGATACTCCTCGGCCCGGTAGAACTCGGAGGCGGAGGTTATCTCGGTGACTATAGGCTTCTCGAACCGCTCTTGCGCCTTCTCCTTGGAGGCTTGGGCTGCGGCCTTTTGCTCCGGGGAGTGGTAGAAGATCGCCGAGCGGTACTGGGTGCCCACGTCCCAGCCCTGCCGGTTTGGAGTCGTGGGGTCGTGGTTCTTCCAGAAGACCTCTAGAAGCTCCTCGTAGGAGACCTTCGACGGGTCATACTCGACCTCGATCACCTCGGCGTGACCGGTCGCGCCCGAGCAGACGTCCTTGTACGTCGGGCTCTTGGTGGTCCCGCCCGAGTACCCGACGGCGGCCTCGACTACGCCGTCTACCTTGCGAAACTCCGCCTCCACCCCCCAGAAACAACCCGCTCCGAAAGTCGCTCTCTCAGTCAAAAGATCCTCTTTCTACGACAGCAGTTCGTCAATGATGCGAGAGTACCACGAGCCGCCACACACGCCCGTGTTCGAGGACACGTCGGGTCCGTCCGGCTCGTCGTCTATCGGCTACCAGACCGTAGCGCCTCCGTCTACGACGACTGTCTGGCCGGTTACGTATGCGGCGGCAGGGGAGGCGAGGAACAAGACTACGCCCTTTATGTCCTCTGGGTTGCCGAAGCGGTGAAGCGGTATACCTCCGAGCATCCTCTCCTCGTGTTGCTCTATGAGGCCGCCGCTCATCTTCGTCGGGAACCAGCCGGGAGCGATGGCGTTGACGTTTATGCCGTACCTCGCCCAGCTCGTGGCGAGGTCGCGGGTCATGGAGATTACAGCCCCCTTGCTCGTGTTGTAGCCGACGGTCTGCATGTACTCAGGGTCTCCTCCTACGAGCCCGGCGACCGAGGAGATGTTGATGACGCGGCCGCCCTCGCCCCGCTCGATCATGCGCCGCCCGACCGCCTGACTCATCAGGAACGTGCCCCGCACGTTGACCCTCACGACCTGGTCGAACTTCTCTAGAGGCATCTCCTCCGCCGGGGCTACGTGGGGAGCCCCGCTGTTGTTCACCAGCACGTCTATGGGCCCGAAGCTCCCCTCGGTCTCCTCGACGACCCGGTTTACGTCCTCGGGGTCGGTGACGTCACAGGCGAGGGCGAGCGCCTTGCCGCCACGGGTCTCGATGCCCGCCCTTACCTCCTCGAGCGCCTCCCGTTTACGGGAGCACAGGACTACGTTCGCCCCCGCGTCCGAGAGAGCCTCGGCCATGTACTGTCCCAGGCCCCGCCCACCTCCGGTGACGACTGCCGTCTTGCCGCCCAGCCGAAACAGGTCGAGCGCGTTCGTCCGAGCGTTTTCCTCCGTGCTCAATGAACTCCCTTTCTAGCTCGGGTTCGTGGTAGACGAGGCCATCTTCGCCCTCTCCTCGTCAACAAGAACGCGCCTCAGCAGCTTGCCGACGGTGCTCTTCGGCAACTCGTCGCGGAACTCCACGGATTTCGGCGCCTTGTAGGGGGCGAGTCGTTCCTTGCAGAAGGCGAGTATCTCCTCCTCCGTCACCCCGCTCCCCTGCATCCTTACCACGAACGCCTTGACCGTCTCCCCCCGGTACTCGTCCGCGATGCCGATAGCGACCGCCTCGGCAACATCCTCGTGCTCGAAGAGGACCTCCTCGATCTCACGCGGGTACACGTTGTAGCCGCCGGCCACGATCATGTCCTTCTTCCGGTCCACGATGTAGAAGTAGCCATCCTCGTCCATGCGCGCCACGTCGCCGGTGTAGAGCCATTCGTCCTTCAGGGTATCTTCCGTCTCCTCGGGCATGTTCCAGTAGCCTTTCATCACCTGCGGCCCCTTTATGATCAGCTCGCCAGGCTCCCCGACGGGCAACTCCTGCGCGCCGGTACCGACGTCCACGATCCTCGCATCCGTGCTCGGTACGGGGACGCCGATGCTCCCCTCGCGGCTCTCACCCGCGAACGGCGGGTTGAAGTGCGTAACCGGAGACGCCTCGGAGAGCCCGTAGCCCTCGAACAGGGTCCGTCCGATCTTCTGCTCGAAGGAGCGCTTGAGGTTCACCGGCAGCGCCGACCCGCCGGAGTTGTACGTTCGGACTTTATCGAAACTATACTCCTTGAGGTCCACTCCCAAACTGTTGAGCGCCATGTACATAGTAGGCACTCCGGCGAACAGAACGGGCTCGTCGTCCCGCACAAGGTTCATTACCTCTAGTGGGTCGAAACGGGGCAGGAGAAGCTGATTGAGGCCCTGTCTGATACCGAACAGCATCACGCAGGTGAGGCCGTAGATGTGGAAGAAAGGCAGTATCGCGACTATCGACTGGTTGTTCGAGAACGCGGCGGGATCGTCCACAAAGAGGTCGAGCGTCTGCTGCACGTTGGCGACGAGGTTACGGTGGGTGAGCATCGCTCCCTTCGAGACGCCGGTCGTACCGCCGGTGTACTGGAAAACCGCCACATCCTCTGCCGCGTCGATCTCCACGCGCGGCGCCGGCTCGACGTCCGCCCCGATAAACTCGCCGAAGCTAGAGTGCCCCGGCTCCAGGCCCTCGGGCTCGCCCTTCAAGTCCACGACTACTACGTTCTTCAGGGCGGTCTCGCCCATCACGTTCTTCACGCGCGGGTACATGTCCGAGTAGACGACGATAGTCTCGGCGCCAGAGTCCTTGAGGATGTGCTCGATCTCGCGCTCGACGTACATCGGGTTGATTTGGGTGACTATCGCCCCGAGCCTCACGGTAGCGAAGAAGCTCGCGACGTACTGCGGGCAATTCGGAAGCATGAGTGCCACCCGGTCGCCCTTCTTTACGCCGCACGCGGCTAGCGAAGCAGCCATCTTCTCGGCGAGAGCTTCGAGGCGGGCGAAGTCGAACGCCGTCCCGTAGAATGTCATGGCTGTCTTGTCACGGTGCTCCTCGACCGACGAGCGGAAGAAGTCGGGTAGCGATCCCTCAAAGACCTCCGTCTCGGGCGAAACGTGTCCCTCGTAGACATGGACCCAGGGCTTCTCGGTACGGAACATGTAGTACTCCTGACCTTGTCTTTCCCGCCCCTACTATACCCCCTCGCAGCCACGTAGAGCTACACGATCGGGTTACCCTTCTTCTCGAAGATCCTGAAAGCGCCGGTCCCCATCGCGACCAGGTTTCCCTCGTCGTCGTAGACGCGCCCCTCGGCGGTCGCCGTCCGGCGTGTCTTGTGTAGAACCTCGCTTTTGCACGTGATACGCCCCTCCCTGACCGGACCGAGGAAGTGCACGTTCATCTGGGTCGTCGCGGTCCGCAGGCCCACCAGCGAGGAGACCGAGAGACCCATCGCGTTGTCTATGAGGGAGGCGTAGACCCCGCCGTGCAAGGTGTTGTTGCCGTTGAAGTGGATCTCCTCGACGTCAACGTACAGAACGGCCCACCCTGGCTCGACCTCTCCAATCTTGACCTTTATGTGCTTTGAGAAGGTTATCTCCTCATCGAAGTACGCCGCCAGCCGGTCCAGCTGCTCCCGGTCCAGAGCTCCTACGCTGCCTTCGCCCATGTATTCCTCCTCGATAATATCCGTACCGCTAATCGTACCCGCCAGGGGAAGACCCGTCTCGTATCCCGGTCGAGGTTGAAAAAGGCGGGTCGAGGCACGGCGTTGACCACAGCATCCGTTTTTCGTAGGCTTCGTTGGTCATAGAAGGGTAGAATCCTCCCCTGTCAGTAAGACTAAGTTAGAGAGAAGATGTAATGGGTGACCTGATCGGCAACATCGCGTACTGGGCTGTCGAGGCGGTCTACTCCTTCGGCTACATCGGTATTGCCGTCCTGATCGGGCTGATAAACCTCCACGTGCTACCAATCCCCACCCAGCTGATCCTGTGCCTGGCCGGCTTCCTCGTCGGCCAGGGGCAGTTCACGTTCGCCCTGGTGCTGCTCGCCTCGACGATAGGGGCGGTTGCGGCCTCCCTGGTCCTGTACTACCTGGGGGCCTGGATCGGAGAGAGCAACCTGCGCCGGCTGGTCAAACGCTTTGAGCGGTTCAAGCTGTTGTTCGTGGCGGACTTGGAGAGGGCGAGTGAAATCTTCGGGCGGCACGGCGGGAAGGCCATCCTGACCGGACACCTCTTCCCGGGGGTAGGGGCGATGATCTCCATCCCGGCGGGCATAAAACGTATGCCCGTCTTCGGCCGGTTCATGATCTACACAATCCTCGGGTGCCTGATATGGAACGGCGGCTTCATCTTCCTTGGCCTCTTGCTCGGCTCGAATTGGCCGGTGGTGAAAGAGTACTCCTCTATTATCGAGTACTCGGTATTGGCGATCCTCATCGTGGGCATATTTGTGCTGATCTGGCGCCGCTGGAGGACATACAAACAAGCCTGACCCGGCTCAGCCCCTGAACACCACAAAACCGACCGTACCAGAAGCTACTACGTCCTCACCCTTCCGCGCGGATACCTCGAAGGTGTAGAGGCTCCCCTCGTCGTAATCCACTGCATCTAGGACCCGGCCGCCGATAGTCAGCTCGTCGCCCAAGAAAACCATCCCCGAGAAGCGGGCCTTTAGCTCCTTTACGTAGCCGTCCTCCAGATAAGGCGAGAAGAGCAGACCCATCGTGGCGAGCGTCAACATACCATAGGCTATTATCCCCGGCAGTCCTGCCTCTTCAGCGGCTGCGTCTATGGTGTGGATCGGGTTGAAGTCTCCCGAGGCTCCAGCGTACTTTATGAGCTGAAGCCTCGTAATGGGCGGCAAGGTCTGTACCTCAAGCTCATCGCCGACCTTCCACGCGGGTCTGTTGCTCGTCTCCTGGCTCACGCCCCGAGCTTCCTTCTCAAGGCCGGGGTGACTATGACGTTATCGCTCATGGTGAAGAGGCGCTCTCCGCCAGGGCCTTCGCCGAAACGTTCGAGGGCTATAAAGCCGAGTAGTCCGCCGCGGCTCTCCTTCTCGTCGTAGCTCTTGAACTCTGTGTAGCAGTGGACCTCGTCGCCCACCTTCAAAGGACCGTGCTCGTAAGAGACACAGTGCTCGCCGTGGATCATGCCAGCCTCCGGCCAGTACATGTCCTGTATCCACCCATACTCGAAGGTGCGCGGGAAGGTCGGCGGCGCGATGAGGCCGTCATAGCGGCTCCTCTTGGCTGTTTCCTCGTCCGCATAGAGTGGGTTGGGATCGCCGATGGCCTCGGCGAACTTCCTCACCGCCCCCCTCTCGACGAGGTTCACGACAGACTCCGAGCGCTCCCCCACCAGCGAGCGCCACCGTTCAATCACGTTCATGCCTTAGGCCCTCCTGCCGCATACAGGACCTGCCCGCTAATAAACGATGCCTCCTCGCTCGCGAAGAATAAGATCGCCGCCGCGATATCCTCCGGTTTGCCGCTACGGCCTACGGGAATAGTCTCCACGCGCGCGGCGACGAAGTCCTCGAAGTCGAAACCCATCCTCTCGGCGGTCGCCCGCGTCATCTCCGTCTCGATGAAGCCGGGGGCCACGGCGTTCGCGGTAATCCCGAACCTGCCGAGCTCTATCGCGAGCGTCTTCGTAAATCCCTGCAGGCCCGCCTTGACAGCCGAGTAGTTGGACTGTCCCCGGTTTCCCAGAGCCGAGGTCGAGGAGACGTTGACGATCCTGCCGTAGCGGTTCTCGATCATGTGCTTCTGCGCCGCCCGGCTGCACAGAAAGGCGCCTGTCAGATGTACGTCCACTACCGAGCGCCAGTCTTCATCGGTCATCCTGAAGATCAGGTTGTCCCGTGTTATCCCCGCATTGTTCACGAGGATGTCCAGCCGTCCGTACCGTTCCGCCGTCTCGCCCAGAACCGCCTCTACCTCCTCGCGGTCCGTCACGTCGAGCCGTGCCGCGAACGCTTCCAGATCCTCTCCTCTCAAAGTTTCGGCCGCTTCCTCCGCTACCTCACCGGCGATATCCGCGACGCACACCGAGGCGCCCTCTCGCGCGAAACGCAGGGCGGTTGCGAGCCCGATACCCCGACCAGCCCCCGTCACCAGCGCAACCCGCCCGTCCAGCCTGCCCACGCGGCCTCCTTACTCCGTCTCTTCCGGATAATCGTAGAAGCCCGCCCCAATCTTCTGGCCAAGCTTACCGGCCCTGACGAGCTCCTTGAGAATGCGGGGGGGCGTGTAGCAAGCCTCGCCGAGCTCCTCGTGAACGTAGGCCGTCACGTCGAGCGCCACGTCGAGCCCGGTGAAATCTCCCACCTCGAACGATCCGATCGGAAACCCTGTCCCCTTTCTGAGTTACACACAGTAAACTCGTCTCCGAACGTTCCGCTGACCTCCAGAGTCTGATCCTTGTGAACCAGCACTCGCAGCTTCAGCATCTTGTAGACGTGGTGGCGTTCTTCGGGCGCCAGCAAATTCAGTGCATCAGGAGCAACGTCTGCCAGAGAATCTAGCAGAGCGTCGCGATCGGCTTCTAACTCACTTATAAGCACTTTGGGGTTTTGCAGAGCCTCCAGTTCACGCTCAGCTGCCCTACGACTATTGTCTATCTCGGTTATCTTGATTCTCAGCTCCTCAAAGATTAATACATATGCTACTCGCTATTGCGCAAGCTCTCAGTTTTGTAACTGGTAGCTACTATTGCCGCTCACCAGCTTATCCATTAGAGTTGCGCACCATTGTCTAAAGAGTAGCGGATTGTTAGGAAGGAAGTAGCCTAAGCTTTATGTCAGCGGAAGGGATCAAAACACCCAAGAAAGACGCCTCTGGCCAGGGGAGCGCTAGCTCCAACGGGGCTTTCATGATGC
>DASQMR010000158.1:0-13250 GCA_035645375.1 Rubrobacteraceae bacterium
GCGCTAATTCTCTTCCTGCAGACCCCTGGAAGCGGCGAGGCCTTCTACAGGGACGTAAGCGAACCGTCGACTGACGAGACCGACGCGGAGAGGCCACCGGACTTGGATCGCCTCCGGGCAGCTGCGGAGCGTCACCCCGACATCATAGAGATCCTCGGTCCGCCTCCGTTCGAAGCGGCGAAGGAGGGTGCTGCTACTGCCGGGTACTAGGGCGAATCGCTGTACGCGTAGATGAGAGAGAGGAAGCGAGCATGGGCAAAGATAGCGGGCTAACTTTGCAGAGGCTGGCCCAGAGGCTGGGAGGCACTGGAGCGCGAGAACGCTGAGCATCGGAGCAAGGTAGCTACGCTGGAAGGCTCAGCTAAGTCCTTATCCAGAAACCGTTGTCTTGAAGAAGATGAGTTGGGCGCAAGCGAGCTGGATGAACGCTAGGTAGTTCTCGGCTTTCTTCTCCCAACGCACCAGTAGCCGTCGAGAGCGGTTCAGCCACGAATGTGTCCGTTCCACTACCCAACGCTGGCCCGCCCACCGTGACGATGCACGGCTCCTTCTCGCTTCCTCTCCTTCTTGTCGGCCGGACGGATGTGAGGCACGTAGCCTCTCTCCTTCAGTTCTTCGCGCACCGGCTCCGAGTCGTACGCCTGGAGAACCTCGAGCGTAGCAACGACGCACTCGTCTCGTACTACGCCTCTCTCATGCCACAGGGACTGGCCGAGCTGTCCCCAGAAGAGAGAAATCGAATTTATAAGATGATGCGACTGCGCGTCTTCGCTGACCGCGACGGTGCACTCACTGCCGATTGGGGTTGTAATGCCTCATCGACACCTCTTGGTAATTACCGCATTCGGGGCAGGTAAAGTTGCGTGCGCTGCGGGTTGAGTAGGCGGGGACTATAGTAGTCTTATCGTAGTCGTATACGTATCCGCACTCTTCGCACCTCTGCCGGTAGGTAACTACCGTTCCGCGTTCTCTTACTACTATCCCGCCCTTAACCTCAATCGTCATCTCTTCCTCTCTACCCGCTGTTGCGCTGGCAGGCTAAGGATATCGCCTGTTCCTTTACGGTTCGCCTGCTGCGCCGTAAGTATAGCTAGGCTAGGCGAATTGACTTCGCAATCAGGAGTAGGTCAGCTAGGAAGGCAGCCGACCCAGTGAGCGTATGCAATGAAGCTATATAGTGTACAAGTCTCAACGGAAGCAGAATTGCGCGTAAGCCATGCGCTTGTGAGAAGTTTGGTGACCTATTCGTCCGTTACAGAATCTGGTTAATCTTTCTTTGCCCTCTTTGATTTCTTGTTGTCGACAGGGCCGTCGGGGCCGAAATCCACGAGGCCGGGATCTTTGTCTTTTGTATCGACATCGTCCTCATCGTCCTCTTCTTCACGAGCAGTATTGGAGTCGCCAGACGCCGTCTTGGGAGCAGCCGCTTTGGGAACAGCCGTCTTGGGATTAGCCGTCTTGGGATCAGCCGTCTTGGGATCAGCCGTCTTGGGCGTAGCCGTCTCGGGCGTAGCCGCCTTGGGCGTAGCCGCCTTGGTCGAGACCGGCTTCGCTTCTTGCTCCGGAGGCGTTGGTTCTGGTGAGACGTCCGTGGATATTTGCGCGGGGTCGGAGGGCGTATCTACAGTCTCGGTGGCGGCAACGGGGGCTGGCGTGTAAGAAACAGCCTGTGTTACGGTGGACGGCAAGGAGGCTGCAATCTCGACCTCAGGGGGCTCCTCCTGCGCCTGGGCTTCCTCCTCGGAATCTTCGACGGTAGGCTCCTCTATTGCAGGTTCCTCCGCGACGGGGGTTACGGCGAGGTTGTCGACCGCGCCGTTCTCCTCGCCCAGCCCCGTTATCTTCTTCGCCTGTTCCAGAATAGGAAGATCTTCCGACATCGCCAGGACTACCCCGCCGAGCAGAGCTACGGAGGCCAGCGTGGCGGCTGCGAACCGGGCTGCTTTGTGCTTGGTCCTCTTGCGTGCGTTCGGGCGAGGGATCACCGCCGCGCGGCGCGGTGGTCGGGACAATACTCTAGTTTCCTGCACATCCACTGGCAGGGTGGCCAGCGGCGGGAGTCCGGCGCGTACCCTCTGAAGATCTCGTATAAGCTCATCAGTGTTCGCGTAGCGGTCTTCGGGATGCTTGGAGAGCAGCTTCGCGGTGACTATATTAAGCCCCTCGGGAACATTAGGGTTTGTTTCTTTCGGTGGCTTGGGCGTCTCATTAATGTGCTTCATGGCGATGCCGATAGGGGTCTCGGCATCGTAGGGAAGCGCGCCGGTAAGCATCTCGTAGAGGACTACGCCCAACGAGTACAGGTCGCTAGCGGGTCCGACACGCTCACCCATTGCCTGTTCGGGAGACATGTAACCCACAGTGCCCAGGATCATGCTCGTCCCTGAGAGAGCCGTCGCAGTCGACGCGCGAGCGATGCCGAAGTCACCGACCTTGGCATTACCCGCGTTGGTGAGGAGTATGTTCTGGGGCTTGACGTCACGGTGAATCACCCCACGCTCGTGTGCCAGGCCGAGGGCCCCAGCGATCTGGAGCGCCAGCCCCGCCGCTTCATGAGGAGGGAGCGCACCTTCTCGTAGAATACGCCTCTTGAGCGTTCCCCCGGGCAAGTACTCCATGGTCATGTAGTAGGAGCCGTCAGCAGAGCGCCCGCGATCGTAGACTTGGACTATGTGCGGGTGGGAGAGCGAGGCTGCACTCGTGGCCTCACGCCGGAAACGCTCGATAAACTCCTCGTTTTCGGCGTACTGATCCCTTAGCACCTTCAAAGCTACGTCGCGCGCCAGAACCGCGTCTTGCGCGAGGTAAACCCGGGCCATACCTCCGTTGCCGAGCAGGCAGGTTAGTTGGTAACGACTGTCAGTAAAAACATTTGTAGCCACGGATGGCATTGTACCCTCGTTCAAGCTCGTCCATGCGTTTTTCAGGACGGAGATGGGTCAAAGTGTGCGAAAAACGGCAAAAAAGTCCTATAAACCCAACTAACCGTGCGTTATGCGCCGCAAGATTGTGGAGCAGAGGGGACTCTCGGGGTCGAGGAAGCCTTCGATCACGTCGTAGTGGTTGTCGCCTGGAAGGATCAGGAGGTCTGCATCCAGGCCCTTTGACCTCCAGGCTGCGAAGAAGTCTTCCGACTGGCGGCGGAACTCGGCGCTCTCGGCTTCTCCATAGACGAGCAGGAGCGGCGGCGCGTTCCGCGGGACGCGCAGGATCGGGCTATTGCGCAGTACCTGCTCCCAGCTCAACTGGAGCTTCGGTTGCAAGAAGGTATACGGGAAGGGCGCCAGATCGAAGAGCCCGCTGATCGCGCACGCGCTCTTTGCGATATTTCCGGGCAGTCCGTAGACGCTCTCCCAGTCCGTTTCCAGGAGCATCGCCGCAAGGTGTCCGCCAGCCGAGTGCCCCGCGACGTGGATGCGCTCTGCGTCGCCGCCGAAGCTGCCGGCGTTTTTATAGGTCCACGAGAGGGCGGCGCGGGTCTGGCGAACGATCTCGTCTATCGTCACCTCCGGGCACAACGCGTAGTTGACTACCACGGTCATTACATCCCTGAGCGTCGGCCCGCGAGCGACGTAGCCGAACTCCTTACTCGTCCGCGCCCTCCAGTAACCGCCGTGGATGTAGAAGAGTACGGGCGCGGCTTCGCCCGCCTCCGGCGCCGGATATATGTCCACGTGCTCGGCGAGCGTCGGGCCGAACGGCACGTCTAGGTGGTGCTCCATCTCCGACCGGAGCCTCTCGCTTTCTCTCGCGTAGAAATCCGCGTAGGTAGCGACGTCAATCGTCTGTTCAAGGTCGTACTCGGCGTCGAGATCCTCCTGGGTAGCGAAATTTCTGTAGAGCAACGCTCGTTCTCCCTAACCGCCGAACACCCTGCGCCAGAGGGAAGGCTTCGTCCGGCCGGGCTCTGGAGGAGGTCTGTTCGCGGGGGCGCCGAGCGGGGGGAGGCCGTGCTCGGCACGCACGGCGTTGCGGCCCCGCGCGACCATCGGGCTATCAGACCAGTCGTCACCGGCCTCGGCCCGGATCTGCTCCACGATCCTGGCGAGGCCCGCCTCATCCACGCCACCTAAGATAGCGGCCTCGTATTTGATGCCGAGCAGGACGAAGTTCTTGTCGTCGAGCACTCTGACTCTCTAGAGGAAGAACGGCGCTATCAGGGCGAACGCTCCGTAGACGGTGAAGCTGAGCGCTAACGTTAGTACGCCGTACCCCATTATGTCGCGGATGCCGAGGCCCACTATGCCGAGGATAGGGAGCGCCCAGAACGGCTGGATCATGTTCGCCGTCCCCTCGCCCCAGGCGACGGCCATGGCGACGAGACCCTGGTCGGCTCCGAGCGCCTCCGCGGCGGGGACCATGACCGGACCCTGCACGAGCCAATGCCCGCCCCCCGAGGGGATGAAGAGGCTGATGATGTTGGAGGAGACGAAGGTCCAGAAGGCGAAGGTGTACTCGTTCGAGAACGATTGGAACCAGTCGGCGATGATGCCTGCCAAAGCCACGCCTCCGACCGCGAAGGTCATGAGCCCCTGTATGCCGCCGTAGAGCGGGTATTGCAGGGCAATCGGGCCGATTGCCCCCGCGCTGCCGGTAAAGGTACGCACGTAGCGGATCGGGGTCCAGTGCAGGATCAGGCCGAGCGCCAGGAAGAGCGCGATGACGGCGTTGAAGTCGAGGGTGAACGTGCCCGCCACGATCGAGCTGATGAAGTAGGTGAAGATGATCCCGGCAAGGATCAGGTTCAGCGGCCAGAAACGCTCGAGCTTACCGGCCGGGGTATCGGGCGTCTCCGGCTCTTCTCTCTCGTCTTCCCTCGCCAAAAGCCCGCGGTCCACCTTGCGCATCTGCTCCGGACGCTTGGGCATCATCCACCAGTAGAGCGGCACCAGGAGGACGACGATAATAATTACGGGCAGTATGTTCCACCACGTAAAGATGGTGTCTCCGTACCCGAGCACCCGCCCCGTCTGCTGCTCGGTGATGTTCGCCGGGCTGCCTGGCGTCGAGACGGCGAGGGCTATAGAGGAGGAGAGCCCGCTCGCCCAAACGATAAAGCCCGCGTAGCCTGCCGAGACGAGGATCGCGTAGTCGATGTTCTCAAGGCGTTTTCCGATAAAGCGAGCCATGATCGCCGCCACGACAAGCCCGAAGCCCCAATTGATCAGGCTGGCTATTGAGGCGACCACGATCGTCAGCGCCAGGGCCTGCCCCTGATTCTGGGGTTTCGAGGCCAGCCAGTTCAGAAAGCGCGAGACCGGCCTGGACTGCGCCACCACGTAGCCGGTCAGGAGAATGAGCGCCATCTGCAACGCGAAGGTAAGTATGTTCCACATACCTTTGTACCAGGCCCCGATCAGGCCGATGATATCGGTAGTAACGAAGATCATGGTCAATACGTAAGCGATCAGGGTCAGCACGACTGCGAACAGGAAAGCATCCGGCAGGTAACGTTCGGCCAACCCGACGAAAAACCCTACGACGCGGTTCCCGCTACCGCTGGCTTCAGGCCTGCTTATCCTCTCTTCCATTGTCTCCTCCCATATCCGTTCCCCGAAATAGCGTACGAACTATAGTAGGCGGGCGAGACCGCGTAAAGATGGCTGCGGCTTCCCCCTCAGGCTACTCGTCAGCCGCCGAAGATCCTCTTCGGGTTCTCGATAAAGATGCCGTCTATCTGCTCGTCGGAGACCCCGGCTCTCTTCATGACGGGGACGACGTTGTCGAAGAGGTGGGTTATGTGCCAGTTGGCGAGTAGCTCCGCGACGGCGTCCGGGAGGACTAAAGGACGGCCGAGCCAGACGTTGACGGTGTCGTGGGAGAGTGCGATACGGTCGCCGTAGCCCATCCCGAGTAGCCCGATGAGACACGTCTGGCGCATCTCGTCCATCGGCGCGCCGACGATGCCCTGGATGCCGAAGCGGTCGAAGGCTATGTTGACACCGTGAGCCAGCGTGGCTATGTGATAGGAGACGTCGGTGTTGCCGTCCATATGCCCGATCATGACCCGGTTCGAGTCCACGCCCGCCCCGACGAGCATCTCGGCTTGCTCGGGGCCCATCGTCCCCTCCTGGGTGTGGGTGATGATCGGGATGCCCGTCTCCTTCTGGGTCTTTGCGCCCGCGTCGAAGAACATCTTCTCGTAGTCTGAGATGGCATCCTTGCTGGAGGCGAGCTTTATGACGCCGGCCTTGATCCCGGTGCCGCCGATACCGGAGGTGATCTCCGTCAACATCATCTCCTCGATCTCACCGGGGGCGCTCCCCAAGCCTTGACGGAACTTGAAGTAGGCTGGCGCTCCCTCGGCCTCGTAGTAGTAGCCCGTCGAGCAAATTATCTTGATCTCAGCCCTCTCGGAGATCTCGCGCAGCATCTCCGGGTCCCGACCGCAGTCGTTGGGCGTCGCGTCGACTATCGTCTCGACCCCGTGCGCCTTCGCCCTCTCGGCCACGTCGATGCCTGTGTTGATCACGTCCTCGCGGCTGTTGCTCCCGAACGTCGTGTCGCCCGCGTAGCCCGGGTACCCGAAGAAGAAATGCTCGTGCATCAAGGTCTTGCCGAGCTCGTCGGAAGAGATCGGGCCTGTGACCGTGTTGACCGTCGTAGCCATCGCTGCTGCTCCCCTACTTGCTCTTTAGCTGCTCGGTAATGAGGCTCCCTTCGCGCTCCTTCTTTAGCTCTAGCTTGGCGACCGACGCGCGGTGGACCTCGTCGGGGCCGTCAGCGAGGCGCAGGATGCGCGATTCGGCCCAGAAGTGGGCGAGGGGGAAGTCCTCAGAGACGCCCGCGCCGCCGAAGGCCTGGATCGCCCGGTCGAGGACGCGCAGGGTCGCGTTCGGACCGACGACCTTTATCATGGCGATCTCGGCCTTCGCCTCCTTGTTACCGACCGTGTCCATCATATGGGCAGCCTTTAGGGTTAGGAGGCGGGACTGCTCTATCTCCATCCTTGAGTCGGCGATCCACTCCATGATCACACCCTGCTCGGCGAGCGGTTTGCCGAAGGCGACGCGGCTCTTCACCCTTTCGCACATCAGCTCCAACGCCCTCTCGGCGACCCCAATCTGACGCATACAGTGATGAATGCGCCCGGGACCCAATCTCCCCTGCGCGATGGCGAAGCCTTTACCCTCGTCCCAGATGATGTTCTCTACCGGCACGCGCACGTCGTTGTAGGTGACCTCCGCGTGACCGTGCGGCGCGTCGTCGTAGCCGAAAACGGGTAGCGCGCGCTCTATCTCCACGCCCGGAGCGTCGAGCGGGACCAGGATCATTGACTGCTGCTCGTAGCGTTTGGCCTCCAGGTCCGTCTTGCCCATGAAGATGGAGATCTTGCAGCGCGGGTCCGGCGCGCCCGTGGACCACCACTTGCGCCCGTTTACCACATACTCGTCGCCGTCCCTCTCGATCCTGGACTGGATGTTGGTCGCGTCTGAGGACGCTACGTCAGGCTCGGTCATCGCGAAGCACGAGCGGATCTCGCCGTTGAGGAGCGGTTTTAGCCACCTCTCTTGCTGCTCGGGCGTGCCGTAGCGGACCAGGACCTCCATGTTCCCCGTGTCCGGGGCGTTGCAGTTGAAGACCTCCGGGCCGATAGGACTGCGGCCCATGATCTCGCACAGCGGCGCGTACTCCAGGTTGGTCAGCCCCGCCCCGAGGTCCGAGTCCGGCAGGAAGAGGTTCCAGAGCCCCGCCGACTTGGCCTTCTCTTTTAGCTCCTCCATGATCGGCGGTATGCTCCAGCGCTCCCCGGAGGCCGCGAGCTGGTCCTTGTAGGTCTTCTCGTTTGGGTAGACATACTCGTCCATGAACTCGGTGAGCTCTGCACGTAGCCCCTGTACCTTCTCGGAATAGTCGAAGTCCATCTTTGCTCTCCTCTTGGCGTTGGCGTTACTAGCTCACCGGTGCGGGTTTTTATAGTTCGCTTCCCCGCAGAGATCACCCCAGTAGCAATTCTGGCATGGGGTCGCGGCCCTCGCAAGCAGCTTTCCGGAGATCTTGACCGTGATTCGAGGTGTCAATATAGTAATCCAATAAGGGAGACGCTGGTAGTGATCCGGTTGGATAGGGAAAGGGAGTTTGCTATGCGAAGAGGTGCCTCTGCCGGACCGCACCATTTGGGGCAGGCCGTTTCGAGTGTTGTCCTGGCCCTGACCGTTCTCTGGATGCTCGCGGCTTGCAGCGCCGGTGAGGCGCCGGGTGGCGGCGACCGTCTGAGCATCGCGACCGGGGGGACCGGCGGGGTCTATTTCGTCTATGGTGGGGCTCTGGCGGACCAGATCACCCAGAATATAGAAGGGGTCGAGGCGACCGCCGAGTCTACCTCCGCTTCGGTGGATAACATGCTTCTGATCGCCGACGAGAGCAGCGATATAGCCTTCACGCTCTCCGACACGGCGGGCGACGCCGTCGAGGGGAGAGAAGATTTCGAGGAGCCGGTCCCAGCTCAGGCTCTGGCGCAGCTCTATACCAACTACACCCAGATCGTGACCATCGCCAGCTCCGGCATCAGCAGTGTGGAGGACCTCAGGGGCAGGAGCATCTCTTTGGGCTCGCCCGGCTCCGGGACCGAGATTATAGCGCTCCGGGTGCTGCGTGCGGCGGGCATAGACCCTGACTCGGACATCGATCGCCAGCAGCTAGGGGTTGATGAATCCGTGGACGCGGTGCGCGATGGTACCATAGACGCGTTCTTCTGGTCCGGCGGCCTGCCGACCGGCGCCGTAACCGACCTCGCTACGACCGACCAGATCGTCCTGCTCCCGAGCATCGATTACCTGAGCGCTCTGCGGGAACAGTTCGGCGAGGTCTACCAGGAAGCAACAATTCCCGCTGGCACCTATGAGGGGATTGATCAGGACGTCGGCGTGATCGGGGTTCCCAACTACCTCGTCGTCAACGAGTCAATGGACGAGGAGCTAGCTTACAACACAACGAGGCTCCTCTTCGACCAGCAGGACGCCCTCGCCCAGGCCCACCCCGAGGCCAACAACCTCAACATAGATACGGCCCCGCAGGTCCCCCCGCTGGAGCTTCACCCCGGCGCCCAGCGCTACTACGATGAGGCGGGCTAGTAGGCACTCCCACAACGGTTGATGCGTGCGTCGAGTCGGCGGCTCCTACCCTTGTTAGGGGCCGCTCTGCTTATTGTCGGGGCTGCCTTCTGCGTTGACTGGGGCTCCTCAGTGGTCGTCCGCGGCTCCGACGGCCGGATAGTTGCCCAGTCTCCGCTCTCCGAGTCGGAAAGCTTCCAGATCGAGTATGTCCACTCCTACTACCGGATTCCGGTGGTCGAAACCTTCGTAGCCGAGCCGTCCTCAGGCTTCAGGCTAGACGCCATCTCTTCGACCAGCGAGGCGGTGCTCGACTACTACGAACTCGAAGGCGCTCGGAGCGCGGAAGATCGGTGGCTGCGCCTCACGCCGAACAGGGCGCAGCACTTCGAGGTGCTGCCGCTGATCGGCACGGCGAAGGGTCAGAAAACCCTCGTCCTCCCCGATCGCAAGATACCGCTCTTCAGCGATGACGCACGGCCGGTTCACCTCACCCTCCGCGTGGAATACAACATACCTCTCACAAAGATCCTTGGGCTGTTGAAGCCGGAGGGCCGCTCGAACTCTGGCCCGCCTGTGGCGGAGAGCTTACTTGGCACCGCTGGGATTGCAACTTACTTGACAAGAACAAACCCTCAAACTATTCTGGATTTTCAGGTAGGGAAGGATGAAAGATGTCTGATGAACGCGAACGCATAAGGCTCGAAGACGAACTTGCTGCCTATGATGCCGCGCACGAGCATCTAGGAGAGTTCGAGGACGAGGAGAAACCGGCCCGCGAGGTCAGCGGATTTCCGAAGCATCTACTCTCTCTCGGCGGGGTGGTACTTTCTTGCTACGCCCTCTACTGGGTGTTGAATCCTGTCCCGGCTCAGTTCTACCGCACCAGCTTCCTTGCGCTGGCACTCGCGATGACTTTCCTCCTGTACCGAGCTTGGGGAAGCTCGCGTACTGAGCAGGAGGAGCGACGTACAGACAATCCGGGCATCACCGACTACCTGTTTGCCGTACTCTCCATCGTTGCGCTCGGGTACACCCTCGTTGTGTTCGACGAGTTCGTCCGGCGCGCCGCGCGCCCCGAAGCGCTGGACCTTGTCCTTGGCACGATAACTATTCTTCTGGTCCTTGAAGCGACGCGCAGGACCGTTGGGTGGATCCTGCCAGCTTTCTGCATCGCTTTCCTGGCCTACGCGTACCTTGGTGCCCTGATCCCAGGCTGGACGAATCTTGGCCATGTAGGTTACGGGCCGAACCGGATTATCGGCCAGACTTACATGGGGCTCGAAGGGCTCTTCGGCATACCGCTAGACGTGGCTGCGACCTACATAGTTCTCTTCACGATCTACGGTGCCGTTCTCGAATATTCGGGGGCGGGCAAATACTTCATAGACGTGAGTTTCGCTGCCTTCGGCAACTCGCGCACGGGGCCGGGGCGCACCACATCGCTCGCTGGGTTTCTTCTGGGCACCGTCTCGGGGTCGGGGGTAGCTACGACAGTCACCCTGGGATCGGTCACGTGGCCTATCCTCCGCCGGAGCGGATACCCGAGAGAGGAGGGCGGTGGGCTCCTCGCCGCCTCAGGTATCGGGGCGATTCTTTCGCCCCCAACTCTGGGGGCGGCGGCCTTTATTATCGCCGAGTTCTTGGGGGTGAGTTACCTTGAGGTCTTGCTGTACGCTCTGATCCCCTCGCTCCTGTACTATCTCGGGATCATCCTGGCCATCGAGGCCGACTCGCGGCGTTTCAGGACGCAGGGGGTCGAAGTGGAGACGCCGCCCCTCGGCTACCTGCTCTGGCGGTACGGTTACCACTTTAGCTCGCTCTTTCTAATTGTCATCCTCATGGCTATGGGGCTCACGCCTTTTAGAGCGGTCTTCTACGCGACGATCGTCGCCTTTCTACTCTCGTTCTTGAGCCAGGAGCACAGGATGGGACCGCGCAGGATCTGGGACGCTTTGGCCGCCGGAGCTAGGGGCGTTCTCCCCGTCGCCGCGACGTGTGCGGCCGCCGGGATCATCGTCGCCGTAGTGACTTTAACGGGGCTCGGGTTGAAGCTCAGCTCAATAATCATTGGGCTGGCAGGTGGCAGCCTGCTCTTAGCCGCGCTGTATTCGGCGATCGCGATTCTAATACTCGGCCTGGCCGTGCCGGTTACCGCCTCGTTCATTATTGCGGCCGTTATCATCGCTCCGGCTTTCACGGAGCTCGGTGTACCACAATTCGCCGCCTACATGTTCATCTTCTACTATGCGGTGCTCTCAGAGGTGAGCCCGCCGACCGCTCTCTCCGCCTTTGCCGCTGCGGCTATCACCGGCGGCAACGCCTTCAAGACGATGATGCTGACCTGGAAGTACACCCTGCCCGCCTTCTTGGTCCCGTTCGCCTTTGTCCTCTCCCCGAACGGCGAGGGATTGCTCTTGCAGGGCTCGCCGTTGCAGATAGGGCTGACCTTCCTCGTCTCCGCTGTCGCAGTGGGCGCTCTGGCTGTCGCCACCGGCGCGTGGCTCTTCGGCCCGGCGCGCGTCCCCGAACGCGTCCTGTGCGCCGCAGCCGGTCTCCTGCTCCTCTACCTGGAACCCTTCTGGGTTGGGCTCGGCGTGGGCGTGCTGGCTTTAGGCGTCGTCGTACACCTAGTCGGGCTCCGCGTCTCCGGCGGAACGGCAAGCTCCACCCCCGGCCCGGGCCCGGGATAATGGAGTAACCACAACCAACGCAGGCCCCGAGCCTGACGGTTCGCGGGTCGAGCGTCTGGATCAGGCTCTGCGGATTAGTTCAGGAAATTCCCAAGAGACCTATCACGCTCGTCTAACAGACGACTCGTACGCTCCGTCAAGGTAGTGCGCAGGCCAATCACGGTCGCATACGCCAGTTTTAGAGCTTGCTTAACGGCTGATGAAGCGTGATAAGCGGGTCAACCCGCGAGGCCTAGAAAGCTAACCAAACTCTCCAGCTCTCGCAGCGTCTCCTCGTCCAAGGCCGGGGCGGGGAAGCGGACGTGGGAAGAGGGTATCGCGCCGCGCATTTTGAAGACCTCCTTGCGGATGCCTACGCCTCCGACCCCAAGCTGGGCTTCGAACCGGATCAGGGGCAGGTAGCGGAAGAAGTGCTCCCGCGCCTCGTACTGATTGCCACCCGCAAACAGCTCATACGTGCGTACCAGAATCTCCTGGTAGGCGAAGCCGGTCATGATGCCGGCCGCGCCACGCGCCAGCTCCTCATAGAAGTACATCCCGCCGAGACCACCGAAGATACCTGCCCTCTTCTCCGGCTCCTCGATCCTCCCGAGTAGGCTCGTGATCTTGATGGTCGTCGGAGCCTCTTCGAGCTTGACGTACCGGCACCCCTCGACCTCGTTGAGAACCCGCGCGATGAACGGGGCGGGCATCGTGACGCCCGTGTTGACCGGCTCGTCCTGGACGACCACGGGCAAGGAGACGGACTTCGCGACCAACTTGTAGTGTTCGAAGACGAGGTCGAGGTTCCTGACGTTGTTAGGAGGGGCTAGCATGACGGCCGCGGCCCCGGCACGCTCGGCCTCGCGCGCCCGATCTACCGCTACCCTCGTAGCCGCCGCAGAGCAGCCCACGATAAGCGGCACGCGATCGGCGGTGGCCGTTGCGTAGCGCTGCATTACCGTAGAACGTTCGACGTCCGAGAGCTTGTGCGCCTCGCCCATAATGCCGAGTACAGTCAGGCCGTGTACCCCGGAGCTCAGGTAGATCTCGGTGAGCGAGTCTATGCCTCCGAGGTCCACGTCTCCTTCTTCAGTAAAAGGGGTCAGGGTTATGGTGCAGACGCCGCTCAGGGACATGGACGCAGTATATCCTGGTTCGTCAGGCGTAGGATCAAGCCTTCGGGAGGTTCGAGTCTGGTAGTGTAGAAGTCTATCTCATCAGAGGCAGTATTCGCGGCGTGAAGCACAGCCTTAAACAACTAAGTTTAGGTAAAGGGAAATCGGACTAATATGAATGGTAGAGAGGAGGGCTTTGCGATGTATGACTTCGCGGTGATCGGGGGTGGCATCGTCGGTCTCTCGACCGCATGGACGTTGTTGCGGCGCTACCCGGGGGCGGGGGTCGTGGTGCTCGAAAAAGAGGAGACGCTTGCCCGGCACCAGACGGGGCACAATAGCGGGGTCATCCACAGCGGCGTCTACTACAAGCCGGGGAGCATGAAGGCTCGCTTCGCCAGGGAGGG
>DASQMR010000159.1:0-2418 GCA_035645375.1 Rubrobacteraceae bacterium
CTGGCACCTGCTGCACCTGCTGACCGGGGCTTCGTCCCACTGATCGGTAAGAGCAGCTCCCGAGCGGTGCGGCTCCGCGCCGCTGCCCTTCTCATGCCCTTATTCACCCAACCTCGTAGAAGGGGCGTTCTCCGAACTTCGCCATTCTCGGGTTCTCGGAAGTCCGCGTAGCCCCGGTTCCATGCCGAGCGCTCTTCTTATGTACAGAGTAGGGGAGCCGCAGCCATCTATGCATAAGAAACGCACAACAAGCTCCCGGAGTACTATGGTCCTTCGTCGTGGTGGCAAGCTCGTCGGATCGAGGGGAGGAAAGATGCCGGGACCGATCGCGATGAAGTTGCGGGATCTTCGTGCCGAGCTGGGGCTTACGCAGAAGCAGGCGGCGGAGCTTGCCCGTGTGACCCCCGAGACCCTGAGCGACCTGGAGAGCGGCAAGCGTCCCCCCTACATGCCTACCGTGACGAAGATCGCCAGAGCCTACGGCGTGCCCATCGAGGAGTTGGTGGAGGAGTAGCCGTCCGTACGATTGCCACGGTCGGGCCGCCCTTCCTTGCCCCCTTCGGTTCGTTCCTCCTTCTTACCCTTATTCACCCGAGTGCGTGGAAGGGGGTTCTGCGAACTTCTATCTGAGGGGATTCTCAGAAGTTCGCACATATCCGATTCTGCGAAGTTCGCGTGGCCCCGGTCCTAGGCCGAGCGGGGTTCTTACGTAGTACGACGACACGAAGTTCTATGCCAGTACATAAGAAATCGGCTCGGTCCTGGAGGATATCACTGTACACCCGGGGCACTCGACCGAAGAGAACTTCGGTGACGCCGAGCGGCGTGGCGAACGGGGCCAAGGCCTAGACGCCTGGGTGACGCGCACGGTGCGGAGCGCAACTGCGTGCCGTTGTTAGGCCGCCTCCCGGAAGAGTGGCAGGCAAGCCGATGCGATGTGTTCGATGTGACGATGGTCCGTACCACAGCAACCGCCCATGACGTTAAGGTGCTTTAGCTGCTCTTTCCTCAGCCCAGCGTACTCTTGCCCAAGGTCGGACGGGACTCCCGCATCGAGCTCGGGAGCCTCGTCCAGTTCGGCATGGCTCATACGCGAGGCGTTCGCGCGAAGACCGCGGATACGCTCCACCCACGGCTCGTCTCCTTCCACGACCTGGTCGAAGTGGCTGGGATGGGCGCAGTTGATCATGAAGTAGGCGGGGTAGCCCGAGGTCGCGTCGTCGACTTGCTTGATCGCGTCTCCCAAGGACTGTCCCGTCGGGAGTCGCCCGTCGGTCTCGACCGTGAAGGAGGGGACTACGGGCATGTTCGCTTGTTTGGCGGCTCGCGCCAGCCCAACCGCCTCCTCGGCGTAGTTGATGGTCATGGCGGTCACCAGGTCGGCCGCGGTGCCCGCGAACGTCTCGATCTGCACGCGATGGTAGTCCTCGGCCGCCTTGTCAGACATGACGTGGCCCGCTACGTACCCGTCGCCGCGAGGTCCGACACACCCGCTGATGACGATTGGTGTTTCGGGGGCTTCGTAGTCCCTTCGGATCTCCTCGATCAGGCGAACGGCCTTCGTGTTCGCTTCCGCGAGACTGTCTTTGCTGTAGCCGAGTTCCCCGCCCCAATCCAGGTTGGCCCTCCACGTCGCTGTCTCAAGAACGAGGCCGGTATTAAACCTCTTGGCGAGCTCCGCGTATGTCCGGAAGTATTTCCGAAGGACGCCCTCGCCCTCCGGCGTCTCCAACAGAAGGAAGGCGGCGAAATGCGGAAGATCCTGCCCCTCTAGGAAGATCAGGGTGGTCTCGAGCCCGCCGTCGGTCATGAAGAAGTCGCCGCCAAGCTGCGGCAAGGCATCTCGATATTTCGCCACGTCTGTCTCCTCGTCTTCGGGCGATCGCTGCGACCCAACTTAGCGTGCCAATGTCGGGCGGCAAGTGGTCGATCTGTCGCTAACGCACTCAAGTATTGACTGATCCAAGGACAGAGCGTATCCCCTAAACGAATGAGATTTGCTACTTCTTACAGTCGCAAGCGCACCGCTAAACGCATGCCAAGCCTATTCACCAGAGTGCGTGGAAGGGCAATTCTGCGAACTTCGCCCTAAGGGGGATCTAAGAAGTTCAGGCCAAGTCTTCTCTCTCGTAACGGGGGCCGTAACGTTCAGGCAACGAGCTTCCGGTAGAGTGGCGTCGTGACATCAGGGACAAGCGAACAGGAGCAAGGTGTCGGTAGGATAAGTTCCCGCGGCACTTCCTGGCTGGCATGGTCGCTGGCCGCTCTCTCGGTAGTCATGTTCGTGGGTAGCGGGGCACTGTGGGTACTCGCCCATTCAACTGACGTTCCCCAAAGTTTGGATGCGTACCTCACCACTGGTAGCTTGCTCGGACAGGCCCTCTTTCTAGTCTTTCCGCTGGTGGGCGCGCTGATCGC
>DASQMR010000160.1:0-8604 GCA_035645375.1 Rubrobacteraceae bacterium
AGGGACGCGGCCAGCATGGCCTGGACTTAGAATGATCTTCATGAGCGAGCAAGGGCGACACGGCCCGGATCAACTCTTCCCTCTAACGAGGATACGAAGGTGAGCCGCTGGCCTCGACGACACACCTTCTTGCTGGCGCTCCTGTTGTTCGTGGCGGTCCTCACCGTGGTCTTTTGGTCTCATATAGTCGCGCAGGCCCGGGCGGTGATCGTTCTCTCCTCGGTGCTGGAGACGCCCGTCCTGATGCAGATCGTCGGGGCCGTTACGCGCGAGCCAGCTGTCGAGGATGGCTACGTTGCGGGGAACCCGGCCCTCGTCGTTAGGCCGGGAGGTGATGGACCGTGGCCCGCTGTGTTTTTCGTGAACGGGACCGTCCAGGAGGGGCGAGAGTTGCCGGAGGTGCGCCGCTTCGCGGAGGGATTCGCCCGGGCCGGTTACCTGGTGGTCGTGCCCGATCTGCCGGGGTTGAGGAGCGACGAGCTCACCCCGGAGACCGTCTCCGAGACCGTGAGGGTAGCCCGAGTGGTCGCCGGTTCGCCGGAGGCCAGTGGCGGGAGGGTCGGCCTGGTCGGGGTCTCTACTGGCGCGACGCTCGCCCTGCTTGCCGCCGGGGACCCGGAGACGAGGGAGAGCGTCTCGGTCGTCTCGGGCGTGGCGCCATACTCGGAGATCCGCAACGTCCTGAACGTCGCCACTACCGGCTATTACCGGCACGATGAGAAGCTCGTCCCCTACGAAACAGACCCTTTTCTCTCCTACGTCGCCGCCCGCTCGCTGGTAGCCATCCTCCCGGAGGGTGAGGACCGGGAGAAGCTGACCTCTGAGTTGGAGGAGGTTTACCGCTATGATCCGGATCCCCTCACCGACCTCCGCGACCGCTCTACGAACGATCTGAGTCCGGAGGCGGAGAGCGTGGTAGAGCTGCTCGCCAACCGCGACCCAGAGTGTTTCGAAGGGCTCTACGACGCGCTTCCAGAGGGGATGCGCGAAGACCTGGATGAGCTCTCGCCGCTCGCGAGAACCGGGCGGATAGAGGCTCCAGTCGAGCTCGTCTCGGGGCCTCGAGACAAGTACTTCCCCGTCTCCGAATCCTACGCCGTCTACAGGATCGCGCCGGACCTACGCGTGACCGTCTCCGAGGCGTTGGACCATGCCGAGTTGAGCTTCTCGATCCGGGAGATCCCCGCCTTCCTGCGCATGAACGGTTTCGTCATCCGCTCATTACGCGAGGCGCACGAAGAGGATCGCCACAACGGTTAGGGGTCAGCCAAAAGACCTAAGCCAGCGACGGCCGGCGGACGAACCGCCGTAGCGGTGATCGGGGACGAGCGTGTGATGGTTGCGTTAAGATCCATATGTGAGTAGGCTATGGCAGATAGACGCTCTGCGCGGGGTCGCGGTGGTAGGAATGGTCTTCTACCATCTCTCGTACGACCTTGCCTACTTCGCCGGTCTCTTCGATGCGGGGTTCTTCAGGCATGGGGTCGGGCTCAACGCCGCGCGCGTGATCGGGGGGACCTTTACCTTCCTCGCCGGCCTCTCGCTCACGTTGAGCTACGCGAGGGCTACGAAGTCACCAGAGCGGAGGGTCTCTCTTGAGTATCTAGGCCGGGGGACGAGAATCTTCTCCTACGGTATGGTGATTACGCTTCTGACCTGGATCTTCGTGCCGCACGACATGATCTTCTTCGGCATCCTTCACCTGATCGGCGCGTCGATCATCTTCGCCTACCCGTTCATCAGCCTGAAACTTACGAACGTCGTTTTGGGCGCGGGATGTATCGCCCTCGGCCTGTACCTGCGGCAAGGCTTCATCGTCGAGTCGCTTTGGCTGGCGTGGCTCGGGGGCAGGCCGGCCTTCTCCACCCTGGACTACTGGCCGATCTTCCCCTGGTTCGGGGTGATGCTGCTCGGTATCGCCGCCGGGAACGCGCTCTATGGTAGCGCCGACAGGAGGACCGCCCGTACGACTCCTAAGACGCTACGTCCTCTGACCTTTCTGGGGAGCCATTCGCTCGCCGTTTACCTGATCCACCAACCGGTCCTTATAGCTGCTCTGGCGCTCCTCGGCCTCATCGAGATACCGTAGGGACGGTGTACTAGAGCCTAACCCGCTCGATGCTCGACCAGGGCAAGAACTCGTACCCGCCCGGGTCACCGCTGGGGTCTCGTACGTCCAGCAGGATTCCAGTGCCGTCCCGGTCGCAGACGTAGCCTGACAGGTCGTTTCCAACCCGGGCGCTCACCGAGACGAACTTCCCGCGCCCCAGCGCCTCGGGCATCTCCGGGCTCCCTTCGCGCAGACCTTGCGACTGCTCCCCGAACCTCTCGGACCTGTCGGACCTCCTACCGAAACTGCCTTCGTCCAACTTGACTCCTCCTTCCGACCTCGTAGCCTTCGTATCTCCGGGGCTCCTCCGAGCCGCAAGCCATACTACCTTGTTCTCGGGGCTGACGTGGGGAGACCTTCGCCGTAGAATAGCCCTATGCTAGGACGCTACGCCGAACTCAAAGCACAGCTTCCGCCCGGCACGATCCTCTTCTACCAGGTCGGCACGTTCTTCGAGACCTTCGAGGAGGACGCCAAGACGATCTCTCAGGCGCTCTCGATCCGGCTGACCAGCCGCGAGGCCGCGGGCTACACCGGGGGACGCGTCCCGCTCGCGGGCGTGCCCGGCCACGCCTTGCAGGAGCATCTGGCGACGCTCCTTCGCAAGGGCCACTCCGTCGCGGTCGCCGAGCAGCGCCAGCATCCGACGAAGCCGAAGCAGTTTACCCGCGAGATCTCGCGCATCCTCACCCCCGGCACCGTGATCGAGGACAACGTCCTCTCCGTCGGGGAGTCGAACTACCTCGCCGCCGTCGTCGTCCGGGACGGAAGGGCGGGCGTGGCGATCGCCGAGACCTCGACCGGCGAGTTCACCGGGACCGAGGTGCCCGAGGACGAGCTCGCCGCCGAGCTCGAACGCTGGTCGCCTAAGGAGCTGGTCGTCCCCGAACGCACCGCCGCAGAGGACCTCCCGAGGGCGCGTGCGGCCATAAGCCCGGCCCCCCGCTGGACCTTCGAGCCTTCTGCCGGGGAGCAGGCGCTGAAGCGCCACTTCGGCGTCGCGAGCCTCAAGGGCCTGGGCCTCGACGGGCGGAACACGCTCGTAGGCGCCGCGGGGGCGCTCTTGCAGTATCTCTCCTCTCTGCGCGGCGGAAGCCCGCCGGAGCAGGTCGTGACCTTCAGGCCCTACTCGCCCAGCTCCGGGATGGTGCTGGATAGCGCGACGCGGCGCAACCTCGGGTTGGACGGGCTCATAGAGACCATAGACCGGACCCGCACGCCGATGGGGCAGAGGGCTCTGAGGCGTTGGATCGAGCGCCCCCTGCTCGAGGTGGACCGCATAAACCAGCGCCTCGAAGCGGTCGACTCGCTCGCCTCCGACTACATGCTGCGTGAGGAGGCCCGCGAGCACCTCTCCCATGTTCCGGATATAGAGCGTATCGCCACCCGCATCGTCCGGCTCTCAGCCTCGCCGAACGACCTCCTCTCTTTGAGGAGCGCGCTGGAAGCTATCGGTCCCTTGAAAGAGACGCTCGCGCCCGTCGCCTCCGAGGGGTCTCTGCTCGTCCGCGTACTCGGGGCTATGGGGGAGCCGCCGGGGGTAAGGGAGCTAATAGCCGCCGCCATCTCCGAGGAGTCCGGAGAGACCATCCGGGCCGGCTACTCCTCGGAGTTGGACGAGGCGCGCGAGTTCCGCGACGGTGCCCACGGCTGGCTGACCCGCTTCGAGGCCGACGAGCGTCTGAAGACCGGCTTGAAGACGTTGAAGATCGGCTACCGCGACGGCGAGGGCTACTTTATAGAGGTGGCGGGCAAGGAGGGGAGCGTAGTGCCCTCACACTACGAGCACCGCAAGGCCCTCAAGAACGCCTCCCGCTACGTCACCACAGAGCTCAAGGAGCACGAGTCGAGGATGCTGACCGCCCGCGACGAGGTCGAGCGGCTGGAGAAGCAGATCCTCGGGGAGATACGCGCCGCCGTAAAGGAGGCCGCCCCGCAGCTTCAACGCGTCGCCAGGGCGGTGGCCGTCGTGGACGTGGTCGCCTCCTTCGCCGCCGCCGCCGGCGAGCTTCGCTACTGTCGGCCGGAGGTGACGGAGGAGCGGGGGCTGCGCGTGACGGCGGGGCGTCATCCCGTCGTCGAGCACGGCCTCGAGACGCCGTTCGTGCCGAACGAGACGCGGATAGATGGGGGCTCGCGGCTCCAGATCATCACGGGCCCGAACATGGCCGGAAAATCCGTCTACCTGCGCCAGGTAGCCCTCATCGCGCTGCTCGCCCAGACCGGCTCCTACGTCCCCGCCGAAGAGGCGTCTTTAGGCGTAGTCGACCGCATCTTCACCAGAGTGGGGGCCGAGGACCGGCTCGCGAGCGGGGAGTCGACGTTCATGGTTGAGATGACCGAGGCGGCGAGCATCCTTAACTCCGCCACAGAGCGTAGCCTCGTGATCCTGGACGAGGTCGGGCGGGGCACCTCGACCTACGACGGGATGAGCCTCGCCTGGGCCATCGCCGAGTACCTGCACGACGACGTCCAGTCGCTAACGCTCTTCGCTACCCACTACCATGAGCTCACGCGCCTCGCCGAGCTCCTACCCGGCTGCGAGAACCACAAGGCCGCCGTCGAGGAGGTGGGGGGCGAGATAGTCTTTCTGCACCGCATCGAACCCGGCGCCGAGTCCTCCTCCTACGGCGTCCACGTTGCCCGGCTCGCCGGCCTGCCGCGGCAGGTAACGGAGCGGGCCGGAGAGATCCTGGGCCGCCTCGAATCGGAGGGCGTCAAGGACTTCGCCGGATGACGCGATGAGGCTCTTTCCGCGTCTGATATCTGAGTCGGGAGCTCCTTACGGTAGCAGCCGTATTCAGGTCTTGTCGCCGGAGGTGGCGCACCGCCTAGCCGCCGGCGAGTTGATAGCATGCCCGGCCTCTGCGGTAAAAGAACTGGTGGAGAACGCGCTCGACGCGGGCGCCTCACGCGTGGAGGTCGAGATCGAGGGCGGCGGGGTCTCACTCCTCCGGGTCCGCGACGACGGCTCGGGAACGTCGCCGGATAATGCCTTGAGGGCGGTGGGGCGGCACGCGACGTCCAAGATCTACTCCGCCGAAGACCTGGCCCGGGTTCTCTCTTTAGGCTTCAGGGGCGAGGCGTTGCATGCGATCTCCTCTGTCTCTTCCCTTACCCTTACTACCCGCGAACCTCGTGCTACCAATGCCACCCGCATCCGGGTGCTGGCTGGAGGCTTCCCCGAACGCTCACCCGTCACCCCTCCAGCGGACACCACGGTCGAGGCGCGCGACCTCTTTCTGAACCTCCCCGTGCCCCTGGGCTTCCTCGGCAGCGAGCGGGCAGAGACCCGCGCACACTAGAACAACGCCTCGCCTGGCCTTCCAGGCTACTCTGAGGCCAGACGGTAGCACCTGGCTGAGGGTCGGTCGTCGTGCCCTAGCGAGGCGGCTCTTCGTGCCTCGGAATAACCGTAGCCACCTCGTCCCGTATTCTAGTACTGTCCGGCGGGCATATCTTAGCCCTTGGGCGTTCCCATAACTCGCCGGCCGACTGACATAGGCTCCTTACTCTAGAGGTTCCGGCCCTACTTCCCAAGCCCTAGTTCACCGGATTGCCGCTAAGAGGTCTTCTCAGAACATAAAGAAGCATGAAAGCACAAAAAGAGCCGAGGATGTTAGACTTCGGCTCTTCGCCAGGTGCTTCTTTTAGGCTTGGGCCTGCTGCTGATGCTCTGGGGAGGGGATGGCACCTATCTGCTGCATCATGCCCAGCGCGTCGTAGTTGTCCCACGTTTCTACAATCTTACCGTCGACAATGCGCTCAATACTGGTCCCTGTCACCGTCACCCGGTTACCGCTAGGAGCGATGCCCATAATCTCACCCAGGTGAGTACCACTCGCTATCCAGCGAGTCACCACCTTCTCTCCTTCGGCTACCTGATCCTCAACGCTCATCTGTACATCAGGGAAGGCGCTGCGATACATACCGGCGAATTCCTTGGCGCCTTCGGGACCGCGTATATCCCCTGGGCTTGCAGGATCATGGCCTACGTAGTTAGGAGCGAAAAGCTCGTCCGCTACGTCCAGGTTTCCTTGGCCGCTGAAAACCTCTTCTAGGGCCCGTCGTGCGATAGCCTTGTTCTCTTCCGACATAGATCGTCTACTCCTCTCCCTGGCAACCTCGCTCAGATTGTTCTCAATGTAACAATGACCGCATGACGAGATGGTGTCAAGGATTTGAGGCTTCGGATGCTTCTCTATTCACCAGATTGCCGCTTAGAGGTCTTCTCAGACACTACCGGTAGGTCTCTTAGTATGACTTAGAGACTGTGTCAATAGGCGAGTAGCGCAGTACCAACGTATGATACGAAGGCGATGCTATCATCGGAAGGGTCGCCAGCCGTGGGACAAACTACCTTATTGGCACCACCGCTTAAGCTACCTCGTATGCGCCGCTAGGCGTGTATACGTTACTGAGGTTACAAGCGCTGCCAACGGCATAGTTAGTAGGGTGGCAATCGCACCACCTAGGCCTTGACCCCATGTGTCCGAGCCCGAAATCAGAAGCCCCGCAACCCCCCCTCCATGGACTGCTACCTCTTCCAACACAGTGGCCAAGGCAGCAGTAAGGAACACCAGCTCAAAGTGGTCCCGAACTAACTCGTTGCTGCGCTTGAGCGCCGCCACCGGGCCTAAATGCTCTCTGCTGATCACCGGCGCGAACAATGACCAGCGTGTCAGTAGCCATAACCCGGGGATTACCAGCAGTAGGGTTGTTACCCTTGGGATTATGATAGCGGCAACCGCGGCGACCATGGCGGACGGCACGACAGAAGATGCTTGCCGCAGCATGCGTAACACGTCGGGCATCGTGATACGTTCGACGCCTCGCTCAGCCTCGGCGGTGAACTCCTCAACGTACGCTATATAGACTATGTAGAGGTAGAAAGCGAATGCTCCGGTCAGGGATGTCAGGATCTGTTCCGAAACATTGATCTTCCCTTCGATGAAGTAGTAAGGAGCAGCCCCCAACATGCCCAGCATCGCTGCTGGAAAAATCGATGCTAAAGGGTATCGTCTAATGATCCCGAGTGCTTCCCGCCATACGGATAAGATGGCGCCCTGTTCGTCGGCCAACACCAGCGCCTTCGTAGACGGCATTCGCATTATTCCTAACCCTTTCCCAGTGACTATAATCTGGTCTTTGCTGTGTCCTTTCGCACTAGCGGCGACAGAATTATAATCTGAGGACTTCGGGGTATGAGCCCGACGAGCCACCCGACTGTGGTGTCAGGAACGCGGGTCTCAGGGTTAGTGAGTAGTTTCGGGAAGCGGATCGCAGTAAGGGTGCGGTAGGTACGTCCTTTGGGAGACGACCGGCTGGCACCGCGACTATCCTCTTTCCGCTTGCAAAATCAGGCCGCCGCAGAGCAGAAGACGATAGGCTGGGAGATGGCGGTGAGGATTGAGGAGGTTCTCTGCACGGTCCTGCACGAGACACACAGGCGGCAGATCGAGGAGACTATGAAGACACTTGAAAAGGGGCCGGAGGGGTTCTATCAAAGCAGCGTAAACCGAGACTAGAGGAGCCCACCGCCCCTAACGGCTCAGCTTTTGCCTCGCCAAGATCCTGGGTTGTCTCTCAGCACTTGAGTAGGGACCCCTCATATCCTACATCTGCCTGTCAGTTGGGTTTGTAGCACGGATCGATCTCACGGCCCGCTGCGCGAAGATCCGGCTCTCGAATTTCCCTTCTCGTACCCAGGCGTGCACCTCCTCGAAGCTCTGATAAATCGGAGGCTCGGGGATCGCGGGCTTGGTCCCCCTGGCAAAGGTCAGCGACGCTCCGTCGGAGCCCTCGGCTCGGCGGCGGAGCCAGGCTAGACCGGCCTCAGCTGCTAAAGTCGCTAGGCCCACCGCCAGCGCCCTACCGACAGGCTTGAGCTCAGCGGGCAGCAGGGAGCGCCTCGCCATGGTTGGATTGTTCTCCAGCCGGCGGACGAGTTGCCCGCTGCTCTCCAAAGCGGCTCCGCAAGCCCCGCAGAAGTGATTCTCGGGCGGGTTGCCGTGCCGACATTGTGGGCAGGGAGTGCTGCTGCGTGCCTCCATCGCCTCATCCTTTCCTCTCGGTCCCTTGCCAGCCTTTATACCAGCCCTCGGATTCGACAGCCGTTTAGTGGCGATCCGGCTCCCGCTTCAGCTCTGCGCACGTGCCTGAGAGGATGGTGCCGAGAGCCTTCGCTATCTAGTCGGCCGTGACGATAGAAGGCGTCATCTACGCTCGCTCGGCGGCGCGCTGGGGTTCGAGCTGGAGCCGTTCGGCGGCGATGCGGTGCGCCTTACCAGGGCCGCGGAGACGGTGACGGACCTCGAGGAGGCTTTTCTAGGAGCGATCGAGGCGATCGCAGGAGGGGAGGATCTGGCGAAGGCGCTGGCCTGCCGGGGTTCGACGAAGTTCGGGAAGAGCCTCACGCGCGAGGGGATGGTTTCGCTGCTAAAAGAGTGGTCGGCATGCGAGCTCAGGGCGGTGTGCCCGCACGGCCGACCGAT
>DASQMR010000161.1:0-4616 GCA_035645375.1 Rubrobacteraceae bacterium
AGGAGCGTGGTCGGGAAGTTCCAGGGCACTATGGCCCCCACCACACCCAGAGGACGCCTCACGATCATGCCGTACGTTCCCTCATCAAGGTCGGGCACGTAGCCGCCCCTTATATTCTTCGCCATCCCCGCGTAGTGCTCCAGGGTGTGGACGAAGCGCCTTATCTCCATCCTGGCTTCGCGCAACGGCTTGCCTTGCTCGGAGGTCAGCAGGGGAGCCAGCTCCTCGACGGCAGGAAGCACCGCCTCGGCCGCCGTCCCCAGCACCTCGCCGCGCTTCGAGGCCGGGGTGTCCCGCCATGCCGGAAAGGCCGCATAAGCGCTCTGCACTGCCTCATCTATCTCTGCCGGTCCTGCGAGAGGAGCGGTATCCACCTCCTCGCCGTTGGCCGGGTTCGTTATGGACAATCGCTCTAGCTGAGGATAGTTTACGTACTCGCCGTTGATGAACACTTCCGCCATAGGTACTCCTTTATACGCCCAAGAGCTTGTGCTGTGTTTCCTTGTCTTCGGCAAGCTCGTAGGCCGCGCTCTCGTGCACGACCTGCCCTTTGTTCATGATGTACACCCGGTCAGCCACGGACAGGGCGAGACGCACGTTCTGCTCGACGAGCAGGATCGGGAGCGACCTGCTCTTAAGCTCCCGCAGGATCTCGCCCACACGCTCTACCATCATCGGGGAGAGTCCCTCGGACGGCTCGTCCAGCAGCAGAAGGTCCGGGCCTCCTCTGAGAGCACGGGCGATTGAAAGCATCTGCTGCTCTCCTCCACTGAGCTGGTTCCCCGCGTTCCTCTCGCGCTCCTTCAGCCTCGGGAAGAGATCGTACACCTCTTCCAGGGTCCACTGCTGCCCATCCTGCTGCTTACGCTGCGGCGGGAGCAGCAGGTGTTCCCGGACGCTTAGGTTGGGGAAGATGCCCCTACCCTGAGGGACGAGGCCGATGCCCCTCCGCGCCCGCTTGTAGGGCGGCTCGCCCTGTATAGAGACGTCCTTTAGCGTTATGCTCCCCTTGCTCGTGCGGACCAGCCCTACGATAGTGCGGATGGTGGTCGTCTTGCCCACCCCGTTCCTGCCAAGAAGGGCGACGACCTCGCCAGGGGAGACGCCCAAGGAGACGCCGTGCAGCACGTGGCTAAGGCCATAATGCGCGTGTACGTCTTGCAAGCTAAGCACCTAAAGCCTCCTCGTCGGCATCGAGCCCGAGATATGCAGCCAAAACTTCTTTGTTTCTACGAACCTCTTCCGGGTCTCCGTCAGCGATAACCTCCCCGAAGTTGAGCACGATGATGCGGCTGGCGAGCGCCATGACCACGTCCATATCGTGCTCTACGATGAGCAGGGTAAGATCCTGCGGGAGAGTCTGGAGCATTGTCACCATCTCCCCCGTCTCCTTCCCTGACATCCCGGCCGTCGGCTCGTCAAGTAAGAGCACCCTGGGAGAGGTCGCCAGAGCGATCCCGAGCTCGAGCTGCCGTTGCTCGCCGTAGGAGAGGTTCTTCGCCTTAGTCTCCGAACGGGAGATGAGGCGTACGCTGTTTAACACCTCCTCCGTCTCGCGCCGGAGCTCTGGGTAGCGGTCTACGGACTTGAACACCTTTAACCTGATGCCCAGACGGCGCTGCACGGCAAGCCGGACGTTCTCGTAGACGGTGCTCTCCATAAAGAGGGAGTTCTTTTGGAACGTTCGGCCAAGACCACTCTCGCTCATCCTGTCGGGAGAGTATTGGGTCACGTCCTGATCGCTGAGCCGGATTACGCCTTTGTCGGGCATAAGCTCTCCGCTGATCAGGTTGAAGAGCGTAGTCTTGCCGGCGCCGTTCGGGCCCACGAGCGCAACCCTCTCCCCCACCTCGACGGAGAAGCTCACGTCCTGGGTAGCGGCTAAGGCGCCGAAGTGCTTCGCAACGCCTTCCAGCTCGAGCGCGCTCATCGACGGACCATCTTCCAGGCGCTCTGTGCAGCGCCGGCTATCCCGTTGCGGGCGAAGAAGACGAAGAGGATGAACACGATCCCGGTTATCATCGTGGATCGATCGGTGTAGGAGCTAAGCGCGCTCTCCAGAACCCAGATGAGCGCCGCGCCGAGCATCGGCCCGATCAGGGTACCCGCTCCTCCCACTATTACCATGATCAAGGCCTCCGCCGAGTGCGACCAGTGGAGGTCACTAGGGGTGACGATCCCGTTGAAGTGGGCCCAGAGCGCGCCGGCGAGACCGGCAACCGTCCCGGCTGCCACGAACGAGATCAGTTTATAGCTACGGGGGCTGTAGCCGATCGCCCGCATTCTCTGCTCGTTCGAGCCGATGCCAATGAGGATCCTTCCGAACGGGGAGCGCACGAGAGTCCGGAACAGCAGATAAGATGCCACCGCGAGGATCAGGACAAGATAAAAGAAGGCTGTCCGATCGAATCTTAGCAGGGCGAACAGCTCTGGACGAGGAATTCCGACTAGGCCGTTCGTCCCCCCGGTAAGCGAGACCCATTGCTGGGAGGCCACGTACACCAGCTGCGCGAGCGCCAGCGTGATCATAAGGAAGTAGATGCCGGTACTCCGCAGGGAGAGCACTCCAATGACCAGTGCGAGAAGCAGAGACAGCGCCAGCGCTACACCTAGCGTCAGCACAACGTTTGGATCCACGCGCACGGCGAAGATGCCTGCAGCGTACGCCCCAACCCCGAAAAAGGCGGCGTGACCCAAAGAGATGAGCTTCGGGAAGCCCATCAGGAAGCCGAGGCTAAGAGCGAATATGGAGAGGATTAGTATCTGCGTAAGTACGCTGACATAGTACCTGGAACCAACAAGCGGGACGATCGCGAGCAGTAACGCTCCGGCGAGGACCGCGATAGTGCCCGCGTGCACCGATACGAAGCTTCGCGTCTTTCGCCCGGATTCGACCTGCGTGGTCATGATCAGGCATACCTCCTCTGGAACAGGCCCTGCGGCCTGACGAGTAATACGATGGCCATCACGATGTAGATGATCAGCGCGGCGATACTCGGGAAGTACGCCTGCCCGAGTATCTGGGTGATCCCGATGAGCAGGCTCGCCCAAAAAGCGCCGGTCAAGCTGCCGAGGCCGCCGACCACCACGATGATCAGTGTGAGGATCAGGATCTCGAAGTCCAGGCCCGAGTACACACCAAGGATCGGGGTGCCGATGAAACCAGCTAGCCCCGCGAGCGCCAGGCCGCCTACGAAGACCCCGCCGAAGATGGCGGTGATGTTGAAACCTAAAGCTGAGACCATCTCCCGATCCGAGACGCCCGCGCGTATGATCGAGCCCACGCGTGTCCGTTCGAGCAGTAGATACAGCGCCACAGCTAACACAAGCCCGACGAAGATCACCAGCAGGCGGTAGCTGGGTATCACCACACCGAGGAATTCCACCGATTGCGAGAAGGCGCTTGGGTAACTCATGGACTGTATGGTCGTCCCGAAGATCCACTCCGACGCGTCCTCGATTATGAGGGCGAGGCCGAAGGTCAGCAAAATCTGATCGAGATGGTCCCGATTGTACATCGGCCTCAAGAGCGATATCTCGGCGATGAGCCCGAGCACGGCCACGATGCCCACGGTGACAGCAAGGGCCAGCCACCAACTCCCGAGGTCGTCGACGAGGCCAACGCCCAAGAATCCGCCGACCAAGTAGAACGAGCCGTGCGAGAGGTTGATTACGTCCATCATCCCAAAGATCAGCGACAGCCCGGCGGCGAGGATGAACAGCAAGAGACCGTACGCCAGGCCGTTGAGCATGTGGGTTGCGAGAGTCTGGATCTCGCCCATCCTAGCCTCCTCAGCTCTAGAGATCGGAGCAGACTACGTTTACTCCCCCGGGTCTTGGACGTCCTCGATAGTGTCGATCACCACATTCTCGATCGTTCCATTCTGCTCCTGTGCTTCGCGGATGTAGATGTTCTGAATCGGGTTGTGGTTCTCGTCGAGCGTCAGCGGTCCGCGCGGACTCGCAAACTCCACGCTCTCCATCGCCTCGACGAGCGCATCCGGGTCGGTATCTCCCTCCGTAGCCTTCAACGCCTCCCCAATCAGCCAGGCAGCGTCGTAGCCCTGTACCGCATACGTGCTGGGGTCACGTTCGAACTGGCTCTGGAAGTTCTCGATAAACGCTGTGTTCTCCGGGTTGTCGAGGCCGGATGCGTAGAACAGCCCCGTCCGGACACCTTCCGCCGCCTCCCCTTGCCCCTCGATCGTGTCGGCCTCGACCATGTAGCCCGAGCCGTAGAGCGGTATGTTCTCTTTCAACCCGGCCTCGGCATACTGCCTAACGAAGCTCACGGCGTCCGTACCGGCGTAGAAGCTCCACTCCGCCTGCGGGCTAGCCTGACTGATGTTCGTCAGGTAGGTGCTGTAGTCGCTGTTACCCAGCGGGGGATAAGCCTCACCGATCAGATTGCCGCCGGCCGCAGCGAACCCTTCCCTAAACCCACTAGCCTGCTCCTGCCCGGCCGCGTAGTCAGGCGCGGTTACGTAGACGTTTTCTACACCGTTATCCACCAGCCATCCGCCCATCGGGTTGCTGACCTGCCAGCTGCTCGCCGAGGTTCTAAACACGTACGGGACACCTCTCCGGGTAACATCGTTACCCGTCGCGTTGGAGAC
>DASQMR010000162.1:0-15043 GCA_035645375.1 Rubrobacteraceae bacterium
AGGTGGCGGTAGCCAGGGGCGCCGCGGAGAGCTACCTGGCCTCCAACCCTTCAGATGGCGACGTGCGAGCGGCCCGCGACCGTTTGCCTGCCTCTGGTGGAGGCGAGACCTAACAAAGCAGCCGTACCTACTAGAATCATGGCGCTCGGATTCGAATCCCGGTCTTGACACTTTGTTTCGTGAGAACTTGAGGGAGAAATACGGGTCAGAGGCTTAGATATCTGACCCGTGCTGAGGTCTCTGACGACAGTCGGTTATGACAACACCTTACTGCGAAGTTACACCATCCGCTTATCGATGGCGTATGGAGGCGCTTCCTAGGAAGAACTCCGTGGAAGATATGGCGCACTGTTAAGCGCGCCTTAGACTAAGCAAGGCTGCCTGAGAAAACGTAATTCCAGCCTACTATGAAACTGTTAACGCGAGAACACTAAGGTGAGAGACGAAGGAGAGACCTCTAGCCTAGGGTTGTTACAATAACTTGAAATGGCGCTATTAGTAAGCAGAACTAAGATGGGTCGCTTCTTGATCCGCCGCCTATTGCCGGCTGCCATCATCGTACCCGTTTTGCTCGCATGGCTGAGGCTTGAGGGACAACGGGCTGGTCTTTACGGAACCGGCGTCGGGGTTCTGCTGACCACGACGGCGAACGTTCTGATTATCTCCGCCTTAATTCTGTGGAGCGCTAGGTTATTCGATCGTTTAGAGGCTCGGCGCCAGCAGGCTGAGGAAGAGACGCAAAGGGCTAAGGAGATGGCCGAGGAGGCCAACCGCGCCAAGAGCGAGTTTCTGGCCAACATGAGCCACGAGATCCGCCCCCCCATGAACGGCGTTATCGGTATGACCGGCCTACTGCTTGACACCGACCTCGATGAAGAGCAGCGCGAGTACGCAGAGACGGTACGCAGCTCTGGCGATAACCTGCTTACCATCATCAACGACATCCTCGACTTCTCAAAGATCGAGGCCGGGAAGATGCACGTAGAGGTCATAGACTTCGACCTCAGGGCTGCGGTGGAGGAATCTGTGGGCCTGCTAGCAGAGCGGGCTTACGGGAAGGGTCTGGAGCTTGCGAGTCTCGTAGGGCCTGAGGTTCCTACCGCCCTTAAAGGCGACCCGGGGCGCATAAGGCAGGTTCTGGTCAATCTCTTGGGTAATGCGGTGAAGTTTACCGAGGAGGGTGAGGTAATCCTAAGGGTGGGGCTCACCGAGGAGTCCGGCGACGCGGCGGTGGTGCGCTTTGAGGTGAAGGACACAGGCATAGGGATGAGCGAGGAGCAGCGCTTACGCCTCTTTGAGTCCTTCTCCCAAGCCGACGCCTCAACCACCCGCCGCTACGGCGGGACAGGCTTAGGCTTGGCCATCTCCAAGCAGCTGGTGGAGCTGATGGGAGGCGAGATAGGGGTGGAGAGCGGGCCTAGCAAGGGGAGCACCTTCTTCTTCACCTTGCCCTTGAAGAAGCAACCCGAAGGTGCGCAGCAGCGAGCTTTTACTCCCCAAGCAAACCTTAGCGGCTTGCGAGCCTTGGTAGTGGACGACAACAAGACCAACCGCAAGATACTGCACGAGCAGATCATCTCCTGAGGGATGAAGAACGGCCAGGCCGAAGACGGGAAAAAGGCGTTAGAGATGCTGCCAGGAGTGCCAAGCCCTACGACCTGGCGGTTCTGGATATGCAGATGCCACAGATGGACGGCATAGAGCTGGCCAGCAGGATAGAGCAAGACCCTTTCATCCCCTCTACGAAGCTAATAATGATGAGCTCTATAGGCCGGGGTAACGAGAGCGAGGAAGCACTCAAAGCAGGCATAGACGCGTATCTGACCAAGCCGGTGAAGCAGTCCAAGTTCTTTGACATCATCGCCGCGGTTGTGGGAACGTCCGTAGAGGAACCCTCAGCCCCTAAGACTACGGCCGAGGCTTTAGGAGGACCCTCGCCCACCGACGCTCCGCTCGTCGCCTCCCGCGCCTTGGGCGAGCCGAAAAGCGGCGATGGTGCGCACTCCGCTCGCCTCCTTGTGGCCGAGGACAACGCTGTTAACCAGAAGGTAGCCGTAAAGATATTAGAGAGGCTAGGATACCGAGCAGACGCGGTTGCCAACGGTCTAGAAGCCGTAGAAGCTCTCTCGCGTATCTCGTATGCGGCGGTCCTGATGGACGTGCAGATGCCCGAGATGGACGGCTACGAAGCGACCACAGAGATAAGGAGGCGCGAGGAGGAAGGCCAGGAGGGCGTTCGCCACCGTACGCCTATCATCGCCGCAACGGCCAACGCCATGCAAGGTGACAGGGAGAAGGCGCTAGAGGCCGGCATGGATGATTACGTCTCGAAGCCCCTAAAACCCGAGGAGCTAGACGCCGTCCTCAAACGCTGGGTCTCCCAACCCGACGGCGAAGAGTCTGATCCTAAAGAGCTGCAAAACACCGAAGGCGCCGAGGCGGCCTCGGAGGGCATCACCGATCCGCTGGATCAGAGCGTGCTTGAAGGCCTGCGCGAGCTCGGGGACCAGGAGCTCCTCGCCGAACTCGCGGAACTCTTTCTGGAGGACGCACCGACGCAGCTTGAGGCCTTGCAGGAGGCCATCGCAGGATGTAACGCTCTGTCGGTAGAGCAGGTGGCGCACACCCTCAAGGGAAGCTGCGGGAACATGGGGGCGCTAAGGATGGTCACAATCTGTGCTGAACTTGAGGAGACGGCGCGTTCAGGAGACCTGGCTACTGCACCGGTATTGGCCACCCGGTTGAATGCAGAACTTAGGCGTGTTCGGGTAGCGCTTGAGAAGGAACTGAAGAGCAGCTAGCGTGCGTGTACCGAACGACAAGTTACGAATGTAGCGAGTTGCAATGGTGTTACCTCAGGTAGCCTTGCTCAGTCCTGGGTGCGCTTAACAGTGCGCCAATCTTTCTCCGGAGTCTTTCTAGGAAGCGTCTCCATACGCCATTGATAAGCGGATGGTGTAACTTCGCAGTAAGGTGTTGTCAGTAGTATCCACTAGGGTGGCGCCGATCAGCTTTCCTGGTTACCGGCACTACTTCAGCTTACCCTGCTACTATAACGATGTCACTTTCTTAGATAGGTTGTCCTCTATAGCTGTGGCTGTTTGGTCTCCCATGTCTTGAAAAACATGAGAGTAGGTATCGCGAGTGTGATGGCAATAGTGGTATGGCCAAGCAGCTCTTGAACGAACTTGAGATGCACTCCCTTGCCGAGTAGCAGAGTGGCACAAGTGTGTCGCAGGTCGTGAAAGCGTCTATGAGGCAGACTGGCACGTTTCAAGATAGATTTGAACGAGCGGGTACTAAGGTTATTGCGATTTAGGAGCGTACTAACCACCGAGGCGAATACTTCTATCGTGACCAAAAGGGTGATTGGCGAACACCGGCGCTCTGCCGCTTCCTCGGACTCCTGTGTTCGTCCCGCGTAGTGTCGAAGCCCGGAGCACTCGCCAGGTTGTTAAAACCCGTCGCGATGTCCGTAGCAGGAATGTGGCGGCTGACAAGATCAGGCGGCTCAAGAAGCTCTTAGCGCAGCGCCGTATCGTGCTCCGATACCGGGTCTGGGCCTGCCTGAAGAGAGACGCATCCATCCCACGAACACTCCCCCACGGATGAGTAGCCTTCAGAGCAATGCGTTCTCAGCCATAATGGAGGCTTGTGTTGGATGCGCGACACCGAATCCGGCGGTCGCAAAGGGAGGGTACATGAAAGCGGTCATTATGGCGGGGGGACAGGGAACGAGGCTCAGGCCGTTAACCAGCAATAGGCCCAAACCGATGATCCCTATCCTCAATACGCCGTGCATGGAGCACATCGTCCGGCTACTCAAAGGCCATGGCTTCGAGAACATACTGGTCACGCTTGAGTACATGCCCGAGGCGATAAGCGAGTACTTTGGCGACGGCGGGGGGTGGGGCGTGAACATGGAGTACTCCGTCGAGGAGGAGCCTTTGGGTACCGCCGGATCCGTGAAGTACATTGAGGATTGGCTGACGGAGAGGTTTGTGATCGTTTCAGGAGATGCGCTAACGGACGTAGATCTGGAGCGAGCGGTCGCGTTTCACGAGGAGCGCGGAGCCGAGGTCACGCTGATCCTTAAGGAGGTGGATGATCCTTCGGAGTTCGGCATCGTCATAACAGATGACGAGGGGCGGGTGACCGAGTTCTTGGAGAAGCCGGACGAGGACGAGGTCTTCTCGTATACGGCGAACACGGGGATCTACGTCGTCGAGCCCCATGTATTGCAGGATATTCCGGGAGGACAGGAGTACGACTGGTCCGAGGATCACTTCCCCAAGATGCTAGAGGAAGGGCGGCCGGTCTATGGATACGTGATGAAGGGTTACTGGGAGGACATCGGTAACATCGAGCAGTACATGAGCGCCCAGAGAGACGCGCTGGACAGTAAGGTTCAAGGTGTCCAGCCGCAGGGTGAGAAGCTGCGGGAGGGCGTCTATGCCGGGAGCGGGACGACCGTGAAGGTAAGAGTTGTAGAAGGGCCTGTCGTCCTGGGAGACAACGTCTGGGCCGGTTCCGGTGCCAGTATCGGACCCTACTCAGTTCTCGGACCGGATGTTTACGTGGGGGCGGGCGCGTCGGTCGCGCGCGCTACGGTGGCAGCGGGCGCTCAGATCGGGGAGGGGGCGGAGTTGAACGGCGCCCTCGTCGGAAGTTCTTGCAAGGTGGGCGCTCGGGCTCGCCTCCTCGAAGGCAGCGCGCTCGGGGACGGGGTCACCGTGGGAGAGGGGGCGACTATCGCCTCCGGCGTAAGCGTCGAGTCGGGTGAATCTATAGAAGCTGGAGCCGAGGTGACGGAAGACGTCCCGTAGGGAAGATCGGGGCTAGAGTCGTAGTAGGGTCCGCCCAACAGCCCTTAACAGTTTCCTGCTCGTTGAGAGGCCCCTTTCGGGGAGAGTGCGAGCGCGAACGGGGCGCGGGATACGTTGATCAACCGGCAGTATATAGAAGGGGCTGTGCGGCTCGGTCTGGTACCAGTAGGCAACCGAGGAATAGTCGTCGCTCCGCTTGTTGGCGTGGCCGTGCTCGACGCTAACCCTTATCGACTGCCGGAAGGTTACCGGGTCTTCTACGTGGAAGCGATAATAGCTTACCTGCCCGCTCCAGTTCTCCCCGCCTTCGAGCGTGATCCCATGATACGCGGAGGAGTACCTCTGGCTCGGGCTCCAGGCGGTGTTGAAGTAGTCCTCGGTCCCGGTACCGTGCAGCGAGGGCGGCCAACTTTCTCCGTCTACAAAGACCATGTCGTCACCTTCTCCATACCAGTTCCAGCTCTCGGTTTCGCGCAGGTTGTGAATATTCAGCACGCATCCTACGTAGTGCCCCTGACCTTCAGCTTCGAGAATGGTGTAGTTCTCCTCGCCACTTCTGTTCTCGCCGCCGAACAGAAACTCCTCGTTGCTCTGGTCTCCTTCTTCGACCCCCTGAGTCAGGTTCTCCCTGCGCCACTGGGCGTGGAAGCGGCCCAACCCCTCCTCTAACTCGTCGAACTGCTCGTAGTCTATGTAATAGTAGAGGAGGACATTGCTGCTGCTAAGCTCGCTCTCCACCTCTATACGAGCGCCTGAAGCGAAGGGCATGTGGAAGAAGCAGTTGAAGGACCGGCCGTCCTGGGGACTCATCTGTAAGGGGGAGGAGACGAAGTTGCCGGTCCTGGCATGCCCCATACCGAAGAAATCGCCCAAAGGGACGAGCACGCTCGGCTCCTCTTCACCGTCCCAATACATCTTAAGGACTAGTTTTCTAAGTGAGTCTCGCTCTAGAGCGTTATCAGGGGGGTCAGCGCTGACGGTGATCCAGAGGTGGTTGATGTTCCCCGCGCCGGAGATCTGCGCGAGCGTGGCGCTCTCTCTCGGGGCAAGCGTGATCCTATCGTCGTTACCGCCGCTCTCGTCCCAACTCGAAGCCCGTCTGCGGCGGCTGCTTCTTAGCCGTGGCAGGTCTCGCAGGCTGCTGCCGAAGTCTCCGTAACCGCTCACCATCTCCTCCATCCTCTCGCATCGAAACCCCTTGCATCCGGCAAGCTAACAGCCTCCCCAGATACCCTCAAGCCGTATCAGCGCGCTCGTTGAAGCGAGCCTCCGCCAAAATGAGGAGGCGGGGTGCCGATCCGGAATTCCGCCAGATAGCGCCTCTCTAAGCGGTCCCGGCGCTTCATCAGACGCCAAAGATCAGGCGAAGAGATGCGTATGCAAGCGCGATGACGAGTGTCAGAATCATCAGGACGACAAGCATCTTCCCCGAGGCAGAAGGCTCTCTCCAGACATCTCTGAATACGAAGGCTAGCTTCCTTATCTTCGCCTCGATGCTGTCAAGAAGGCGCGCGACGAAGAGGATCTCGCCGGCCAGCAGGGCCAGGCTGGTAAAGAAGGCGACCCAACCAGGTCCTGGCAGGGGCGCTAGCGCGAGGCTCGCCACGGCGACCGTAATCCCGCCCACGATATACAGCACCTTGCGCGGTCTGAACCAGTTGCTACTGCCCTGCTGCCGATAGTGGCAACGCTCCTGGAAGCGGTTTCCGGCTCTGCTCGCCTTAAAATGCTGCTAACTTCGTCTCAAACCTGAGCTCATGATCGCCTATCTTCCACGAAGAGACGTTGCTGAAAACCGAGCATCTCCATGTGTTTGACCGGCGCGGACGAGCTGCTGGATCTCTGAGCCGGTCAGAGGTAGCTCTCGCCGGGTAGAATGGTGGGAGCTAGAGAGGGAGTACGTTACAGTTGGTCGCCCACAAATTCAGTTCGGTTCTCGCGTTGCCGTCCTTCAAGGCAGGGGGAGGTGTAAAACTCGTTGGTCTCGCGCTTAGATAGGGCGATGGCTCGGGTCAGCGACTCGCCGCTTCGTTACGGCAACGATCTGAGGCTGCTCGAGAACGGTCCGACGACCTACAAAGACTGGCTCGCCGAGATCCGGAACGCGCAGCGCTGGGTACATCTCGAGAACTACATCTTCCGGGCCGATGAGATCGGGTACCGCTTCGCCGACGTTCTTTCCGCAAAGGCTCGCCAGGGCGTGCCGGTACGCATCCTCTACGACTGGTTCGGCTCGATGGACGTGCCACGCTCATTCTGGGAGGAGCTCAGGAGGGCGGGGGTGGACGTACGAGCGGTCAACCCGCCGGCCATCCAGGCTCCTCTCGACTTCCTCAGGCGCGACCACCGGAAGCTCCTGGCCGTGGACGGTATTTACGCTTCGGCCGGCGGGGTATGCATCGCCGACACCTGGCTCAGACGCTCCCCCGAGACGAACCTACCTTATCGCGATACTGCCGTAAGCGTACGCGGACCTGCTGTCGCCGATCTCGAACGCGCCTTCGCTGGCGTGTGGGATGAGACGGGCGACCCCTTACCCGGCACGGAGCGTCCCAGGGCTGCAGGCATATCGTCAGCCGGGGAGATGCAGGCGCGGGTGGTCATACAGGAGCCCGGTAAGGCACGAATATTACGGGTTTTGCAGTTCCTCATGGCCGAGGTAGAGGAGCGGATGTGGATCGCCGACGCCTATTTCCTCTCGGTACCGGGCCTTACACAAGCGGTGATGGCAGCTGCGAGGGACGGAGTAGACGTTCGGATACTCCTGCCGGCGACGAATGACCTGCCATGGATCGGCTTTCTCTCCCGAATCGGCTACCACCAGCTCCTTGAGTCCGGCGTGCGCATCTACGAGTATGGCGGCTTGATGATGCACGCCAAGACGAGCGTCGCCGACGGTCTCTGGGGGCGCGTCGGCTCGACGAACCTCAACGTCTCCGGCCTCCTGGTGAACTGGGAAGTCGACATCCTTGCGGAGGACCCGTCGTTCGGGGCAGAGATGGAGAAAATGTTCGAAGAAGACCTCGACGACGCTCGAGAGATCTTTCTCGGCGGCACGCCTCGCAGACCGCGCGCCGTCCCTGAGCGTCGTATCAGCCCTGCCGAGCGAAGGGTGCAACGCGAGACTCCCGGCAGCGGACCGCGGGCGGTGGCGACCGCTTCCCGTCTTGGTAGCGCCGTATTCATGGACAGCGGCGCCCCCGTACGAACTCATCAGCGCAAGATTGGGGCCGCCCTCGCCGCTAGCGCTTTGGGCGTCTCGGCTCTAGGCGTCCGTTATCCGCGCCTTCTCGCCTGGCCGCTCGCCGCCGTAACCGGTTTCGCCGGAACCCTGAGCCTCGTACACACCGCCCAGCGCGCCTGGGCTAGACATGTAACGAACAGAGACGACGAGGCTACAGAGGATTCCAGCGTCTCCGACTCTCAATAATTATATGCCTCTCTCGCAACGCGTTTAATACAAAAGAGCGGGCTGCTACCCTTTGTGACTGCGGCTACGAGATGCGTTGCCTGTGATCAGTAGCGCAGGTTGTAGCCGCGACGCAGGATCTCCACCGTCGCCAGGAAGGTCAGGATGGCGAAGACCACCAACGCGGCCAGCGCAGGATAAGGCGCTACGTCGTAGACGCCGAGCGCCGCGTAACGGAAGGCGTCTATCGCGTAGAAGATCGGGTTGAAGTACGTAGCCACCCGCAGGGGGGCAGGTAGCATCTCCGCCGAGTAGAACACCCCGCCGAGGAAAGCGAGCGGCTGGATGACGATGCTGGTCATGAAGAAGATATGGTCGATGCGGGTAGAGAGTATACCGGCCACCACGCCCACGGATGCGAAGATCACGCACGCCGCCAAGCCTGAGATCAGCAGGAGCAGGGGATGTTTCGCGGGGAGACCCGCGAGCGGAATGGCGACGGCGAAGGTGCCTATGCCAACCAGCATCCCCCGCACGACACCTCCCAGCACGTAAGCGAGCGCCATCTGGAACGGGGTGATCGGGCTTACCAGCACGTCGTCTATGTACCGCTCGCGCTTGGCATCGAAGAGGCTCGAGGATGTATTGCCGTAGGCGGAGGTGATGACGCTCATCAAGACGAGACCGGGGAGGACGAACTGCAGGTAAGGGATCCCGTCGACCTCCCGGATGCGGCTCCCCAAGCCGTATCCGAAGACCACGATATACAGGAGCGAGGTGAAGAGAGGGGAGAGCAGGGTCTGAGTCCACACCCTCGCAAAACGCCGGATCTCTCGTGACAAAAGAGTACGGAAAGGCCGCCCGAAGATCCCGAGCGGCCGGATTTTCTCAACGTCGTAATTCTCCGCGTCCAAACCGTGTGCAGTATACGCAAAGCAGGCCCGCTCTGACCTTGAACGATCAGGCCTGCCCTGCGAGTGCCAGCGTGGCTACTGCATATAGATTCCGCCGTTGATATTTATGGTCTGGCCGGTTATATAGGTGCCGTCCTCGACGAGGAAGCGGACGGCGCGAGCCACCTCATGCGGTTCACCGATCCTCCCGAGCGGTATCCTCTTGCGGATCCTGTCTTTCACCTCCTCGGGCACGGCGGAGAACATATCGGTTTCTATAAAGCCGGGACAGATAGCGTTGACCGTTACGTTGTAGCGCGCCAGCTCCTGAGCCGCCGACTTGGTGAACCCGATCATGCCCGCTTTGGCTGCCGAGTAGTTGGTCTGCCCGAAGTTGCCCGCCTGCCCCACAAAGGAACTAATGTTGATGATCGAGCCGCTCTCCTGCTCTATGAACTGTGAGAGGGCTGCCTTGACCGTGTAGTAGGAGCTGTTGAGATCCACCTGCACAACCTGGTCCCAGTCGTCGGTAGTAAGCTTCTTCATCGTTTTGTCTACGGTGATCCCGGCGTTGTTAACGAGCACGTCTATGCGCCCGAACCTCTCCAGCGTCTCGTCGATGAGCTTCTTCGCCTCGTCCGCTTTGGAGACGTCGGCGCCTATAGCCACGGCCTCGCCGCCGCCGTTCTGCGAGAGCTTCTGAACAACCTCCTCGGCCGGCTCCTTACTTCTAGAGTAATTGACCACAACATTTGCGCCCGCCGATCCGAGCTCCTCGGCTATGGCCCTTCCCATGCCTCTGCCGGCCCCCGTAACGACCACGACGGCGCCTTCCAGATTACCCACGAGTTGTACTCCTTTCCTTCTCTATCGCCTCTCCCTTGGTACGATTTTATCTATACCCACATGTGCTGCTCCTGAGACTATGTGCGAACTTTCGTCTATCTTCAGCGGGTAATGTCAAAGACAAGGCAGGCGATAGGGTGACGGAGCTATGACCGAGTGGCGCTGAACTCGTCAGCCATGCAAGCAGAGAACGCCGACCTCAAAGCGACCGGCACCCACATCTCGCGGAGAATTAGAGCTACCTCTGCCCGGCGATCCGATACCAAGAGGTCGAGGAGAAGCGCCGGGGCTTCGGGAGACCAGAGAGGCTAGGGACAGAGGTCTGGCGGCTCCGAGAGCCGAGAGAGGTTCCCTTCAAGCTCCTGCGTGAAAAGCGCTCGCGTCCCGAGCGGCGCGGCGGGGTGAAGAATTTACGATCCCGTTTTCGAGAAGGTAGAATCATCGCATGGTCGACATAGCGAGTATTGATGCGTTTGACGCGGTCGTAGTAGGCTCTGGGCCGAACGGGCTGGCCGCCGCCGTGGAGCTAGCACGAAGTGGACGTTCTGTAGTTGTGCTGGAGGCCGAGGATACGATAGGCGGCGGTACCCGCTCTGGAGAGCTCACCTTGCCTGGCTTCGTCCACGATCTTGGCTCGGCCATCCATCCTTTGGGTTATGCTTCGCCGTTCTTCTCTACGCTGCCCCTTGGGGAGCATGGGCTGGAGTGGGTACACCCGCCGGCTCCGCTCGCCCATCCCTTTGATGGCGGACGGGCGGCGGTTCTCGAACGGTCGGTGGAGGAGACGGGAGAGACCCTGGGTTCTCGTGACGCCGGGGCGTACAGGAGGCTGATGCATCCGATAGCTCGCGACTTCGACCGCATCCTCGGCTCCATCCTCGGCCCGCCTCGCCTGCCACGCCATCCGTTGGCGCTCGCCCGCTTCGGGCTTAGGGCCGTACGCTCCGCGCGAGGGCTCGCCGAGAGCCTGTTTGAAGGCGAGGCGGCTCGAGGGCTTTTCGCAGGCAACGCCGCGCATTCGTTCCTGCCCATGGAGCAGGGGCCGAGCGCGGCGTTCGGCCTCGTGCTGGGTACTTTGGGTCATGCCGCCGGCTGGCCATTCCCCAGAGGTGGTTCTCAGAAGATAGCTGACGCGCTCGTCTCCTACCTGCGCTCTCTGGGCGGTGAGGTGCGCACGGGCGTGCGCGTCCGCTTGGTCGAGGAGGTGCCAAAGGCTAGGTCGGTACTCTTCGACGTGACTCCGCGCCAGCTTCTAGAGATCACTGGCCAACACTTCCCGGCGCGTTACCGGCGTGCGCTCGGACGGTACCGCTACGGCCCTGGGGTCTTCAAGGTCGACTTCGCGCTCGACGGACCGATCCCCTGGGAGGCAGAAGGATGTATGCGGGCAGGGACCGTCCATGTCGGCGGGCCTTTGGATGAGATCTCTGCCGGAGAGGCGGCAGTCTCGCGGGGCGAACACCCCGAACGGCCCTTCGTCCTGCTCGCTCAGCAGAGCCTCTTCGATGAGTCGCGCGTGCCCGAGGGTAAGCATACCGTCTGGGCTTACTGCCACGTCCCGAACGGCTCCAGCTTCGACATGACAGAGCGTATAGCGCAGCAGATCGAACGCTTTGCGCCCGGCTTTCGCGACCGCATCCTCGCAAAGGCCACGATGGGGCCGGCGGACCTCCAGCGCACCAACGCGAATCATATTGGCGGAGATATAAACGGCGGCCTGCTGGACTTCCGGCAGCTCCTCGCCCGTCCCGCCGCCCGCCTCACGCCCTACTCCACCCCCGCCCCCGGCCTCTATATCTGCTCATCCTCAACCCCGCCCGGCGGCGGCGTCCACGGCATGTGCGGCTACTTCGCCGCCCGCGCCGCGCTCGCTACTGTCCTACGCTAGACATCGTAGGGTTTCGGATGTGTTCAGCGGCTCTGATCTGTCCGAATCGCGGCGAAAACCCTAAGACTGAATCCCTGCAGCAAGAGCACAAAGAGGAGACGACCGAGCATCGGTAGCAAGCCGGCGCTGCGAAGGCACAGTGGCGAGAGGACAATGTTTGTGAGCAGAGGCAGAGCCTTGCTCGACTAGACCAGAAGGGGAGATACGGGTAACTTTAGGCTGCGGCCGCAGAACGGCGGAAAGTACCAAGACCTCGAAAACGATGCTCCTTCACCGCCGCTTTCGGAGGCTCGCTACCGACGGCTTAATACCCTGATGCTATGATCGGCTCGGAGGAGAGCTGGGGTAAGGAAGAGGAGGTCGTCTTGGCGGGTTTAATGCAGGAGAACGCGGGTCCGGGGCGGTTGCGGGAGATGCTCGCGGGGCCGGCGCCCGTGCTCGCACCCGGCGCATACGATGCTCTCTCGGCCCGGCTGGTCGAGGAGGCGGGGTTCGGGGCGGTGTACATGACCGGCTTCGGTACCGCCGCCTCCTCATTGGGCCGCCCGGATGTCGGGCTCTTGACCATGAGCGAGATGGTGGATCATGCCCGGCGCATGGTTCAGGCTGTCGAGGTGCCGGTCATCGCCGACGCCGATAACGGCTATGGCAACCCGATAAACGTGATTCGCGCCGTGCAGGAGTACGAGGCCGCCGGGGTCTCGGCCATCCACATAGAGGATCAGGTATTCCCCAAAAAGTGCGGACATATGGAGGGCAAGGAGGTTGTCTCTGCCTCCGAGATGGTCGAGAAGGTCGGAGCCGCAGTCGAGGCCCGGCGCTCGGAGGAGTTTGTGATCATCGCCCGCACCGATGCCCGTGCGGTAGAGGGTATCGAGAGCGCCGTGGAGAGAGCCCGTCGCTACCGCGAAGCCGGGGCAGACCTACTCTTCGTGGAGGCGCCTCAGAGCGAGGCGGAGATCTCCACCGTAGCGGAGGCTTTCCCAGACGTACCGCTGCTCTTTAATTGGGTCGAGAGCGGCAAGACGCCTCCCGTGCCGCTGGAGCGTCTTATGGAGCTGGGCTTTCGCCTGATCATTTTTCCTGTAAGCACTCTTCTAGCGGTCACCGTCTCCATGAGAGAGGTTCTGGCGAAGATAAAGGCAGACGGTACTCCGATTCAAGCGATGGAGCGACTGTTGCCTTTGGGAGACTTTATAGACTTGATCGGGCTTCCCGAGATTCGTGAGATCGAGGAGCGTCTCAGTGATGAGAAGGCTAGGCTCCCGCGATGACTTCGAGCCGAGTGCATGACCTTACCTCACGAGAAGCTTGACGCGGGTCAGACTCCTCGTTAGCTTACTTGCGAGAAGAGGATGAGTGACAAGGGATACGAGCTCCAGACCGAACCATGTTGTCTGGGGTGAGGACCGGATCGGGTGGTGATGCAGTGCGCGTGGAGATAGTGGAGGTCGGACCGCGCGACGGGCTCCAGAACGAGGAGCAGGTGCTCCCCCCGGAGCTCCGGGCCAGGCTGTGCGGCAAGCTGGCGGCGGCGGGCGTTCCGAGGATCGAGGCGGCGAGCTTTGTAAACCCCAAGCTCGTACCGCAGATGGCGGGTGCCGAAGAGGTGATGGATGGTATAAAGCGCAGGCCCGGCACGAGTTACGCGGGTCTTGTACTAAACGAGAAAGGGTATGAGAGAGCGATACAGGCAGGGGTAGACGAGGTGCGCTACTCCTTCCCGGTGACCGAGACGTTCGCGGAGCGCAACCAAAACGTTACGGTCGCGGATGCGACCGCTTTAGCCGGACGGATAGTCGAGCGAGCACGGCTCGACGGGGTGCGTGTCTCGATCACCTTAAGCGCCGCCTTCGGATGCCCGTTTGAGGGGCGGGTGGAGCCAGCATTTGTCCTCGATATCGCGGAACGGGTATCCGAGGCGAAGCCGGACGAGATCATCCTGGCCGACACCATCGGCGTCGGCGTCCCGAAGGGCGTGCGCGAGTTGGTTGGGGGAGTCCTGAGCTACGGGGATACTGTCGGATGTCACCTTCACAACACGCGAAACACGGGTATCGCGAACGCTATTGCGGCCGTGGAGGTGGGTGCGACGGTGCTCGACGCCTCGGTCGGCGGCACGGGCGGCTGTCCGTTTGCTCCGAGGGCGACCGGGAACATCGCGACGGAGGATCTCGTGTACATGTTGCACGGGATGGGATACGAGACGGGTATAGACTTGGACGCTCTCGCCGAATGCGCTCGGTGGCTCGCCGAACAGCTCGACAAAGAATTGCCGGGACAGGTCTACAAGGCCGGCACCTTCGAACCGGTTGCTGGCTAGCACGCACCGGGTAGAGGCAGCGGCAACGCCGGCTTTGGTGTAGAGCTGCTCCACGACCTGCCCTACGAGGCACGAGCCTAGATGCACCGACCCCCCTAAAGTCTTTCGGGGGATGAACCGATACCAGGACAGAGGCCCAATTCACCCTACTTTCCCTTTCTTCCTCCGGGCTCCTTCGTTAAGGTCGGTTCTGCTGGCTGTTTTTCAATTGTCCGACGGCGAACGATATAATGGGTCTGTCGATAGCAACTAGGGAAAGAAGTCGCCGGAGAGCCGGCTTGGGACGAGAGTTATGAAAGGGGCAGAGAGGTTGACAGATAAAGCGCAGGCGACGCAAGATGGCAGGAGCGGCACCGAGGAGGAGAATAGCCTCTCGGTGACCGACAACCGCACGGGTAAGACGTACGACGTCGAGATCAAGGACGGCACCGTGCGAGCGATGGACCTTCGTCAGATCAAGGTCTCAGACGATGACTTCGGCCTCATGACCTATGACCCGGGCTTCTCGAACACCGCGAGCTGCCGCAGCGCCATCACCTACATAGACGGCGAGAACGGCGTCCTGGAGCACCGAGGCATCCCCATCGAGCAGCTCGCCGAGAACTCATCGTTCCTAGAGGTTTCGTACCTCTTGATCTACGGGCATTTGCCAACCGAGGATCAGCTCAACGACTGGATCTACCAGATCACCCACCATACCTACGTCCACGAGAACATCAAGGACTTCATGAGCGGCTTTCGCCACGACGCGAACCCCATGGGCATGCTTCTCGCCAGCGTCGGCGCTCTTAGCACTTTCTACCCCGAGGCTGTGGAGGTAGGCGACGATCATCAGCGCCATGTCTCGGCGGTACGCAT
>DASQMR010000163.1:0-5663 GCA_035645375.1 Rubrobacteraceae bacterium
GGAGGGCGCCGACTGTCTCCTAATATTCCCTTCGGCGACCTTCGACTACGGGTCGCAGATGCGACCCGAGATGGCGTACGGGCACTACGCAACGATAGCCGAGGCGGCGAGCCTGCCGATGATTGCGTTCGTCTATCCGACTACCTCGGGCCTAAGGATCGAGACGGATGCGTTAGTCGGGATCTGTGGCGAGATAGACAACGTGATCGCTGTGAAGGAGTGGTCCAACGATATCGTCGCCTACGAGAGGAACTACCGCGCGCTCAAGGCGCTGGACAAGAAGATTTCGGTCCTCTCCAGCTTCAGCAAGGCGCTCCTCGCCTCTTTATGCGTGGGGGCTGACGGCATCCTCTCGGGGCACGGAAGCCTGATCGCCGACCTGCACGTGGAGATCTTCGATGCTGTAAAGCGGGGAGACCTCGCGGTGGCGCGACGGGCATCCGACAGGATCTACCCCCTGGTGCAGGTCTTCTATGCGGAACCGTTCCTCGATATGCACAACCGCATGAAGGAGGCGCTCGCCATCCTCGGAAGGATCGACGAGGCTCATGTGCGTCCACCCCTGCGGCGCATCTCGAACGCGGAGAGAGAAAAGGTCCGCCGTGTCGTCGCCGAGGCCAGGTTGCCGATCGGGCATCAAGAGCTGAGCGCGAGGCACTAGGGGCGAGGGGAAGAAGGCATACTACTGCACGCTGCCTACTCGGTGCCGCATAACGATGGGGTAGACAGTTCCGTGATGTGGGGCGAATGGTTCTTCCTTCGGGCGGTGAGCCGCCTGGCAGCTGGCCCCGTCCCGATTCCCTGAGTTGGACTCAACGCCAGAAGACCGAGAATGGACCGCGTATACGGAGCGCCGTCGAGCCGGCAGAGTGTTAATCAACTCGGCTACCACAAGCCTCTTATCTACATGCTCCGCAGGCAGGGTAGGGGATGGTCGAAGACATTGCAGGTACGAACTGGGCGCTGCTCGTGTTCCTCTTCGTTCTCACGCTCATCGTCGCGGGCATCTTCACAGGTGCCATACCCGCGGTCGTTATCCTCATGCCCTGCAGACGAGGCCGTATGACCGCTGAGAACCTCGTGCTTCTGGAGAGATTGGAAGGCGGTGTTGCGACGCTTACCCTGAACAACCCACCGCTCAACCTGGTCACGCTGGAGATGGCGCAGCGGCTCATCGAGGTCCTCGAAAATCTCGACCGAGATGAGTCCGTTCGTGCGGTCGTCGTCACCGGCGCGGGCGACAAGGCCTTCTGCGTCGGTTCCGATGTCAAAGAGTTCGCGGCCGTTCGGGACCGGGTCGTGGAAAAGAAACTGGCGCAGGAGAACCGAGCTTTCGGCGGCTTCGAGCTTCTGTCAAAGCCGGTAGTCGCGGCTATCGAGGGCCTCGCCTACGGCGGGGGATGCGAGATCTCTATGGCCTGCGACCTGCGGATAATCGCTGCGAGCGCGAGGATGGCGCTCCCGGAGGTGAAGCTTGGCGTCGTGCCGGGGAGCGGGGGATTGTTCCGCCTGCCGGAGCTGGTTGGCCCCGCTCGAGCTATGGAGCTCATGTACCTCGGCGATCCCATCAGCGCTCGCAAGGCGGAGCGCATGGGCCTAGTCAACGAGGTCGTCCCGGACGGGGAGGCGCTCCCACGGGCCCTTGACATCGCGCGAAGGATCTCTCGCCAACCGAAAGAAGCCGTGGCGGCGATCAAGCGCGGTGTGAGGGAGTCGGCGCAGCTCACCCGCGAAGACGCCGTCCAGCTGACGCTTGAGTTGAGCGACCGCGTCTTCAAGACTGGGGATTGCGCTGAGGGGATTAGGGCCTTCTTCGAGAAGCGACAACCACGCTTTGAGGGAGCCCCGGGAGACGAGCGTCCTCGAGAAGACGCCGGAACCGCCGTCCAGAAGACCGAAGGCGAAAGTTAGAGGCAGCGGTTTGCTCGCCGCGACCTCTCGACTTTATATGGAAAGGACTGGATAACGTATGTTGAATGGGGTAAACGTTTTGAGCTTCACGCACTTTCTACAAGGACCCTCCGCCGTCCAGATCCTCGCGGACCTTGGGGCGGACGTTATCAAGATAGAGCCCCCCAAAGGGGCATGGGAGCGTCACTGGTCCGGCGCGGAGGCGTTCCTAAATGGGGAGAGCGTCTTCTTCCTGCTCAGCGGGCGTAACCAGCGTAGCCTAAGCGTCAACCTGCGCTCTGAGGAAGGCAAGGAGATTACCTGGCGATTGGTCCAGCAAGCCGACGTAATAGTCGAGAACTACCGGCCCGGGGCCATGGAACGTCTGGGCTTCGGGTACGAACGGGTATCCCAGGAGAAGCCGGATATCGTGTACTGCTCGCTCTCCGGTTACGGAACGGACGGCCCCTACAGGAAGCGGGCAGGTCAGGATCTCCTCAGCCAAGCCATGAGTGGTCTCGCAATGATCAACGGGCGCAAGAGCGACCCGCCTACTCTAGTCGGGTCTGCCGTGGTGGACCAGCATGCCGCCGTGCTGGGGGCCCTTGGTGTCTTGGCCGCGCTCTACGAACGCCGGGACACCGGCAAGGGAAAGAGAGTGGACAGCAACCTGCTCAACGCCGCGCTCGACCTACAGATCGAGCCGTTCGTCTACCATCTCAACGGTAGCCTATACGAGCGTAGCGAGACTGGTATTTCCTCGCGGTTCCACCAGGCGCCATACGGAATCTTCGAGACCGCTGACGGCTACATCTGTATTTCGCTGACACCACCCGAGACGATGGCCCAGGCGTTCGGAGACGATACGTTTCTCGAGTGGATCCCGGAGGACCAATTCCGTAAGCGGGAGGAGGTGAACGCTCACGTTGCGGGCCACGTCAGAACGAAGCCCACAGAGCACTGGTACAAGGTATTCGACGAGGTCGGGATCTGGTACGCGCCGGTCAACTCCTACGAGGAGGTCGAGAACGACCCGCAAGTCGTTCACAATCAGGCGATAATGACTTTCGAGCACCCGAGAGCCGGAACCGTACGGGCGTTGTCCCACCCAGTACGCTACGACGGAGAATCGCCGCCGCTTCGCATCCTGCCCCCCGAACTGGGGGAACACACGGAAGAGATCCTCAGGGAGCTGGGCTACGATGTCGAAGCCATAGCCAAACTGAAGGCGAAAGGAGCCGTACGTGTCAACCATAGATGACCCGAATCGAGAAAGGATGAAGCCGACGAGCAAACTCATCCCGCTCGCAGTCGGCGATTCCGTCTCGTTCAGCAAGACGGTTGGCGAGTCCGATGTGTACTTATTCGCCGGCATCACGGGCGATTTCAGTCCCAACCACATCAATGAAGAGATCATGAATAAGACGCCGTATAAGCATCGTGTCGTCCACGGCGTGCTCTCTTTGGGCTTCGGGTCTACCACGTCCACAATGATGATCGAGCGCACTGGGATGACCGCCGTCTCGTACGGCTACGATCGCGTCCGCTTCATCAATCCGGTGCTAGTGGGAGACACCATCACCGCAACCTACACCATCGCCGAGATCGACGAAGAAACACTAAAAACCTACGCGGACATTGAGGTCACTAACCAGCGCGGCGAACTGTGCACCGTAGCACGCAATATCCTGAAATTCATAGTGTAGGCCCACCTGTTATCGCCACTGCTGCAAGATTCAAGGTGTTAACCCGAGCCAAAAGGCGCCGCACTCGGATGTCATCGCGCTATCAACTGAAGCCGAAGGCAGCCTCTGCTCCGAGACAAGCGACAACTCCTTGGCTATCCTCCTGAACTATGGCAGCGCCCGCGTCCTGCTCGCCGACGCCGCCGAGGTGAGAGAAGGAGTACATAGCGAGGGACTTACTCCCGGCAGTTTGACAGTAACCGTGACAGTAACCCGGACAAACAGCGGGTAACAGCCAGACACGCAGAGGAGGCCAACACGGCTCACGCAAGCGGTTTCTGAAACATCTCGAAACGGCAGTGAAAGCATGAGAGCGCTCTCGTAATGAGCAGGTCAGCGGTTCGAGTCCGCTCGTCGGCTCTCTATTTTTGGCGTAGGTATGCCGAATACTCGGAATACGGGCGCCTCATAGCTCATCGCGGACAGCCTTCTGACACCACTGCTGATACTCAGCATCTGCACTGTGCAATAGTATTGAACCAACAATCCTTCTCTGGCCTGGTGCTGGCGAGGCAGGGAACCCAACGTTCTCCGCACTACTCTTGAAGCCCGGCGTTACAGAGGTGGATCAACTTCAAGGATTACCCCTCTAGGTATGTCCGAGCCGGTCGGCACCGTTATCAGCCGATGCTCGTAGTCGTAGGGTCATTTCTCTCCCCTCCGGCTTCGGGTGAACCAGCCGATGCAACCGGTATGAGGTACCTGACGGGGCCTTGCGTCGTATTGCAGCTTGCGTTACAGTGCGAGCGGGTAGGGAAGGAAACTGAGCGTTTGCGGGATAAATCTGCTTGAACGATCATAATATATCGGAATATCTTGCAAAGATACCGGAGCGCCGACAGCAGCGGATAGCCCAACTCATCCGCGAGTCCGGTAGCGTTACGGTAGCGGCGCTGGAGGCGGAGTTCGGTATCTCCCCGGCTACCGCGCGACGGGATCTGTCTGTGCTCGAGATGCGGGGCAAGGCCAAGAGGACGCACGGCGGGGCGGTTCTGCCGGGGGTGGCCCAGCACGAGGACTCGTTCCAGCAGCGGTTGGGCGAGGCGGTGGAGGCGAAGAAGCGCTTGGCGCGTGCCGCTGCGAAGCTCCTTGAGGTGGATGAGACCGTGTTTATCGACTCGTCGACCACGGTCTACTACGCGGCGCGGCGCATGCTCGCCGACGCTCCGAACGTCACCTACCTGTCCAACCTGGTGCCCGTCATGGACCTTTTCTCCACGGCCGATACGTCAAGCGGGACCATGGTGGGGCTTGGGGGGATCTTCAGGCCGCTCACCCTCTCGTTCGTGGGGCCCTGTACCGTTCGTATGATCGAGTCCTACATGGCGGACAAGACGTTCCTCAGCGTCAAGGGGATCACGGCCGACGGGCTACTCACGGAGCCGAATCCGCTGGAAGCCGAGGTCAAGCGCGTCATGATCCGGCGCGCGGACAGCCCCGTGTTGTTGGTAGACGGCAGGAAATTCGAGCGGCGGGGGGCGAGCGTGCTGGCGCATGTCTCGGAGGTGTCTCTCGTGATAACCACGGAGGCCCACCAGTCCGACGTGGACTCACTTCTCGATCTGGGGGTGGAGGTACACAATGTTTAGGAACCATCTCCCTAAGGGATGGACCGGACCGCGCGGGAGTCATGCGGTCGTCCGCGTGTTCAACAAAACGGGTGAGCGGGCGCGGGCTTCGATTCCCCACGACGTTGAGTGCCTCGGGTCTCGGGAAAGGTAAGGGTATGCCGCAATTCGGAGCGCACGCGTTCATCTGGGCGGGGGAGTGGACGCCGGAGGGGGCCGAGAAGGTGATCCGAGGCGCCGCCGAGGCGGGGCTGGACTTCGTGGAAATTCCTTTGTTGCGCCCCGAGAGCATGGACGTCTCCGGTACCAAGGAGTTGCTGGACCGCTACGGGATCGGGTGCACCTGCTCGTTGGGCTTACCCAAGGCGGCGCACCTTCCCTTCGCTCCCGAGGCGGCAGAAGGGTTCCTCCGAACGGCGGTGGACGTTACGGCCGCCCTGGGGTCCGACGCGCTTTCGGG
>DASQMR010000164.1:0-37623 GCA_035645375.1 Rubrobacteraceae bacterium
CGTCCTATGCGCGAGAGGTACTTCGCCAGCAACTCCGGCGTCTCCGTCTCTCGCTCCGTGTGCTTCCTGCTACTGTTCTCTGAAGTTTTCAACCTGCTACCTCCGTTTGTTATTTGTGCTCGACACAACAACGCGCAGTTCCAGCGTATGCACTACCTTTGAGCACATCACCGGACCCTGCGTATCAGTTAAGAAGAGTTGATCTGTTCGCTCCCTTGACCTTACGGATTATACTGCAAAAGTGCTCTTTTTTCAACCTCTATCGTCGATTCGCCGCAATCTCTCCTCCTGGAGACCGCCCCTCATAGCTGATATGCCATTCGCCGGTTATCCTGATACTATCGGCGCCGTGACTGGTGACGCGGGGTCCGTTCCCGCTCGTGTGTAATAGAGGATAAGAGGAAGATGCGACGAGAAAAGAATTCTATTAAAACTCTTGCGGCCCTGATCCTTGTGGCGTTCGTGTTGGGGTCGGGAGCCGCGCTTACTCCGGCTGAGGCGCAGCAAGGAGGATCTGCGGCTCCCTCCGCGCAAGCGTCGGGGCCGGAGATCGAAGCCGAGTCCTGGGCGCTTATGGATGCCGAGAGCGGCAAGTATCTGGAGGGCGAGAACCAGGACGAACAGCTCCCGCTGGGTTCCGTTACCAAGATCATGTCAGCCCTTGTGGTGCTGGATGAGGGTATAGACCTGGAAGAGGAGGTGGTGATCTCATCGGAGGCCGAGTCCTTCGTGGGTAACACCTACAGCAACGTAGGGCTGATATCGGGCGAGCGTGTGACCGTTGGAGACCTTCTGGTTGCCTCGATGGTCGCCTCTGGAACCGAAGCGGTCTACGCCCTAGCCGAGTACGCGGGCGACGGCAGCGTGGAAAACTTCGTGGGGATGATGAACGACAAGGCCTCGGAGTTGGGTCTTGAGAACACTAACTTCGAGACACCTGCCGGCCTGGACACTGCCGGTAACTACTCGAGCGGCCGGGACGTCGCCATACTATCTCAGGCTGCGCTTCAGTATCCCCTGTTCGCCGAGATCGTCGCTCAGCAGGAAGCCACCATCAGCACCCAAAACAGGGAGATAGAGATCTTTAACACCAACCAACTCTTGACCACTTACCCGCCGACGACCGGCATCAAGACCGGGACCACGCCGCAGGGAGGAGCTAGCCTCGCCTCCTCCGCCGAAGCGAACGGCGAATCCTTTGTGGGGGTTATCCTCGGCGCTGAAGACTCCGAGGAACGCTTCAGGGCCTCGCAGGAGATACTGGAGTACGCCTTTGGACGATACGAGCAACGCGCGCTGGTCAGCCCGGAGGAGATCTATGGTGAAGTCGCCCCACCCTACCGCCCAGACGAGTCCGTCGACCTCGCCGCTACCGAGGAGGTAATGGGTTTGGTAGACGCAGATTCCGAGGTGCAGCCCGAGGTGACTACCCGCGAGGAGCTACCCCCCTCAGCAGAGGCCGGCGACGAGCTGGGCGAGGTCGAGGTCTTTGTAGACGGAGAGAGCGTCGGGACGAGTCCGCTCGTAGCCCAGGAAGGCTACGAAGAGGCCTCGCTGTGGAGGAAGATCAGCTACACCGCCGGCGACCTGTTGTATAGGGTGCATGAAGCCCTATCGGGGCTCACCGGGTAGATTCAGGCTGACTCTTTGCCGAACCACAAAGTTCATCCTCCCCCTCTTATAGTTACCCAGAGCTGCCGCAACGGGAGGACTATGAACGCCTCGCAACACCAGCCTGATAGCACCTTCCCTGGCGCGTTGAGCACGAAAACTACGAACCCGATGAGCGTCCCGAGGACCCCCCCGAGCAACAGGTCCAACAGGGGCCACCTGCCCACGTGGTAACGGGACGTTCGACGGCACGAGAGCGGTACCGAGCAGATCTACTGTCAGAGCCCGCAACGCCCCAACAAAGCGGCTCCAAGGGCCGCTTCGGCGATATAGCACGACCGCGCCCAGGGCTCCCGGACCTACTGCTGGCGATGGCGGTCAAGCCATGCTTTGAGTACGGTCCTCATCGCCCCAGCGGACGGAATTCACGCCGCCGCTACTGCTTCTCTCGTGTGGATGGCCCCAGGTTAGGATGGAACCCTGCTAACACATCGCTCCGGTTTCGCACGCAAGCCTTCCGCGGGTAACCACGGGAGCAGAGCGCCCACTCTCTGCCTACCCGGCTACAGTACCCGCAGCGAGGGGTCGAGACTATCGCTACGAGTGGTTCAGATACCTCCCCGTAGTCCTAAACGTACCGCACCGGGCCGGTTGCGAGCAGCGTAGTAACCGTATGCCAGGATCTTCTCTTCCTGCCTGGTAAGCTTCTCGCCACGGGTCCGCTTGAGCAGTATTTCGTCCACCCGCTGCTCTAGCTCTTCTCTAGTCATGCGGGTAGTCTCTCGCCTCGCGCCCACAAGCGCAAGGCTCGTTTGATCTTCACCGAGACCAGAGATAAAGTTGAAGGGTATGCTCCTACACGGAAGGGGAAGACGCGTGTCTCAAGAAGATGGTGGGGACCAGAAGCTCGTCAAGTTGGACGACTTCGAAGGTGAGCTCGATGAGCAGTGGCAGGACATTAAGGGGCAAAAGGTTTTGGATAAAAATAGCGGAGAGATCGGCACGGTCGAGGAGGTGTACGTCTACGAAGACGCGTCGGCCGTACACCTCCTGAAGGTCTCGGGCGAGGAGCGCAGCTTCTTGTTACCGGTGGACGCGATAACGAACGTGACCGACGAAGGTGTCGCGGTCGAGCAGGCCGGAGAGGTGCTTCAGACCTCTCCGGAGTTCGATTCGGAGGAAGTGCCCGATACTGAGACCAGCCGCGCCGCCTACGAACACTATGGTTATCCAGACCAACTCAACATAGGCTGAGAGCCGGCAACCTGCGGGACGGCTCCTGAGGCAAGCTGAACCTAGCGCTCCTCAAGCCAACTGCTCCTCGTTCTTGCGCGTCTGGCGGCTGAAACGCTAGCGGCAGCAGCCGTCGTCGCAGCTATCCTCGCCCCCGACGACGGGAGCGGTGCAGCAGCTCTCGCCCCGCCAGGCCTCGCGCCCCTCCTTGATGGCGACGCCCCTTATGAGGAGCGCCGTGACAGGATCGTCCCACCACAGCCCGAACAGGGTGTTCGCGCCGAGACCGGCGAGCAGCGCGGCTGAGAGGTAGGCGCAGAGCATGTTCTGCTGCCCTTCGCTCTTGGTCGCCGAGGAGCCCAAAGCTTCGTCGATACGCCCCTTCGCTATGGCGAGCGGGGGCATGGTGAGCAGCGTAACGATCGAGAGTCCTGTGCCTACCCAGCTCGCCTCGGGCCGGTCTCCGGCGAGGAGCAACCTTACGGCCTCGAAGCCCACGTAGGCGGCGATCAGGTAGAAGCTGAGAGCTATAAGCTTCTGGGCGCCTCTCGGCCTCCTCTGAGGAAGCCCTGGAGGCGGCGAAACGCCAGAGTAGTACGAAACCGGCGATGGCCTCTATAAGGGAATCAGCACCGAAGCCAACGAGGGCTATTGAGCCGGCGACGAGCCCCGCGCCCACAGCGATCGCGGCCTCGACGCCGTGCCAGCCTACTCCGGCCCAGCCAGCGCTTTGCCTGTCGGACGAGCCGCGCTTGTCCGGGGTCCGCAGGCTGCTCCTTACGACTTCCAACCTGAACCGGCTAGCTACTTAAGTCTCCACCGACGCTCTCTCACCCAGCACGGTGCCCAGGAGCGAACGCCCTTCGTTCGTGAGGGAGTACATAACCATCTTGCCCTCCCGCCGGGAACCGACGAGCCCCTTGGAGCGCAGCGTCTTCATGTGATGAGAGATAAGCGCCTGCTTGCGACCTGAGATCCATGCAAGGTCACACGCAACTCCCCGCCCTCCCTAAGCGCCACCGCTAACCCCAGACGCGTCGAATCTGAGAGCGCCCGATCCCGCCCGGCAGCCTGCCACGCCTCCTCCTCTCGGAGCAACGACCTGCGTATCCCCTCAGCCCGGGGAGCATCAACACACGATAGCTCGTAGCGTTCGTCCACACGATTATTCTAACGTTCGTTTGTGCGTTAGTATAAGGCTTTAAAGCGTTCGGTACGTTTCCCTATCGGGCGGGCTTATCCGTCCATTCGGGGGGAGGGGTGATCTCCGGCTCCGGCTTGTTGCCTGGGCTGTCGAGGCCGGTCGAGGTCACGGTCATGAGGACCCGTACCTTCATGTCATGGTCACAGACGGACTGGCAAGAGAGGCGCACCTCTCCAAGGAGGTCACGGCTCTCTAGAACCGCGCGCTCCGCCCCTGTCATCCTGCCGGGCTCGCCTTCTAGAAACTCGACCCGGCAGGTGGTACATTTGGCGTAAGCGCCGCAGCGGTGAAGGATGTCCACACCCGCATCCTCCTCGATAGCCAGGACCAGCCGCTTTCCTTCCTCGACTTCGAACGTCCCTGCGTCCTCGATCTCCAGCTTCGGCACGCGCGCCTCCTTGTATAGAGCCGTCGGCAGGCAGCCTCGGGCGTAGAGTAGCGACCATTCTAACTACAGCGCCCATTTCGGCGCGAGCGAGGCAGGCCAGGAAGACAAGCAAACCGATCGGAGATAAGACAACGGCTTGGCTCAGAGAAGCCAGACAGCTTGAAGCCGAAGAAGAGCATACTGCTCAAGAGAGTCAGGAGCACAACAGGCAATACGGGTCCGGGCGCGCCTGAGAGCTAAAAAGCCACGAAGGCCTCGACTAAGAGGGAGAAGCGGTCACTGGAGTCATCCCCGATTCTTTTGGGATGATTGACTCCCAAAAGAATCACAGATAGTTTAAACTGCTCCGGCATGAATGAGGAGACGTTTTTGGATGATAAGCCGCCTTCTCTAAGAGTAGAGAAGCCGTGGGGTAGGTTCGAGCAGTACACGCACAACCTCCCCTGCACAGTCAAGATTATTACCGTCGAGCCGGGTGGCACGCTCTCGCGCCAGTACCACCATCGCCGCGACGAGCTCTGGGTAGCCCTCGACGCCGGCGCGCGCGTCGAGCTCGGCGAGCAAGTCCTCTCCCCCGCCCCCGGGGAGAAGCTCTACATCCCCAGGGAGACGGTGCACCGCCTCTCCTGCGACGGCGATCAGCCAGTCAGGATCCTCGAGATCTCTTTCGGCGAGTTCGACGAAGACGACATCATCCGCCTCGAAGACGTCTATGGCCGTATAGGACCGTGAAGCTCATCGGCCCAGCGTGAGTATCACCCTCGCATACAAACCCCGGGGGTACGCCCCTACTGGAGAACGTCTCGACGTAACGCAGGCCCTGAAGGAGTCAGCTCTTGAGGCCGCTGTCATACGAGCCGCCGTGAAGCTAGCGTCACATCTATGCAGTTGGTTACCGTCATACGCCCTAAGGTACCGGCTCTCGTGAGCCTCGTTTATCAGGCTGCGAGGGAGAAGGGTATCCCGGGCGGCGTTTGAGGCGAGACGGCCGGGCGTCTGGAGGCCATGCCGAAGCCGGTCGAGGCGTAGACGAACCTCTCGACAGCGGCGCCTTCGGTACTCGTGATCGAGAAACCCGCAGATGAGCTTTAGACCAGAGAACGAGGGGCGCGGCGGCCGTCCCGCTACGCCCTTGGAAGGAGAGGCTCTTGAAGACAAGAGGTCTCCGGCAAGGGAGAGGAGGCGTTATCCTGTCGCGCCCGTAACCTTAGGGTTACTGCTGGTAGCACTGGTTATCGGCGGGCTGCTCCTGTGGTTCTCTTACGGGGATCGGGCCGGCGGCACCGAGATCTTCGAGGAGTCGGTCGAGTCGGGAACGGAGCCCATCATTCACATCACTAACGGGCGTGGCAAGGTGCGTGTTCGGGGTGTCGAAGGTTTAGAGACCATAGAGATCTCCGCCAGGAGATACGCCCGCGGGTTCAACCCAACCTCGGCCAAAGAGAACGCCGCCGAGGTCCCCGTCGAGGTCTCGAACGAGGCAGAGGTGGAGGTCTCCTCGGACGGCGGCGGAGGAACCGGTGTAGATTTTGACCTTGAAGTCCCGCCAGGGAGCACGGTCGAGGTCGAATCGAAGATGGGCGACGTAGAGGTCTCGGGCCTCGACGGAGACGTGGCCGTCCGCGGAGAGAGCGGCGACGTAAGCCTGGAGGACATCCAGGGCTCCGTCTCGATAGCGGCAGATCAGGGAGATGTCTCGGCCGAGACAGTAAACACCAAAACCGGGAGCGCGGAGGTAACCGTCGGTTCCGGCGACATGGATCTCAAAGACCTGGTGATCGGCATCCTAGAAGCTCGCGTCGAGTCAGGAGACGTCGCCCTCTCGGGACGCTTCTCCGGCAGCGGTAGCATCCTCGTCGAGACGGGCAGCATAGACGTCCGTCTCCCCTCCGAAGACGTCAAGGACCTCGACCTCGAGACCCGCGTCGGCGAGGTCGTCCGCTACGACGAGCAGGAAGCAGAGTAGCGTGATGCGCGGACGTAGCGGACCCTCTACAGGCTTCTACTCGCCCGAGGGTTTCCGAAATGTCGTGCGCGAGGTCTGGCTCGCGCCGAGTCGCTTCTTCCGCAGGCTCGACCCGGACGGCGGTCTGGCGAGACCGGCGCTCTTCGCCTCATGCGTCCTCTACGTAAACCTGCTCCTTGGCGAGCTTCTGCGGGAGGTCTGGAACCTCGGGTTCAACTACGCCCTCCTCTACGCCGCGCTCCCCGGCCTCGTCGTGGCGCTCATCCTGGGTCCGCTGCTCGTCGCGGGTCTCGCGACGCTAGTTCTCACCGTGCTCGACGGCGCACCCTCACTCCACAAGCTCGGACCCGTCTTCCGTGGTTTGGGCTACGCATCGGCTATATGTATAGTGCTCTGGATACCTTTCGCCCCCCTGATAGCCGTCCCCTATGGTCTCTACGTCGCCACGGTGGCCGTCAAAGAGGTGCTCTTTATAAGCTGGCGACGCGCCGCCGCAGCGGCGCTAGTCCCTCTAGGCGCTGTGCTCCTGATCTTGCTGCTCCTGACTGGCTTCGAGGAAACAGTACAACTCCTCCTCAACCCGCCCGGAGAATAGTGCAGCTATCCCGATAGCGACTCGAGCGCTAGGGCCGCGAGCAGAGCGGCACCTTGAGGCAATATCTCCTCGTCGAAGGCGAACCGTGGGGTGTGCAGGCCCGAGACGTCCCCGACGCCGAGCCATATGTAGGCACCGGGCAACTCCTCTAAAAAGAACGCGAAGTCTTCGCCGCCCATCGAAGGATGCTCTACTTCCATGGCGCGATCCTCGCCAAAGAGCTCCTTGGCCACGTTGAGAGCGAGACCAGCGGCTCCCGCATCGTTGCGGGTTACCGGGTAGGAGAAGCGATAGTTCAGCTCGGCGTCCCCGCGCATGCCGCGCGCCACACCGCGGGCCAACTCTTCGATACGCTCCGGCATCCTTTGGCGCAGGTCGGCGTCCACAGTGCGGACGGTGCCGCCAAGGCGGGCCGTCTCCGGGATGATGTTAAAGGCGGTACCGGCCTCTATCTCCCCGACGGTCAGCACCGCTGGCTCGACCGGGTTCACCTCACGCGCGACGACCGTCTGCAACACCGTCACGACCTGGGCGGCGATGGCGACGGCGTCGACGGTCATGTGCGGCATCGCGCCGTGGCCGCCTTTGCCCTTGATCTCCATCTCGAAGGCATCGGCGGCAGCCATTATCGGTCCGGCCTTAGTGGCCGCTTTCCCGAACTCCAGGCCGGGCCACAGATGGAGCGCGAAGATGGAGTCGACGCCGTCAGCGACCCCTTTTTCGACCATGACCTGGCCGCCTCCGCCGCCCTCCTCGGCGGGCTGAAAGACGAACTTCACCGTACCGTTCAGCCGCTCGCGCAGGTGGTCCTCACAGAGGGCGCGGGCCGCGCCGACCAGCATACTAGTGTGACCGTCGTGGCCGCAGGCGTGCATCTTCCCATCGGTCTCCGAGGCGAACGGCAGCCCCGTCTCCTCGTAGATCGGGAGAGCGTCCATGTCAGCCCGCAGGGCGACCGTCGGACCTTCGCCGCCGCCCTTCAGAGTAGCGACGAGGCCGTTCTCGGCGACGCCGGTCTGAACGTCTAGCGGCAGCCCGTCGAGGGCTGCGAGCACCTTCTCAGCTGTCTTTCTAGTATCGAAGCCAAGCTCGGGCTCTCGGTGGATCTCACGCCTCAGTGAGATTATGTCCTCCCCGAAGCTATCTCGAACTTCTTGTTCTAGACCTTCGAATCTCTGGGCCACGTCCACTGTTCCTCCTAGCTCCATACGACAGGCCACTAACTCTCCTTATTCTAGCGGGTATATGCGCCCGACCCCCGCACCCTGCTCGGGCCAGAGCCATTCGGTTGGGAAACGCGTCGACGCGAGGATCAGAAACTTCCGACAAGGCCAGGCCAGGGCGAATGGTTGTTGCTCAAGCCCGAACGAGTAGCAAGAAACGCTACCGCCACGCTACGAGCCCGACGACCAGGGCAATCGCGCCGTAGGCGAGGTAACAGCGTTTGCTGTCTGGTGCAACACGTAATAGCTCCCTATATACGTTCGAGCGGAGCTCAAAGGAACCTCCCTACAGCGCGTTCTCGTCCTGACGAAAGGAACGTAGATAGACAGCACACCGAAAAGAAGGAAAACTTCTTAAGGAAAAGAACTCTTGTACCGAGCCGTTCGCTGTAACAGCCAGAGATGCCGCAAGGCGGGCAGCATATAAGAGACTACAAGCCGCTGATGCTCATGCAACGAGTCTGCTACATCTATAAGACCCAAACCCTGCCCGGCGACTCGGCGGGCAGAGAGCTCAGGATTACATCGCTCACACCCTCTCGCCAGAGCTCTCGGGCGACCACGGAGGCGTGCGCCATTCTCGGACCGGGCTCGACATCGGCCAGAAGCACCGCGCGGCGGGCGTTCTCCGGGGCGTTGCGGAGCCCGGCGAGGAGAGCCCGGGCGAAGGCCGGGGCGTTTATGGTGTGGCCCGGCCCTACGCCGGTGATCTTCGAAAAGACCTCTGGGCGGTGAACGTGCTCCTCGTCTACAGGTTCGCCAAGGCCTCGCAGTCCGCCAACGGCGACCACGAGCGTCGTGCCCTCGGGGAGGAGCGGCTCGTGGGCAGCGGTGCCTTTCACGGGACGCCGGCGAGATCCATCGGCCTCCACAAGCGTCACCCCCCGCTCAGGCGCCAGAGAGGGCATCCGCGCGGGCTCGACGCCCCCTAACCTCCTCTTCGAGAGCATGGCGCTTCCGGCGACCACGACCCCTTCGTTAGCAAGTGCCTCCGCAACCTCCGCGCCCAGCTTTTCCATATCCTCAGCGACCAGGATCGATCCTACTCTCTCGGCCTCGCTCAAGGACATCTTCGTGGTCGGGGCGATGAGAACCGGCACTTCAACCTTTACAAGCTCGCTGACTATCTGGAGAATCGCACTAGACTTTCCACCAGCCCCCACAAAGGCCACGACGTCGCCGACCTGTATGTTTAAAGCTTTGAAGAGTTCCAGATCTCCTCCGAAGCTCGTCCACCCCCGGGCAAAAGGCGCCGGGCACGAGCATCTATAGTACACCAGTACAACACTACAAGTGCTTTATGCTATCTTGGATGCAGGAGAAGGTTACCGGTGTGGGTATAAGGGTATTATGGTGGCAGATATCGCGGGTTTGAGAGGAAGGGCAGGCTCATGGCGCAGCAGCAGGAACGCGTAGAGAGGTTCTCCAACGAACTGAGAGAGGGCCCACCGGCCTCCGACCGAAGTATCAAAGAGATACTGGATACCGTCCGGCCCCAACTGCAGGAGCTCGTCAACAAACAGATGGAGTTAGCTCGCGCGGAACTCGTCCCGGTCGGTAAGAAGGCTGGCCTCGCGGTGGGTCTTCTGGCAACCGGGGCGCTATTTATGCTCCTGTTCCTACTCTTCTTCTTGTTAACGGGGATGTATATCATGTGGTATGCGGGCTTCCCCTTGTGGGTCGCCGCAGGAATCATCACTGTTATACTGCTGTTGATCGGGGGTCTCCTTGCGGGGATAGGAGCGGGCAGATTACGGACGCTGAACCCAAGGCCCGAGCGGACTCTGGCCGCCTTCCGACAAAACATAGATTGGTTGAGGGGGCAGCTTAGGCCGTGAGCGAGAGACCAGAACGTATAGAGCGGGAAATGTTCGAAATCCGGAGCCGTATGTCTCCGGACATGACGGATCTGCGCAGACACATAGAGCCTCAGGTTGTCGCCGAGCAGGTAAAGCGTACGATCAGGCAACGCATCCACGACGCCGTGGAGCGGGTCAAGGCGAACCTAAGAGCCAAACAGCAAGAGCTCGTCGACTCGGCCAAGAGTCAGTTCGACCTAGCGCGTAAGGCTGGCAAGAACAGAGACACCGCCCCGCTCACCGACGCCGTGAAGAGTGATCCCCGCCCCCTCATTCTTTTCTCCGTACTTCTCGCCGTAACCTTGTTAACGGCCCGCAAAATCACTGGCAGGCGGGAAGACGACCGGGGCTAGAGCGCCGACTCACTTGCACTTCCAACCCGTCGGCGGCGCCGCCGGCGATATGGTCCTCGCGGCTCTGGTTGCGGCGGGCGCCCCTCTGATAGAGGTCTCACGTCAAACGGAAGCGCTGGACGTACCGTTCACGCTCCACACAGATCCCATACAGGTCAGCGGGGTGTGGGCGCTCCGCCTCGCAGTCAAGCACCCTGAGCAGCATGTCCATCGTAGCCTTGCCGACGTTCAGCGGTTGGTAGAGCGTGCCGACCTCCCGGAGCGGGCTACGCACAGGGCCGTAGCAGCCTTCCGTCTCCTTGCCAAGGCTGAAGGCGCGGTACACGGGCGTCCGCCGGAGGAGGTTACTTTCCACGAAGTCGGGGCGGTGGACTCTATCGTAGACGTGGTCGGGAGTTGCGTGGCGCTCGAGTTACTCGATGTAGACACCGTAAGCTGCGGACTTTTACCCATGGGAAGCGGCAACGTTACCTCTGCTCACGGCCCCTTGCCCGTCCCCGGGCCCGCGACGTTGGAGTTGCTGAGGAGCTCGCGCATACGCTGGACCGAGGAGACTACCGAGACGACAACCCCGACCGGCGCGGCCATTATGGCGAGCCTCACGGGAGGAGAGTTTACCGAGGCAGCTCCTCCCATGACGCTCCGCGCCATCGGCTACGGGACCGGAAGGGCTGCGCTGCGGCACGCCCCGAACCTCCTGCGGGCTGTGGTCGGCGAGCTGGAGGGAGAGGTCGGCGACGTGGCGCTATTGGAGGCCAACGTGGACGATACGCCGGGTGAGATCCTAGGGGCGGCGGTCGAGAAGCTGCTCTCCTCTGGCGCGCTGGACGCTTGGCTGGAGCCCATAGTCATGAAGAAGAGCCGTGGCGCGTACAAGGTCTGCGCGCTCGTAAAGAGGGCACGACAGGAAGAGTTCGCTCATCTCCTAATGCGCGAGACCGGCTCCCTGGGGGTTCGCCAACATCGCGTGGGACGAATAGTCGCCGAACGGCGCACCGTAGAGGTCAACCTGTCGTACGGTAGTTGCAGGATAAAGATCGGGAGCCTCGATGGGGAGAACTTCGTTGCGGCCCCCGAGTACGAGGATGCCGTCCAGCTTGCCGACGAGACCGGTCTCTCTCTACCCCGTGTCTACTCGGACGCCCGCGCCGCCTTCGAAAGCGGCCAGTAACAAACAAAAAGGGCCGAGAATACCCGGCCCACATGCTGCCGTCTAGGCTAACTTATCAGACGGGGGTAACGTTCTCCGCCTGCATGCCCTTCTTACCACGGGTCGCCTCGTAGGAGACCTTCGCTCCCTCTTCGAGGGACTTGAACCCGCTGCCGGCTATCCCGGTGTGATGCACGAAGAGGTCTTCGCCTCCCTCATCCGGGGAGATAAAGCCGTAGCCCTTCTCATCGTTGAACCACTTGACCGTTCCTTGGGGCATACTGAGCCCACCTTTCTCTCTCCGGGCCGTATCAGAGAAGCGCCGCCCTAGTCCAACGGGCGGCGCTTCGTGACCATAACCCAACTTCGACTTCGCCCGGCAGTATACAAAAATAGCGGCGTCAAGTCACCTCGGACGTGTTACTCAGGGAAGCTCGACTCAAGCAGGGCGGCGCAGTTCTCGTAGACCGCGACCGCGCCGGCCTCACGCAGGTCTTCCTCATCGAACGCCCCGCCGGAGAGCACTGCGACGGTCCGCACGCCGGCCTTGCTCGCCGCTTCGACGTCCCAGACGGAGTCGCCGACGGAGACGGTCTCCTCGGGGGAGGACCCGGCGCAGCGCAACGCCTCCTCGAAGATATCAGGGGCGGGTTTGGACTCCTCGACGTCGCTAGAGTTGACGATGCCGGAGATCTTACCCTCCGCCTCCAAGAGCTGCATGTGATGCTCCAGCTCCTCCGGCTTGGCGCTGGTTACGAACCAGACGTCGTAGCCCCGCTCGACCAGCGAGGCTATTAGCTCCTTCGCGCCCGGGAGCGGGAAGCCGTGCTCTTGCGTCTCCATGTAAATCTCTCCGTGCAACTCGTTCGCCTTCTCCTGGGCCTCCTCACCTTCGACGAAGAGCGGGACGAGCTTGTCCGATCCCTTGCCAATCTGCTTGTGTATATCTACTCGCGGCACCCGGCTATTCAACTGCTCGAACGCTCGCGCCCAAGCCTCCGTGTGCAGATAGTTCGTATCCATCAACGTTCCGTCGACGTCGAGCACTACTACCTTTGCCACTCTACAAACCTCCTCGTTTATTAACCTATGGCTTAGAATGTCCGTATGGACGATACAGGAAACATGCGGGTACGCGCTCATGCCCGCGCCGATTACGGCTCTTTTAAAGAAGGCGCCACGCTAACAGCCCGCCCCGGCAGAACCGTACTCCGGATCACCGGCAAGGACCCTGTAGGGATGCTTAACGCGATCCTGACCAACGAGGTGCCGAAAGAGCCGAATCTCGGCGTCTATGCCGCGCTCCTGAACCCGAAGGGACGCATCCAAACCGATCTGCGCATCCTCAAAGTGGACGGTAACATCTTCGTGGACACCGAGCCCGAAGGCGCTCTGGCCGCAATGGAGATTCTGGGCCGCTACGCTCCCTTCTCCCGCGTCAAGGTCGAAGATCTCTCTGAAGGCGACGAGCCCTGGCGCGTCCTAGGCTTGTACGGCGCCCACGCTACAGAGCTCTTCGGCAACCTCCAACTCGCCGAGCACGAGTCGAAAGAGCTGGAGATCGGGGACGTCCCCTTGCTCGCCGCTGGAGTCGCCATGCCGGTGACGGGGCTTGACCTGATCGGGCCATCAAACGCCGTTGGTGCCGCAAAAGATCACCTCCTCGGCCTCGGGGCCAACCTCGCTAGTCCAGAAGCCTACGAGACCGCTCGCATCGAGGCGGGCGTCCCCCGTTTTGGCGCGGATATTACCCCCGAGAACTTCCCCGGTGAGACCGGCATACTCGACCGTGCCGTCAGCTTCAAGAAGGGCTGCTACCCCGGCCAAGAGACGGTCGCGAGGATGCACTACCGCGGCCACCCTAACAAGATGCTCCACCGCCTCACCATCGACGGACCTCTCCCCTCCCCCGGCGCGGAGATAACCCAGGAGGGCAAGGTGGTCGGCAGGATCACCAGCATCGCCCCCCTCCCCTCACACGGTCGCACTTTGGCCCTCGGCTACCTCTCCCGCAACACCAAGGAGAGCATACCTCTACATGCAGGAGAATCCACCGTTCTACCCGCGTAGCAGTAGGTTATTGACAATCATTCCCAATAACCTGCCGACTGAGGCCGAGGTAGTGTTACAAACGCCCTGTCTCGGGTTCCCTTTGCGAACCGCTCGCATTTAAGATCTTGTAAGGGTAGATATTGTCAGTAATCCCCATAAATAAGCATATTTTCTACTTTTTCAAGAAAGATTACTGCTTCTGATTTCACGGTATTGGCGGGCTTTTGTGCTATGATTGACCATAGTAAGAGTAGCAAAGTATCATCGTATTATGGTAGGGGTTGGATGTTAAAGATAGAGAACTTACACGCGGAGATCGACGGGAACGAGATCTTGAGGGGTTTAGACCTCGAGGTCGGTGAGGGTGAGATTCACGCGATCATGGGTCCCAACGGCTCCGGCAAGAGCACGCTCTCGAACGTCCTTATGGGCCATCCGCGCTACGAGGTCACCGGCGGCAGCATTATCTTCCGTGGGCAGGACGTCATGGAGTTGGAGGCCGACGAGCGAGCCAGGCTCGGGATGTTCCTCGCCTTTCAGTACCCGAGCGAGGTGCCTGGTGTAAGCGTCGCCAACTTCCTGCGAACCGCCGTCAACTCCGTACGCGAAGAAGAGCTTTCCATTATGGAGATGTACAAGCTCTTGCAGGAGAAGATGCGCGTAATGGAGATGGACCCCAAGTTCGCCGAGAGGTATCTAAACGAGGGGTTTTCGGGCGGCGAGAAAAAGCGTAATGAGATCCTTCAGATGCTCATGCTTGAGCCCAGACTCGCGATTATGGACGAGACGGACTCGGGATTGGACATCGACGCTTTGCAGGTCGTCTCCAAAGGCGTTAACGAGCTTCGGGGACCGGAGTTCAGTGCGGTAGTTATCACGCATTACAATAGGATACTGCGGTATATTGAGCCGGATCGCGTCCATGTCATGTTGAATGGGCAGATCGTCACATCGGGCGGGAAGGAATTAGCTCTCGCGCTGGAGGATAAGGGGTACGACTGGGTGCGGCAGGAGTTTGGCTCCGTCGCTTAAGGAAACGTCAAGGTTACAGGAGGAGTAGCAAATGCCCGAAGACAAAACCATTCAGGAGCTCGGGCTCGACGAGTACAAGTTTGGGTTCAGCGACCCTGAGGAGTACTTCTTCAAGACCCCGAGGAAGGGTATAGATCCCGAGATCGTCGCCATGATCTCCAAGCACAAGAACGAGCCGGAGTGGATGTTGGAGTTCCGGCTGAAGGCTTTGGAGTCGTTCTACGAGAAGCCGACCCCGCAGTGGGGCGGCAACTTGAACGAGTTGGACTTTGATGAGATCTATTACTACATCCGGCCGATGGAGAACCAGGGGCGTTCCTGGGACGACGTGCCGGAAGACATCAAGAACACCTTCGAGCGTCTCGGTATCCCGCAGGCCGAGCGCGAGACGCTCGCAGGCGTGGGCGCTCAGTACGAGTCTGAGGTCGTCTACCACTCCTTGAAGGAGGAGTGGGACAAGGCCGGCGTCGTGTTCATGGACATGGATTCTGGCCTGCGCGAGCACGAAGACCTCGTACGCGAGTACTTCGGCACCATCATCCCGCCGGACGACAACAAGTTCGCGGCGCTCAACTCGGCGGTCTGGTCGGGCGGCTCGTTCGTGTACGTACCGCCGGGGGTTCACATCGACATCCCGTTGCAGGCATATTTCCGCATCAACGCGGAGAATATGGGCCAGTTCGAGCGGACGCTCATCATCGCGGACGAGGGCTCGTACGTACACTATATCGAGGGCTGCACGGCCCCTACGTACACCTCGAACTCGCTCCACTCCGCGGTCGTCGAGCTCATCGCCAAGCCTAACGCGCGTATCCGATACTCGACCATCCAGAACTGGTCGCACAACACTTACAACCTGGTGACCAAACGGGCCGTGGCCCAGAAGAACGCCACGGTCGAGTGGGTTGACGGGAACCTCGGTTCCAAGCTCACGATGAAGTACCCGGCGGTCTATCTAACGGGCGAGGGTGCTCGCGGTGAGATCCTCTCGGTCGCGTACGCGGGCGACGGTCAGCACCAGGATGCGGGCGGTAAAATCGTCCATGCTGCGCCCAACACCTCAAGCCTCATCACCTCGAAGTCCATCTCCAAGGGGACCGGGCGCTCGACGTACCGCGGGCTTTTGAAGGTGCACGAGGGTGCTGAGAACTCAAAGAGCCGCGTGGAGTGTGACGCGCTGCTCCTCGATGAGAACGCGCGTACGGACACCTACCCGTACATCGAGATCGAGGAGAAGAAGGTCAATACCGAACACGAGGCGACCGTCTCGAAGGTCGGGGAGGATCAGCTCTTCTACCTCATGAGCCGCGGGCTCTCGGAGGAGGAGGCTATGGCGATGGTCGTTAACGGCTTTATCGAGCCGATCGCTAAGGAGCTTCCGCTTGAGTACGCCATCGAGTTGAACCGCCTGATCCAGCTGGAGATGGAAGGCTCGGTCGGCTAACTAACCGTCACTTGTAGAACGTTGGCGTAGGCTTGGTGGGGCGGGCTCTAGGAGAGCCCGCCCTTTTTTTGAGAGACGAGGGATATATGCAGCAGCAGGAAGTGCCGGAGATATTAAAGAGCAAGGGCATCAGCGCCGAGGCGGTCGAAGCGCTCAGCCGCTTCAAGGGGGAGCCAGCGTGGCTCGCCGAGAAGCGCCTCGATGCGTGGCGCGCCTTCGAGAAGCTACCGATGCCTAGCTTGCGCGACGAGGCGTGGCGCTACACGGACATCTCCGACGTCAGGATAGAGGACTTCCTCCCCTATGCCCCGAGCCCGGATGTCTCTAGCGAGGTAGATTTGCCCGAAGCCGTCCAAAGGCTCATAGAGGAGGGTGAGGAGAACTCCGCCCTGCTGGTACAGCACAACTCCGAGACGGCCTACTCGCGTATCGATGAGGAGCTCTCGCGCAAGGGTGTAGTCTTTACAGACCTGCACACGGCGCTCGAAGAGCACGAAGAGATCGTGCAGGAGCACCTGTTCAAGCTTGTGCCCGAGGACTACGACAAGTTCGCAGCTCTCTCGGCAGCTGCGTTCTCCGGCGGGTCGTTCCTATACGTGCCGCGCGGGGTGGACGTGGAGATCCCGATCCAGAGCTACAGATGGCTAGACGTGATTGGATCGATCATGCCGCGCACCCTCGTCGTCGTCGAAGAGGGCGCGTCGGTTACATATATCGACGAGTACGCGTCGGCCGATGACGAGGAGCCCGCGTTCAGCAACGGGGCGGTGGAGCTCTTTGTCGGCGAGGGAGCGAACCTGCGCTACGTCTCCTTGCAGAACTGGGAGCGCAACGTGCTGCACTTCAACACCATACGCTCCTTTACGGAGAAAGACGCGACGATTAACAGCCTCGTCATCTCTTTGGGCTCCCAGCTCAGTCGTACGAACGTAGAAGCGGGGCTCACGGCTCCCGGGAGCGATTCGGAGATGCTCGGGCTGTACTTCGCCGACTCCAACCAGGTTATAGACCACCACACTTTGCAGGATCACATCTCGCCCAACGCCCACTCGGACCTCTTGTATAAGGGCGCGTTGCGCGACGAGTCGCTCACGGTGTTCTCCGGGCTCATCCGGGTCGAGCCGGGGGCTCAGAAGACCGACGCGTATCAGACGAACAGGAACGTTATCCTCGGGACCGACGAAGCGTTCGCGGTGAGTCTGCCGAACCTGGAGATCATGGCGGACGACGTGAAATGCTCGCACGGGTCTACTACGGGGCAGGTAGACGAGACGGAGCTCTTTTACCTGATGAGCCGCGGGATACCGCGCCGCGAGGCCGAGAAACTTGTGGTGTTCGGGTTCTTCGGGGAGATCACCAGCCGCGTCCCCCTCAAGGGCCTCAGGAGAAGCTCGACCGGGCCATCGAGGGTAAGATCGGCATGGTCTTCGACGAGCGGGCGGCCTAGGAGAGATGCCAGAGTTCCACAAGCTGGCAAAGGCCGACGAGGTCGCCTTCGGCGAGGTGAAACAGTACCAGGTCGAGGGGCGTCCGGTGGCGTTGTGCAACGTGGACGGCGAGCTCTACGCCTTTGAGGATGTCTGCACACACGCCTTCGCCCACCTCAGCGAGGGTGGGCTGGAGGGTGAGCAGATCAAATGTCCCCTGCACGGAGCGAAGTTCGACGTGAAGACCGGAGAGGCCAAGAGCCTCCCCGCGGTAAAAGCCGTCCCCACCCACGAGCTGAAGGTCGAGGACGGCAAGGTTTATATAGCCCTAAACCCCAAGCGAGTTAAGATCGGGGGCGGCCGGGGCCGCAGGAGGTAGCGGCGTGCTGCTCGAAGGATCCTGCCACTGCGGGTCGGTCAGGTTTCGGGTGGAGTCGGAGACGCCCTACCCGTACCAGGCCTGCTACTGCTCTATCTGCCGCAAAACTGCCGGCGGAGGAGGCTACGCTATCAACCTCGGAGGCTCCTACGATACCCTGCAGATCGAGGGCGAAGAGAGCCTGCGCGTCTACAATGCGAAGCTCTATGATGTCGGGGAGCCGGGCGAGACTGAGACGAGTCCGGCGCAGCGCAGCTTCTGCGGGCTCTGCGGGAGCTTTCTCTGGCTCTACGACCCGCGATGGCCGGAACTCGTTCACCCCTTCGCCTCGGCGGTTGACACACCGCTCCCGAAGCCTCCGGAACGCGTCCGCCTGATGCTCAACTATGCGGCACCCTGGTGTGAGATCCCCGAGAATGGTAACGAGCGGCATTTCCCAGAGTTTCCCGAAGAATCTTTGGAGGAGTGGCACCGCCGCCACGGTCTACTCGAGTAGGGTAAGAGCAGGCTGCCGCGCACGCCTAGGCTGATACAATTCCTCGCATGATTCAGAATCTCTACAAGGAGATAGTTCTCGACCACTACCAGCGCCCCCGTAACCGGGGTGAGCTGGAGAACGCAGATATAGAGGAGCACCTGAACAACCCTTTATGCGGCGACGAGGTGACGGTCTACGCCAACCTGGGAAACGGCAGGCTGGACGAGGTAGCCTTTACCGGGCGCGGTTGCTCGATCTCGCAAGCATCTGCTTCTATGCTCGCTGAACGCCTCCCCGGCAAGAGCCGCGAAGAGGCCGAGACAGAGATCGAAGCCTTCCTGGAGATGATGCGCACCGAGGAGAGAGAGGAGCTCGAAGACCTCGTAGCGCTCAAGGGCATAGTGCAGACCCCCAACCGCATCCGGTGCGCCACACTCGCCTGGGACGCCTTCAAGCGGGGGCTGGAAGGCAAGTCGAACGCATAGCCTGCCGGTATATTGCCCGAGGTCTAACGTATAGAGTAGCTAGAAACCTCGACGAGGTTGCCGTCCGGGTCACGGAAGTAAACGGAGTTCATCTGTCCCATCGCCCCAGTACGCTCGACGGGTCCTTCGATGACCTCGATCCAGCACGAGGCCAGGTGCCTAGCCACGTCTTCGAGTGGGACATCGCTTACAAGGCAAAAGCTGCCGAGCCCGGCACGGGTTCTCGGGCCTTAGGTTCAAACTCCTTGCCGACCTCGTGCAGGTTGATCTTCTGCTCTCCGAACCTGAGAGCCTTCCGCCCGCCCTCGAACTCCTCGACCTCCATCCCGAGGATACGCGAGTAGAAGTCACAGGTCGTTTCGATGTCGCGGACCGTAAGAACGAAGTGGTCGATCCTCTCCACCCTCATGATGCCGCTCTTCTACCCGAAGATCCCGACGAGCGCGCAGGGACTGCCAAGGAGGAAGGAGAGGGTGAAGGTCAGGGTGAAGAAGACGTTCTCGTCGGAGGTGTAAGTGTAGAGGCGCTTGTAGTGAGGGACGAGAAGGATGGATGAGACGGCGACGCCGCCCATCAAGACAGCGGTCACGCGAAGGACGTTGAGAATGCCCATCCGGAGAATGACGCCTTCTAAGTTGAGGAGCAAGAGGCCGAACCAGTCGATCGTGAGCATGGCAGAGATACCGAAGAGAGCCAGGAGCGCGTAGAGGAGGGGCCTGGGGTAGAGCGGTCCCCGGACGTAGGCATGGAGGTCATCGTCTCCGTTCTTGAACAGCACCCTGGACGGTCGGCGCAAGAGTTTCGCGCAGCTCTCGAGTAGCTTTCTGGAGGGCTTCATATTCAGCGTATAGTAACGTACGGATCTTAAAAGCGTACCTTCAAGCACGAAGAGAGCTACCTTCAGAGTGGACGGTTTTGGTGCGTTTAGTAGGGTTCGCCTCCTCCCCCGCCGAGAAACGCCACGAACCTCATGACATCCTAAGGCCAGCCTACGCAGCCCCCGAAAACGGCGACGACAGGTCTCGCTTCGGCTTCTCTTCATCTAGCTGATACTGAGCGGGCGGAGGTTATGGTGTTTGCCATGATCCACTTATGCCCGACCTCTGTCGTAAGCGCATTCGCGTTTACGTTTCGATGAACCCTTGAACACAACGTATGTCTGCTTCTCAAGCATCGGCCCGGGCGGCGCTCCGCTCACAAGGCCGGTTACTCCCCCGTCCCCGTTACCAGCGCCATGCCTCTGCTCAGGGCCAAACTCCGAAGCTTCCCCGGTCTAGCGCACCTTGTTCAGCATCATCTCAGTACCACTTCGTGAACTGTGATCTAGATCAAACCAGTAGTGTACAATCCTCTTATGACTGTATTTCGTTACGGACGGGAGCAGTACGAGGAGGGGGAATACGTCCGCCGCAGGGACGCCTTACCCGGGGACGGTCGAGATCCGATAGTCCGCATAGTAGAGGATCTGGGTACGGTCGAGGTTCCATGCGGGAAGTTAGAATGCCGGGCAAACTGCCTCGAATACCTTGTACGTCCGGCACGAACGCCCGAGTACATCACGCTTACGGATTGCAAGATCTCTCCACTCGTGAGCATCGTCTAGAAGTTCTTAGCTCAGCTACTAGCGTTTTTGTAACGGCGGCAAGGGCGTATACGCCGAACTCTCACCGTTATCGTCCTCTTCCCGCTAGCCGAAATCCAAATACTGCCTTAAAACTCGTCCTCAAAGTGCCGCTTGTTGCGGAGGCTGTCCTCCCTAGGGCGGCGGGAGGCGTAGAAACGGTAGAGGAAGCCTCCTCCGAAGGGGGCGAGAAAGAGGCCGACGAGCATAGCGGGCAAGAGGTCGCGTGCTAGGGTCCAGGCGACGAGAAGCGGGTAGCCGGGCGAGAAATTGGAGCTTCGGATGAGCGTGAGCGGGTCGAGAGTACCGCCGGAGGGCAAGATGCCGTATTGGTAGGCGCCCATCGTGAGGAGTCCAGAGATAAGACCGATCAACAGGGCGAAGACGAAGCTAAGGACGAGTGAGCGCCAGAGGTCGGCGCCAGAGGTTCGCACCATGCTAAACCCTCCAACCTCGGTACCCGATCCCTTACGACCGAGCAGCAGGAGGCCGAAGATCGGCCCGCCGATGAGGCCGGCGATGAGGCCCGAGGCTATGTACACGCTGGCGAGGACCGTGAGGTTGCCCTCGGGACTAGGCCCTTCAGAGAGCAGGAGCAGGATTACCGGGGTCGGGAAGAGAGACTTTACGAGGGCGAACCCGAAGCCGTAGACGGCGCCTATTCCGAGGAGCTTAGCGTACAACGAGGTTCTCCTTCCCGCCGGCGTCGTCTCCGACATCCTTCCTGCCCGAACGGACGGCGCGGTCTATAAGTTTTCCGAAGATGGGGCCGAGCAGGAGACCGCCGGCGACCGCGTACACGAAGGTCGAGAGGGCGACGAAAAAGCTACCCAGAAAGACGCGTGGCCTCATCAGAGCGGAGAGCTCGACCGGGTCTTGCAGCGTGAAACCGGAGGTGGTTACCGCCATGAGCACCCACAAGAGCAGCGCAGCGACCAAACCGCCCGCGAGCCCCTGCAACATCCCGAGCCCGCTCCCTCCCAGCACTCCGGAGCGTCTACCGCTCCTTGCGGCCCGCCGCCCGGCCACCAGCGTGCCTACGCATCCGCTCAAGGTGGCGCAGACCAGGGCCACGATGAGAAAGCCGGTGAGCCTATAAGGGGCCGTCATCACGAGGGCCGGAACCGCCGCCAAAAGCAGCCCCCAGAGTGCGCCTAGGGCGAGTAGCCGGTTACGTACGCCAGCGCTCAACACGGCTCCGGTACTTCCCGACGAGCAACAGGTTCCAGGTTGGCAATTCGCCTTTGCGCCACCGTGTACGAAGCTGCGATCGCTCCTATGGCATCCCTAGTACGGATCACAGGCCGATTGAGTAAATCTAGGCCCCTGGAGAGACTACTCAGCAAGGCTGCCCAGACGGTAGCCGCTGCGAACAGCGAGATCAGTAACGGGCTGAACACGAGGAGATGGTTGGGCGTCTGCAGCGCCGGTAAGCTAGCCTGCAAGGGACCCTCTGGGGCCCCTTGCGCTAACGGCCTGTTTCGGGTGCTCGGTACCATCGCCACATATGGTACCCTTCGCGACCCTCCCCGACAGAGATGCCGTTCACTCTTAAGAGTTAAGGATTGTAGCGCTACGCCGGTCTACTTAAAACGGAGCCTCCGCGGGGAGGTTGACCGCGACGTACTTGGTCTCCAAGTACTCTTCGATGCCCTCAAGGCCGCCCTCGCGGCCGAAGCCGGATTGTTTGATCCCGCCGAACGGCGCGGCCGCGTTCGAGACCATTCCTTGGTTGAGACCGACCATCCCCGTCTGGAGCCTCTCTATGACGCGCACCGCCCGGTTGAAGTCGCGCGTGTAGACGTAAGCGACGAGACCGTACTCCGTGTCGTTGGCGGCGGCTATGGCCTCCTCCTCGGAATCGAAGGAGAAGACCGGAGCGACGGGACCGAAGATCTCCTCGTAACGAAGGTCGGCCTCCTTCGGCACATCGTTGAGCACCGTCGGCTGATAGAAGTAGCCGTTGCCTTCCAGCTTCTGGGCGCCGACGACCGCCTTCGCGCCCTTGCCTATAGCATCCTCGACGAGCTCGGCGACCTTGCCGCGCTGATCGTCGTCGATGAGCGGTCCAACCTGGGTTCCCTCCTCCGTACCGCGCGCGACCTTCATGGCGCTCATCTTCTCGGCGAGCTTCTCTGCGAACTGGTCCGCCATGGAGTCCGCAACGTGGAAGCGGTTGGCCGCCGTGCAGGCCTCGCCGACGTTGCGCATCTTCGCTACCAGCGCGCCGTTGATGGCGGTGTCAACGTCTGCGTCGTCGAAGACCAAGAACGGCGCGTTACCGCCGAGCTCCATAGAGACCTTGAGAAGGTTCTGTGAGGCCTGCTCCATAAGCTGCCGCCCCACCGGCGTCGATCCCGTAAAGGTCAGCTTACGCAGGCGCGGGTCGGAGATGATAGGGGCGATCACGTCGCTGGAGGAGGAGCCCACTACGACGTTAAGCACCCCAGCGGGGAGGCCGGACTCTTCGAGTAGCTCCGCGAGCGCCAGCATCGTGAGCGGCGTCTGCTTGGCGGGCTTCATCACCATCGTGCAGCCGGCGGCGACGGCCGGACCTATCTTGCGCGTACCCATCGCCATCGGGAAGTTCCACGGTGTGATCATGAGGCACGGTCCTACCGGCTGCTTCATGGTGATGATCCTCTGCGCGCCGTCCGGCGATATAGCGTAACTTCCGCCTATGCGTACGGCCTGCTCAGAGTACCAGCGGAAGAACTCGGCGGCGTAGGTGATCTCCGCCTTCGAGTCGGCTAAAGGCTTGCCCATCTCCAGCGTCATAAGGACGGCGAGCTCTTCCATCCTCTCCGTGATCTTCTCGAAGGCGCGTCTGAGGATCTCGCCGCGCTCGCGCGGCGGGTGCTTGGCCCAATCCTTCTGGGCCTCGGCCGCCGCGTCGAGCGCCGCCAACGAGTCCTCGGGCTGCGCATCCGCGACCTGGCAGAGGTCCTCACCGGTAGACGGATCCTCGACGGCGAGCGTATCTCCTCCGGCCGCGTCTCGCCACTCTCCACCTATGTAGAGTTGCTTCTTGACACCCTCAATAATGCTCTGCTCAGAAGTCTGCGTGTCCATGTCGCTAACCTCTCCCTTCCGGAACTTCTCCTGGGTACCGCAACTCCGACAAGGTGAGGAACCAGAAGCCCCGTCTCCCGTTTGGTTGGATCGCGGCCCAACTCCGATCTTTCCTCTCCCTACGCACGACGCATTATACCCGCGCTTCCGTCCTCCAACCCAGCGTTCAAGGGAAGCCCCCGAGGCGCGTCCGGCGCGTAAGAATCTCACCGAGTAAGTCCTGAGGCTCCGGGTCGGTAGGCAGAGGTCGATCATCTAATTCGACTACCGTCTCGACCCCGCGCACGGAGTTGACGCAGTAGAGCGGCCCCGTGGTTCCCGCCGGCAGATCGCCTTCGAAGACCACATGCTCCTCCAAGAGTACCTCCCGGATGACGCCTCCCAGCACCCGTCCTCCGAGCGGCGGCGTCAGGAGCCTCCCGTCAACCACGCCAACTAGGTTGGAGATCGTGGCCTCCAGCAAGAACCCGTCGCGCACGAAGATAGCCTCGTCTCTCCCAGCCTCCTCCGCCCGCCCGAGCGCTAGCACGTTCGGCAAGTAGTTCAGGGTCTATGGGCGGCGAGTGTCCCGCGCTCGTCGGGTACGGTAAGCGCGCGCAGGCATGGGCGCGGTCGAGGAAGGGCCGAGGCGCTCACGAGGACGGTAGATCCCGAGGCGTTCTTCGTTGAGAGCCCGCGCCCTCCAGCACCTCGGGTCAATACAGCCTTTAGTACCCCGCTCTGCATGCCGAGCCGCGAGACGAGCCCGATACACGCAGCCTCGATCTCTCCGATGGGCACCGTAAGCCTTACAGCCGCCGCGTCTCGGGCGAGGCGCGTGAGATGCTTCTCCAGAAAGAGCGGCTTCCCCTCCGAGACCTTTAGGGTGGTAAAGACCCCGTCCCCATATGTAAAGCCCCGGTCAGTGATGGGGAGGCGTGCCTCCTCCAGAGTAAGATAGGAACCGTTTAAGTAGACGAGGTTCATCGTTCTATGCGCCGGGTGTTTCCGCCCCTAGCGCCTCTAGGAGGGCGGTGCCCTTGTTGACCGACTCCTGGTACTCGCGGGCTGGGAGCGAGTCGGTGACGATACCACCGCCGGCCTGGGCGTAGGCTACGCCGTCTTTAAGGAGGATGGTGCGTATAACGATGTTCATGTCCATTGCTGTGCCGGAGAGGCCCAGGTATCCGAAGGACCCAGTGTAGAGTCCGCGGCGCACCTGTTCCAACTCCTCGATAATCTCCATGCAGCGAACCTTCGGGCAGCCGGTGATCGTGCCACCCGGGAACATCCCAGCGAGCAGGTCCACGGCGTCGCGGCCATCGGCGAGCTCGCTGACAACCTCCGAGACGATGTGGACCACGTGCGAATAGGCCTCGGTCGCCATAAGCTCCTTTACTCGCACCGTTCCATAGGCAGCCGAGCGACCCAGGTCGTTGCGTTCGAGGTCCACGATCATGGCGTGCTCCGCTCGCTCTTTAGGATCGAGTAGAAGCGCCGCCCCGCTTCCGCCCTCTCTAGGATAAGTTGCGGCTATCGGCCTCGTCGAGGCCCGCCGTCCGTGCAGGCTAATGAGCCGCTCCGGCGAGCTGGAGACAGCTACGAGTCCCGGAAACGAAATCATCCCTCCGAACGGCGACGGGTTCCTTCTCCGTAGAGCCCCGTAAAGAGAGATCGGGTCCCCCTCGAACGGCACCTCGAACCTCTGAGAGATATTAACCTGGAAGACGTCCCCGGCCCTCACGTACTCCTTGACCCTTTCGACCGCCCGTGCATACTCTTCTCGTCTCAGTGTAGAGTTCGCGACCCGGAGAGTTCCGTCAGGCATCGCGCCCGAGAGCGGCGGCGCCTCGCGCAGGGTACGTACAAAGTAGTCTGCGCTCTCTCCCGCCGGCATGGAGGCCCATGCTTCCCCATCCGGCCCAACGCCGACCGTATACCGGAGCATGATGAACCTGGCGGCGGGGAACCGCAGATCTTCCTCGGCGGTAGCAGGGAGACGCTCCAGGTAACGAGCCGCGTCATAGGAGAGGTAGCCAAAGAGAGCAGGGCCGCCCTGTAAGGGGTGATCTAGCCCGGTGCTTCCTTCCCTAACGAGTACCTGACGCAGCGCGTCGAACGGAGAGGCGTTCTCGACAGTCAGGCTCAACTCCGGACCAAAAGCGAGAACCCGTGTTCCCCAGCCATCACCGTCGAGGAGCACGAACGAGTCCACTCCCGGTACAAGTCCCAGGGCCGGAACTAGGGCAGCCAGGTCCGGCGGGGTCTTAGGGGAGAAGCGGTAGACATCGTGCGATGCAGCCGGGTGGCCGGCGATTTTGTGGTTCAAGCGCACCGACCTATACTATTATTGACTCTTCACGACCCTGGTTGCTCCTGGCTCCGCCCAAGGAGCTGCGAGGATCACGTAACTTTCACAAAGGGCGACTCTCTATTGGTTGTTGCTTTGAGCTGCTCTCACAAGAAGGCGGAGCGCCTCGCTGACCTTAGTTAGATCGTCGGCATCCAGAGCTTTCAGGAGGGAAGGCGAGAGAGACCGCCAGGAGGTCACAAGCTCCTCGACGAGGTGGTGGCCGTTCTTCGTAACTCGGACCAGCACGACCCTGCGGTCCTGGGAATCGGCCATACGCTCGACTAGACCCCGGTCTACCAGCCGGTCCACCAGGACCGTAGCGTTCGAGAAAGAGCCGCCCAGACGGCGCGCCAACTCGCGCATCCGGACCCCCTCCTCCTCATAGATCAGGATCAGCGCCTTGAACTGCGGCGTAGACATGTCCAGACCCAGCCACGGCTCTACGTTCCACATCGCCCGGTGACGTATGAGCTCATCCTGCAAACTCAGGATGTCTTGTATCTCTTCTCCCCTATCCATCCTCATAACATTTTACCCTTCTTTGAATTCTCAGGTCCGTTCTGCTTATAAAAGTAAGCGGAGATTTCACGTTCTTCCTGCCCCTGGACGGCTACAATCGGTGGACGAATGGCCATTCGAGAAGAACAGAAAAGCGCGCCGAGGCCAGGTGAGGCAAAGCGGATCCTGGAGGAGAAGGCGCGCGCCAAGGGCTTTGACCTCGTTGGGGTGACGGGTGCTAAGCCTCTGACCGAAGGCGGCGAGCGCCTGAAGGAGTGGCAGGAGGCCGGGATGGCCGCCGACATGGGCTATATGTATCGTCCGGCGGAACTCCTCTCCGAGCCGAAGAGGCTACAGAAGAGCGCCCGAAGCGTGGTCTCCTTGGGCGTCTCTTACTACCCGGGGGATCACCCCGAAAACACCGATGGCGGAGGCAGGATCGCCCGGTATGCGTGGGGGAAGGATTACCACATTACTATAAAGGAGCGGCTGCGCGCCTTGCGGGCGGAGTTGGAGGAGGCGTTGGGCGTGAGGATAAGAGCGCGCGCCTTCACGGATGCGGTGCCGCTTCTTGAGAGGTCAGCGGCCCAGCACGCGGGGTTGGGGTTCTTCGGACGCAACTCCTGTCTGATTAACGGGAATATCGGCTCGTACTTCTTTATAGCGGACCTGATCCTGGACCTGGAGCTGGAGCCCGACGTCCACGGTACGGGAACCTGCGGCAAATGTACCCGCTGCATGGCCTCCTGCCCGACCGGCGCGATAAAGGCCCCCGGCGTGGTCGACGCGAGGCTGTGCATCTCGTACCTTACGATCGAAAACAGGGGTGAGATCCCGCGCGAGCTGCGTCGCGCGGTGGGTGACTGGGCGTTCGGCTGCGACGTCTGTCAGGAGGTCTGCCCGTACAACAGACGCAAGGCTACCGTTAGCCGCTGGCCCGAGTTCTCGTCGGATACAGGCGCCGGTCAGTATTTAAAGATCGAAGAGGTGTTGGGCATACGCGGAGAAGCGGAGTTCGAGAGTCGCTTCGAAGAGACGCCCCTCACCCGCCCCGGACGGGCGGGGCTGCTACGCAACTGTTGCGTCGCCGCAGGAAACCTGAGGCTTGCAGAGGCGGTCCCGGCGCTCGTCGAGTGTCTGCGCGAGGATGAGTCGCCGCTGGTGCGAGGACACGCGGCCTGGGCGCTTGGTGAGATCGGGGGCGAGGAGGCAGGGACGGCGCTACAGGAAGCCTCGGAGCAGGAGCCTGACGGGGGGTGTCTCGTGGAGATCGAGGCAGCCCTGGAAGGGCTCCGGGGGCACTCCGATAGGTTAGAATAGAAGGACTATGGCAGACCGGATCAACTACTATGAGATACTCGGCGTCCCGCGCGACGCCTCGCAGGCGGAGATCAAAAACGCCTACCGCAACTTAGCCAAAGAGAGGCACCCGGACCGTACAGGCGGGAGTGAGGTCGAGTTCAGCCGTTTGCAAGAAGCGAACGCCGTGCTCTCCGACCCGACCCGCCGCCGCCAGCACGATGAGGCCCTGGACCTCGCCCATGCTGCCGACCAACTCGCCAGCCTCAACCTGGACTTCGGCTCGCTCGACGATGAGGTTTCCTCCAAGCGCCGCGAGCATGAGGCCCGCGAGAGCAGCGGCCCGGGTCTCGGGGAGCGTTTCCGCAACAGGTTCCGCAAAGAAGAGGCCCTCGATGCAGGAGACCGGGGTCGTGGCCGTAACCGCGCGCCACGGCGCGAGGCGCGCTGGTACGAGCCTCAAGACTTCGAGCCGGAGCCGGTCAACTGGAGAACGGGCGCGTTTAGCTTCTTCGGGGCGCTGGTAGCGTTCCTGGTGGTGGGTCAGATCGGGCTGTGGGCGACCACGCCTATCCCGCCGGACTTCGCCGCCCTCTGGGCGCCCGCGCTGGCGCCGCTCATGCCGATCCTCTACACCCTGGCAGGGCTCATGGCGGCGTACTTCGCTTACAGGGCCGCCGGATGGGTCGGCCTCGCGCTCGTCTTCGTAGCCGCGCTCGTCGTTGGAGGCTCAGACGCACCGGCAGGATTGCTGCAGTTCGCCACCGTCGGTATCGTGCTTCTGCTCGCCGTGATCTACCTGGGCAACCGCCGTAACGAAGCAGCACGCGGACGCCGCTGACGCTCCGCCAAGCACTCCGTGACGATCTCTCCCAACGACATGCAGAGCTTTATAACCTCTTTTGAGAAGCGCCTCGCCCCGGTCGAGAAGGCGTCGAGCGAGGCGTGGTGGACGCTCGCGACTACCGGAACCGAGGAGGCGCAGAGAGAGCTGGTCCGCAACAGCATGGAGTACAACCGGCTCTTCGCCAACCGGGACGAGTACGAGCTGGTGAAAGGCTATTTATAGAAGTCCTCCGGCCCCTCGGATAGCGTATCGATCGTCTCCTCCATCTGCTGCCCGTGCGCCTCGTGCAGTACGGTGCACAGGATCTTCTCAATCCTCACCGCCATCTCCCAGCCTATCCACTTCATTCTTCATCTGGACCTTTCAGCCCCAGCCGCCACCCTCGCTGCCGCCCGGTCCCGGCCAGGGGTTGTAGGAGAGGCCGCCTTCCGTCGGCACCCATGGCTCGATGTGCGGTCCGGCTTCTTTGACCGCGAGCCGGGAGGCCACCTCCTTGAGCGCCGTCTGCGGGAGGACCTCTTCGATCATGGGGAAGACCTCCCGCTCCTCAAGCCGTATGTGAGCCTCTAGCAGCTCACCTATCTCCCCGAGTGTCTCGGACCGTACGTCATGACCTGCGTACTCGTCGCTGAGCTGCATGACGAGACCCCGGATTCTCGCGTGCTGTCCGAGCATCTTCACCACGGGTCCGCGGTCTAGTACGTCCTGTCTGTACCGTGCCAGGACTGGCAGAAGCGCCTCCTCTTCCCTGCGAAAGTGACCACTGGTCTCTCTCTGCCAGAACTCCAGGAAGGTTCTAGAGGTCTCCTCGAGTGGGCCCACCTCCTCGCCCGCGGCTGCCTTCCTAAGCCGCCGCGCCTGCACCAGCCCCTGATGGTGGTCGTCCGACAGTTCCCTGAGCTCTGCAGAACGCTTCATGCGTTCGTACCTCCGTTCGTCAACACTGCGTCGCCTGTATGGGCTTCGATAAGGTTTCTAACCGCCGTAGGAAGCACAGTAGCGTGTTCTGTGCTGTCGGGCATGCTCACCCCTTTAATGGTGGCTATACCTGCTCACCCTCAGTATACAGTTCTGCTTTCCAGAAAGAAGAATACCCGGCTTGTCTTGAGCGAACACCCACAAGGCGGTTTCCGGCGGAGGAGCAGCCTCGAACGATCGCTAAGGTCAAAAGCAACGTAAGCAATAGCGGACATCACTTCTGCTCACCGGTGGAGCGGCGAATTGCAAGTCTTCTACATCCCCCGCTCGTGTTGTATATCCCTGTAATCCTGAACCCAGCCTTCGTCGCGGGCGTCGAAGGTTAGTAGGAGCACCTCCCCAGACCGGGATACGGTGCCTTGTACAGCGTTCTCCTCCGGGCGATCCTGTGTACTGCCCAGAGCTTCCACGAGTTCTGTCAGGCAGATAAGCTTGCGTTCTGGGGTGGGGGTGGAGTGAGAGGGAGCCACCGGGAAGAACCTCTCTCCCCACACACGGTACGCATCGGCCCTTGGAAGCATGCGCCCCCCTCGTGGGCCATACGCGCCCCGAAGGCCCTCAGTAGCATACGCGGCCTGTTTGTCTGAGTATGCCCCGAAGAGCAGATAATCCTTCCCAAGACCCCTGGCGCGTGACATTGTGGGGTTCACGAAGGCCAGATGCCAGAGCGGGACGTTCGCCGCTTGGATGCTGGTGATGGTTCGCGCGAGGTCCTCCAGGTTGTCGAAGGCTATACCGAAGGGTACGTCTTTTTCAGCGCGGCGGGTCCTGAGCGTCGCACCGACCACGATCCCCGCAGCCCCTCCAGCTTGGGCGTGAGAGCTCAATTCCTCCCCCCGCAACGTCCGGCGCTCTCCGCCGGGCAGCACTACGTCTGCCGAAAGTACGTTCTCGCTCAACCACCCGTACTCGAAGGAGCCCACCCCTAAGCCGTCCAGGGCAAGCCAGCCTCCGACCGTGGCTCTGGGGGCGCTGGTGGGGTAGACCGCAAGCCCCCAACCGCGGGCGCGCAAATTGTTGTCCAGCTCCAGCAACGACGTTCCTGGCTCCGCCCTGATCCAGAGTTCTTCGGAGCCTCGTATCTGCAATCCACGCATGAGATCGAAGCGAACCAAGATGCTTCCCGGTTGCGGGGTGGCTGCAGGACCTGTACCGGCGCCCTGCGCGAGCAGTGCAATAGAGTAACGCGTGGTCACCTTTGCAAGCAGCTCCACCTCCTCAGCGTTCTTCGGGTAGACGGAGGCCAGGGGTCCATCGAAAGGTTTCTCTCCTCCCTGGACCGCCCCCCCCTTCAAACGATCCCCAAAGGCCTCCCCGAGGACTCTCAACGCCTCTTCTTGAGAAGCTTGCATCTGCACTACCTCCCTTTATTCGCCGGCATGCTTCGGTAGTTTACTTACCGTCCTGTAACTGCATAGAGTACATTGACTGCGTAGACGTGTTGAAGCCTGAAGGAGGGTTAGAGGTCTTGGAAGGCTTGGACGAGCAAATGATATTGCGGCACATAAAGAGGGCTCAGACGACGATCCGAGGGGAGCACCAGATAGAGGAGTACGTGGGGCGCCTGGATGTGGGGGAGTGTGCCAGGATCCTCGCGGCCAGCCCTCAGGGCCTGCCCCTTCTGGCCGCCCGTAGAGACGAGTGCCGAGTGGGGCCTGACGAGAAACGGAGTTTTGAGAAAGTGATCAGGGCCTGGACATTGGAACTTTTGTCTACCCTGGAGGGAAGCTAGCGTCCAAAAGGTTACTGTTAGAAACCCGGACCGCTTCAAGGAGGAAGCCATGAGCGCATTCGCTAACAAGATATTGCTAGCAACCGATGGATCTCTGGAGGCCGAACGTGCCGCGCGGATGGCTGTCGCACTGGCGAATGGACTGAACTCGGAGTTGCATGTCGTTTACGTGGGGCGCATGCCTGGCGCCTATGCTCTCTCTGAGGCCGAGCTAATCGACCCCGAGTTTCAGAGCAGGCTGCGCGAACGTGCTGAGCAGTACGCCCGCGCGAAACTCGACGAGGAGGTCGAGAAGATAGATAGGATTACTGGAAAAGTCGCGGAGGCCCATGTCGGAGTCGGTAGTCCCGAAGTCGAGATCGTGCGGCTGGCCGAGGAATTGGACGCGGGCCTCGTGGTACTCGGGAGTCGAGGCTTCGGTCCACTCAAGCGAGCCTTGATGGGGAGCGTCTCGGAGAGCGTGGTCCGTCACGCTCACGGCTCTGTGCTCGTAGTGCGGGGGGACGGGGGCGAGAGAGAGCATCTGCCGGGCAGTATTCTACTGGCCGTTGACAGCTCGAAGGAATCGAGGGCCGCTGCCAGGGACGCCGCCAGGATCTCGGCTGCTACCGGTTCGGAACTGCACGTCCTCTTCGTGTGGGAGACCGCGCCGCTAGTGTCGTACATGCCCTACCAAGGTCCTGAGGACTGGGAGGTGAGCGAGGACTTCCTTGAGCGGTATAGGAAGAAGGCCCGGGCGTTCGTGCGAAGGGAGGTCGAGCTTATCGAGGCAGAGGGAGGCGTGGTGAAGGAGGCGCATATCGCGCTCGGCGATCCGGAAAAGGAGATCGTCAAGGCGGGGGAGGAGCTCGACGTTGGCCTGATCGTCTTGGGGAGCCGGGGCCTGAGTGCCGTCGGGCGAGCGCTCCTGGGCAGCGTCTCCGACTCGGTGGTCCGCCACGCCCACTGCCCGGTCCTCCTAGTCCGCAGTGGAGCCCAGCAAACGGACGAGCAACCGTCTATCGTGCAGGTCTAAGCGACTGAAACGAGCTCGAGTTAAGCAGGAAGAAGCACGTCGCGAGCCCAGGGCGAGCGCCGCCCATGCCGGACCACTGCTCAGCAGAGAGGAGCATGTCATGCAGCGGTCTCCGGCAAAAGGTAATGCCGCAAAGCCGAGGCTTGGCCAAGAGGGCGAGGCGCCCTCGACTGAGCGACAATGGACCGGTAGATTCGGTGGCGGGCGTACGGTGATTGCTCGGTCCATAATTAGGTCGAAGAGAGCTGTGGCGACGAGACAGGGGCACGCGGTTCGGTCCATGGGAGACAATCTATCTCGCGAAGGCGGGAAGAAGGAGGCGAAGCACGTGGAGACGAGAGAGGGAACGGTAGAGGCTTGGAAGGGAACCGGGTACTCGAAGATACTGCTCGGAACGGACGGGTCGAAGTGTTCTGAGCGGGCCGCCCGCCACGCCGTGTACCTGGCCGAGAGCCTCGGAGCCAAGCTGTTCGCGCTGAACGCCGTGGACGCGGATCGCGCGTTCCGCACCACGGGCATACATTTCAGCGAGGCTCTTGAGGAGTTAGAGAGGGCCGGGAGAGCGGCATTGGGGAGCGTCAAGGAGATAGCCGAAGCGAGAGGTATCAAGTGCGAGGAAATGATGGTACGGGGTAGGCCCCACAAGGCGATAATTAACGCCTCGGAGGAAGTCGAGGCGGACCTCATAATCGTCGGGTCCGTAGGGATGTCGAGCGTGGAGCGTGTCCTTCTCGGGAGCGAATCAGAGAAGGTGCTACACCACTCCAGACGTCCCGTGCTCCTCGTCCGCGACCCTTGACGACTCGAGTAGATCTACCATAGGAGCGCCGTACATGACCCTTGCCCCGCTAACGGAGATGACGCGGTGGGCACCACATCGACGAAAAACACGAGACGTTAAAGAAAGGGTTTCAATGCCATGAACGATATACCGAAGAAGATACTACTAGCAACTGATGGCTCGGCGGAGGCCGAACGCGCCGCTCATATGGCGGCAGGGCTTTCGGACAAGCTCGGCGCAGAGTTGCATGTCGTTCACGCGGGGCATGTGCCAGACGTCTACGTGCCACCGGGCTCCAAGGTCGTTGACCCCGAGGAGTTCAAAGACAGGATACGCCAGAGCGTCGAGCGCGAGACGCACGAGAGGTTAGAGCAGGAAGTGGAGAAGGTAAAGGCGGCTGGCGGCGAAATTGAGGAGGCCCACGCCAAGTTCGGCCGCGCCGACAAGGAGATCATACACCTCGCCGGGGAACTGGACGCCGACCTCATCATTCTGGGCAGCCGCGGCCACGATCCTATAAAGCTGGCCGTGATGGGTAGCGTCTCAGAGTCAGTGGTCCGCTACGCCCCTTGCCCGGTGTTGGTGGTTCGGTGAGAGAGAAGCGGAAAAGGTTCCCAACCGCCCATGGGGAAGGCGGGGCCGCACCGCGCGTGAGAATCGACCACGATACGTGAAAGGTTTGTCGAGATGGCCGCTACCTTGATTAAGGTCCTACTAGCGACCGACGGCTCCGTTGACGCCAGGCTTGCGTCTAAGGCGGGGATGGAACTCTCGAAGGCTATGGGCTCGGAGCTTCACATCGTTCGCGTGCTGGAGCGGTTTCCTCGCTACGCCTACCCTGGGATAACTTCGGAGCTCTACTCCCTAGCTCCGGACAAGCAGGATAGGCAAGGTCAGGAGTTGCTCGCCGAGGAGGCCGAGCGTGTTCGGGATGGTGGGGGCGAGGTAGCCGAGGTCTACCTAAAGAGAGGCCAGATCGTCGACGAGCTCCTCGATCTCGCCGAGGAGCTTGAGGCGAGCCTGATTGTGCTTGGCAGCAGGGGGCTTGGACCCGTCAAACGTCTGGTGATGGGCAGCGTCTCAGAAGGCGTCGCTCGTAACGCCCCCTGTCCAGTGCTCGTGATGCGCGGGGGAGCGGATGCCTGGCCCCCGGAGCGAATCGTAATCGGGGACGACGGCTCCGAAGAGGCGAGGGGCGCGGGTGAGTTGGCGGCGACCATCGGGAGACTCTACGATGCGAAGGGTTTGCTGGTAAGGGCCTACCCCCAACTCCCAGAGCAAGATACCGAAGGACGCGAGTTCGACGCTCGGCTCGTCGATGACGAGCTACGGCGGGAAGAGCAGGCTCTCCAGGAGCGAGCGGCACAGATCGAAAGCTCAGTCGGGGTCCGGCCGAAGATGCGGATCTCGGTGGGCGACCCCGTAGGCTGCATCCTCGAAGCAGCAGGAGAGGGAGTCGAAGAAAAGACCCTCGTGGCCGTGGGAAGCCACGGTTTCGATGCGGTGTGGCGTCTCAGGCTCGGCAGCGTCTCGACCAAGGCTCTGCACGCCGCGAAGGGTCCTATACTGATCCACCCGCGCCCCCCAGCTTAGTAGTGTGGTGCGAAGTAAGCTAAAAAGGAGACCTGCATGAGCACACTTCCAGAGAAGGTACTCCTGGCCACCGACGGCTCGGAGGACGCGGCACTAGCCGCCCGAGCCGCCGCTGATCTGTCGGCCCGATCCGGCTCCCAGCTGCACGTCGTTCACGCCTGGCACTCGGTACCCTCCCCCCACTTTAAGTCTTTTATAAGGTCCCAGCTTAAGGAGGCGGCTGAGGAGCTACTCGCAAAGCAGGTAGCGAGCATAGAGGGCGCCGGCGGAGACGTCGCCGAGGCGCACCTAGAGGAAGGCCGGACGGTGGACATGATCTTGAGCTCGGCTGAGAAGATGGGGGCGAGCCTTATAGTCCTGGGCAGCCGCGGGCACGGGTCCGTGGGTAGGATAGTGATGGGAAGCGTCTCTGAGGGCGTCGTCCGCCATGCTCACTCCCCCGTGCTTGTGATGCGCGGAGGGAAGTCTGCGTGGCCGCTAGAGAGGGTAATCCTGGGGGATGACGGATCAGAGGAGGCGAGGAAGGCCGGGGAGCTGGCAGCTGCCGTCGGCGGATTCTACGGTGCGAAGGGCCTGCTCGTCGAAGCCTACCCGTCGCTAATGGAGGTGGACGTCGATGAGGACGAAGTCACTGCGCGCATGCTCGACGACGAGGGCTCGTTCAAGACCCGGGAGAGGGAGCTGGGGGCAAGGGCGAAGGAGATTGAGGAGCTGCTGGGATCTCGTCCGAAAGTACGTATATCCTCCGGCGACCCTACCGTCTGTCTCCTCTCGGCCGCGGAAGAAGGAGGCGTCCCGGAGAACGCTCTCATAGCTGTCGGAAGCCGCGGCTTGGGTGCGGTCCGTCGGGCGACGCTTGGCAGCGTCTCCACCAAGGTGTTGCACGCGGCGAGAGGCCCGGTATTGGTTTTCCGCGCGAGCAGCAGATAGGGATGTGATGAGCCTCGACCGATAGCCTCCGATGATGGTCGAGCCCCTGCAGGTTTTTCTCCTCGCGCTGCTGACAGCGGTCGCTACGGGGATTGGTGCGCTGCCCTTCCTCTTCGTCAAGGACTTCACCCGCGGCTGGCTCGGTGTTTCCAACGCTCTAGCGGGCGGCCTCATGCTCGCCGCCAGTTTCGGGCTCATCTACGAGGGCGTAGCCTACGGCTTGTGGCGCGCCCTAATCGGAGTGGTCCTTGGCCTCGGCTTCATCGTGCTCACCCGCACCCTGATCCAGCACGAAGAGCATCCGGTAGTCTTCGCGCAGATGGGCGGCCTTGACGCCCGTAAGGCGCTGCTAATCGTTGGCGTTATGACCCTACACTCGTTTACGGAAGGGGTCGGGATCGGGGTCTCCTTTGGAGGCGGGGAAGCCTTCGGCTTGTTTATCAGCTTAGCCCTAGCCGTTCATAACATTCCCGAGGGGCTTGCGATAAGCCTCGTACTCGTGCCGCGCGGCGTGGGCATAGGTCGCGCAGCCCTCTGGAGCATCTTCTCAAGCCTTCCTCAACCCTTGATGGCTGTTCCGGCGTTCTTGTTTGTGGCGCTCTTCGAGCCGCTCTTGCCCATCGGCCTCGGGTTTGCAGGAGGAGCGATGATCTGGATGGTCTTCTCCGAACTCGTCCCCGATGCCCTGGAGGAAACCTCCGCTAACCTCGTCGCCGTCGTGGTTACGTTCGCAGTCGCGGCGATGGTGGCCTTCCAGTTCCTCATCCGGTAGGTGGAGTGCATCACTGCTGTACCCCGTACTTAGCTCACTCATACTGGCTGGCGAAGCTCTAAAGTACACGATTAACGGCCTCTATACTTGTCCCGCGACCATTATCAATGTATGAAGTACAAAATCTCCTGAACTACAGTTCCACGCCCTGCTGCCCGACGGCGCATCGACGACGGGGAATTCTTGACGGCGTCGCCGTCCACTACACTGGTTTCAAAACACAAACACATCCGAGTTGCGGTTCAGCGCACTGCTGGCCGAGGGCGCAAGAGGTGTGCTTCGGGCGGGCAGCGAAGAGGTTATCTAAGGTCGGTTGGTGGTTTGTGTATCCACCACTTGACTATGGACGAAGTTCTTAGCCTCTACCTCACTTTACCTAACACTTTGACTCTTACCGATAGAAACACGGTTGGCAAGGGCTGTCTTCTTGCTCTAAGCACGTTACCCCTTATTCACCGAACTGCCGGGAGAAACTGTCTGGAAAAGCGGAATGGGTACCGAATCGAGGCTCCAAGCGCCGCCAAATGGGGATGAAGAAGCCTCGACCGGCCGTTCGGTGACACCGAGAATGTGCACAATGGTTCTCCCTGGCTATCTTCCAGACAGTTTCTATAAGGTGTGTTTTAGGAGAACTCAGCTGCCCTTTCTGGTGGTTCTCGGGAAAAGTGAAGCGCCTGTCTAGACTACAACCATTCGACATGTTTGAAGACAGCGTAGAGACCTACACTAATCGACACCATTAACGCTAGTGCGAATGGGTAGCCGAAGGTCCAGTGCAACTCGGGCATATAATCAAAGTTCATGCCGTAGATACCCGCAATAAGCGTCGGGACTATAAGGATCGCTGCCCAGGAGCTGATCTTCTTGGTTTGATCGTTCTGTCGTACGCTTATAAGGGTTAGGTTCACTACAAGGATGTCAGAGAGCATCTCGCGGAAACCCTCGGCCGGCTCTTTCACTCGCAAGACACGGTCATGGAGGTCGCGTAGGTAGCTCCTTACCTCGGGATCGATGTCATGCTCGTCGCTTTCAGCAACCCGCTCCAATGCCCTTGCCAACGGGCTTGTTGCTCGCTGAAACTGCACCAGCTCTCGCGAGAGCTCGTATATCCGCTGCGAGACACCTGCGTTTCCACCAAAGACCTCGCCCTCAACCTCTTGAATGTCTGTCCCTAAGCCCTCAATTACCGGTTCATAATCATCCACTATCTGATCCATGATCTCGTGCAGGATTGGTTGTGGGCCTTGGCGCAACAACTCCGGCTGGCCCTCCAG
>DASQMR010000165.1:0-2449 GCA_035645375.1 Rubrobacteraceae bacterium
GCAAGCACGCGGCCAATAACCCGTACGCGATCTTCAACCAGCCGCTCACAGTGGAGGAGATCCTGGCGTCGGACGAGGTGTTCGATCCGCTGACGCGCTATCAGTGCTGCCCGCCCACGTGCGGCGCCGCCGCGGCCATCCTATGCTCGGACGATTTCGCGAAGAAGAAGGGGATCGCGAGCCCGGTCTACATCGCGGCGCAGGCGATGACGACGGACTATAAGTCGAGCTTCGAGGAAGGAAGCATGATCAAGATGGTCGGCTTCGATATGGCGAAGAACGCGGCGAAGCAGGTGTACGAGAAGGCGGGGGTGGGGCCCGAGGACGTGGACGTGGTGGAGCTCCACGACTGCTTCACGACGAACGAGGTGCTGACGTACGAGGCGCTCGGTCTCTGCAAGGAGGGCGAGGCGGAGAAGTTTATCTGGGAGGGCAATAACTCGTACGGCGGCGATTTCGTGGTGAACCCGTCGGGCGGGCTGCTCTCGAAGGGGCACCCGCTCGGGGCGACCGGGCTCGCGCAGTGCACGGAGCTCGTGTGGCAGCTCCGCGGCACGGCCGACAAGCGCCAGGTGGAGGGGGCCAAGGTGGCCCTCCAGCATAACCTCGGCCTCGGCGGCGCCTGCGTCGTTACGATGTACCGGCGGTGCGACCAGGCAAGGCTGGTCAGAAAGGATGGAAGGATGCGATGACTTCTTGAAATTCTGAAGCGTCGTCCAGCGGGTGCGAAACCCGCCCGGCAAAGGTGGACCCGCACCAGCCGGTAGAGAGCCTTGCGCCGGTCTCGGTAACGGGAGTGGCGAAGCGTAGGCACGCGAGTGTGTGAGCCGTGGGGATACAGCTCCGAAAACGTTGATACTCCGGGTGTCCAGAGGACGCCGGCCTTGAAGACAACACCATCGAATCCGGTATGGGCAGGAGAGGTGGATCCGGCGGGGTGGTTGACCATGGCGCGCACAAAGAGGACGACCCAGGCACCTGGGAGACCCTTGTCTCGCTCGTGAAAGCAACCGGTGAAACGGAGACCCGGTAACCAATCTCCGATGCGCTCGCCGTCGGCCGCACGCACGACGAGCCAGCCGGGCGAAGGGCCCCGCAAAGAAGAAGCGTGTGGTGCACGAGTCCCACCGAAGCGAGGGATAACCACAGCGAGGTGGCAGGGGAGAAGGGAGTCGGAGGGCCGAATATGAGCGATGAAGGTGGGAAATGCCTGGCGAGCAAAGCCACCGGAGCAAAGGCGGCCCGTGTGGATGAGGTCTTTGAGAGGGAACCATTCCCTGTGCATGGATACAGGAACCAATGTCACCAGAACTTTCAAAGGTAGCAGAGCGAGCGAGGAGAGAGCCCGAGGCAGTATTTCACTCGTTGGCGCATCTCATTGATGTGCCCGCATTGGAACGCGCCTACAGCCGGCTACGGGGGGATGCGGCGGTGGGTGTGGATGGTATGACGAAGGAGCAGTACGGGCAGGATCTCGGGGCGAGGCTCCAGGACTTGCACGAGAGGCTGAAGTCGAAGCGGTACCGGCATCAGCTGATTCGTCGTGTCAATATTCCAAAGGAGAAGGGGAAGACACGTCCGATTGGGATATCCGCCTTTGAGGACAAACTCGTCCAGGAGGCGGCGCGAGAGGTGCTCGAAGCCGTTTATGAGCAGGACTTTCTTGATAGCTCGTACGGATTCCGGCCCGGCCGCAGTGCCCACGACGCGATTCGAGCCCTGAACCGAGCGGTTTACAACGGTGAGGTAAGCTGGATAATCGAGGCGGATATCCAGAGCTTCTTTGACAGCGTTGATCGCAAAGCGCTGATGGAGATGCTGTCCTTTCGGGTCACCGATGGGTCGATGCTTCGTCTCATCGGCAAGTGCTTGCACGTGGGCGTCCTCGACGGCGAAGAATATTCGACGCCGGAGCGAGGAACGGCCCAGGGGTCGGTGCTCTCGCCGCTGCTTGGTAATGTCTATCTGCACTACGTGCTCGACCGCTGGTTTGAAGACGATGTGAAGCCGCGCCTCGGGGGCAAAGCGCTCCTGGTTAGGTATGCGGACGACTTCGTCTTAGGATTCGAGCGGAAAGAGGATGCGGAGCGGGTCATGGCTGTGCTGGGCAAGCGGATGGGGCGCTATGGGCTGACTCTTCACCCGGACAAAACGCGGCTGCTCGACTTCCGCCGACCGTCGAGCGAGCAGCAGGGCGGCAAGGGGCCATCTACCTTCGACTTCCTCGGGTTTACGCTGTATTGGAGGCGAACGCGACGAGGGCGGTGGGAGATGTGGTGCAAGACGAGGAGTGCGCGAATGAGGAGGTCTATTCAGGCCGCCTACGATTGGTGCCGGCGCCACCGGCACCTGCCGGTAAAGGAGCAGCACTCCGCGCTCGTCCGGCGCGCGACCGGGCACTTCAACTACTTCGGAGTGAACGGCAATGGACCTTCGCTGTCGCGATTTC
>DASQMR010000166.1:0-2706 GCA_035645375.1 Rubrobacteraceae bacterium
CGCGAAGGCCCCGAAGACCGTTTCCGCCGAGCCCACCCCGAAGAGTATGCACATTGCTATGCCCAGGACCGCCGTTACGGGGATCGGGATCGGCTCCGTGAGCCAGTAGACGATAACGAAAGCGAAGATCGCCGCCAGGGCCTGCTGCGCGGGTTCCAGCGGCAAGGGTGCGAAGTACAGCGCGAGAAAGACGACGGGCCCGAGTAAGAGGCCTATAGTCTGCCGCAGACGCTCGAATCGCTCTTCTGCCGGAGAGAGCGCTTCTCGCTGCTCGTCGAGGGTCTTGTACGTACCTCCCGGCTTTACAGACTCAGCCATATTTCCTCCCAGCCCTCGTCTTGATCTCTTTCCTATCCTTTGCCGGCCCCGATCCTGCTCTCGGATGCACCGGTAGTATAGCTGTACGCCCTCTCTGCGGGGTATCAGTATCTCATACGCCCAAAAAAGGCGGGCGTGCCTTGCCTCTCCTCGCGGGCTTTGTTGTCCTGCGCGGGATATTAGTCCATCGGCTCAGAGAGCTTCTGTCTCCGGCTCGATCTCACAATCGCGCGTCAGCAAGAGCAAACGGTGGGGGGAAGGGTAACTGTGAAATTGAAGGCATAGAGAACGCAACCGGCGAGCCAAAGACCGGGAATATCCTGCTCGCGGTGCCTGACCTAATACAGCCTGAAGAGAGTGTAAACAGGGAGATCCTGCTTGCAGACGGGCGCAACGCACGAAGCGTAGCGGATGTCTATCTGAGCAGCCCGTGTACTGAGGATGCTCTCGAGCGAGGTTGATGCTATAGCGCTTGTGGAACAGCCAGAGACTGTCCTTCGAGCGGCCCGTTACCTTACACGCGTGATTTGCGGTAAAGGGCGGCTTGAATGCGGCGGGCATCCTCGTAGTCCCGAACGGCGTCCCAAAGTTTGCCTTCGGGGACGGTGGTATGCCAGTGATCGGCCCGGTAGCCGTAGCGGCGCTTTAGGGCGCGCACGGAGTCCTCGGTGTAGCGCAGGGCGTAGATGAGCTTGCGCATCTCGTCTGGCTTCCGGGGTAGAAGCCCGTGCCGGCTCTCGGTCCACCAGGAGATCTCCGGCTGTACCTCGGAGTTGAGGATCAGGTTAGCCTCCCACTGTACTCTTAGAGCGTTCATCTCGAACATACCCGGCAGCACGCTCAACGGACCCAAGGCGAACGAGTCGTCTGCATGAAACCCAAACGTTGCCTCAAAGAGGCCCTTGAGTCGTCCCTCGGTCAGGTTCTCATAGCGGGAGCGAAGGGCGAGCAGCTGCTCATCGGAGTACGCCCTCAAGCCTTTCGCGGTCGGCTGTTTGGGGTAGAGGCCGCCTCGCTGTAGCACCCTCGTGAAGGCGCGGTAGGTGCGAAGGCTTCTAGCCAACCAGAGAAGATACCCTCCGAGGCCGAGCGCGACGCTGAACGCCAGGGCGGCGTAGAAGGCCCCCGGCGGCACCGCCACGCCCTGCCCCTCTAAGATGCGTACCCCGAAGAGGTTGTAGAAGAGAACTACGGCGGTTGTCGTCGCGATAAATGCTGCGAACCCCACTAGCAGAAAGGCTCCGAGCCTTCTTATGGGCGGGGAGCAGGTGGAGGCCAAACCTTCCCAGGCCGTACGTTCCTCGGCGAGATCGAGCGAGATTATTCGCAACCTTTCCACCTAAACAGTATACCTAGAAACCTTCGGAGTAGGTTGGGTGAGAGATTACCCTTAGCCTACTCTCGCCCCGTGTTCTCTTATCATCCGCGTGGCAGGCTCAAGCGAAGGAGTCGGCTTCTGTAAGTAGGCTGTTCAGCGGGAAAGAGGATTGGGTTCCGTGGCCGAACCGATATCTTCAAGCTCCATCGCCGGAGTTAGTGGAAATCGACGGCGGCGTGTGGTTTAACGCGGGTCGTGGCGACGAAAGTCTACAGGCCGGAGCGGCAGGGAGGCTTCTTGCGGGGCGTTTTTTTAGTGCTGCTCGCGTTGTTAGCGCTGCTGCTTCTATACGTATTCTTACCGTTAGGGGGAGAGCGGGCGGTATTACTTGGGAGCGACGCGCGAGAGGATGAAGGGTCGCGGTCGGATACGATCATGGTCGCCAAAGCAGGCGGTGGCCTTCTCGCCGTACCCCGCGACACGCTGACCGAGATACCCGGCGTGGGAGAGGATAAGATCAACGCTGCCTTCGCGAACGGCGGCCCGCCTTTGGCGGTCGAGACGCTGGAGGGGTTAACCGGGCTCCCTATAGACAACTACGTGGTGCTGAACTTCGGCGGGACCAGGGAGATAGTAGACGCTTTGGGCGGTATCACGGTGAACGTCGAGGAATCGATAGAGACAGAGCAGGATGGGGAATACTTCTCGATACCGTCCGGTACCCAGGAACTGACCGGCGCCGAGGCTCTGGCCTACGTACGCTACCGGGGCGATCCCACGGCGGATATCGGGCGCATCGGGCGCCAGCAGCGCTTCCTCTCGGCCCTGGCTGCGGAGGCTGCCTCACCGGAGAACCTGCCCCGTCTTCCAGCCGTGGCAAGGACCGTCTGGCGTAACGTCGAGACGAACATGAACCCCTTTGCGGCGTCCCGGTTCGCGATTCGGTTCGCCCTCCTGGGGGGAGCGTCCAACGCGGAGCTCTACCCCGGTACTCCGCAGTACATAAACGGCATCTCCTACTGGGTACCGGATACCGTTACAGGCCAGCGAGTGGTAGAGGCGACCATAGA
>DASQMR010000167.1:0-4249 GCA_035645375.1 Rubrobacteraceae bacterium
TCAGATCGCTGACATGGCCGGGCTCGACGTCTACGCTAGCATCTTCGAGACCCTCGAGCGGGGCTTGGGCGAGGGGTTTCGCCCGCCCGCCGCCGTGCGCGAGTTGGTCGAGCAGGGGCGCAAAGGAACGAAGAGTGGCGCCGGTTTCTACACGTACTCCGCCGAGGAACGCAGCCGACTCTTGCTCGAGCGCGATCGCCGCTACGCGGCGCTTAACGAACTACTCGAACGGCTACCACCCCTCGAGCCGAGGCTAGATGGGGACGTGCCGTGAACGGGGCAAGAGTACTTGCCGGCGGCGTCGTTGCCGGCAAGTGTTACCGAAGATGCGGCGACGAGATCCTTGTCGGGCTGGGCCGACCCCGCGGGGACGTATGCGACGAGCGTGGATGCCGGTGAGCCTCTCGTTCCGGCTCGACGGAAAGGTCGCTCTGGTCACCGGCGCGAGTCGTGGTCTGGGAGCCGGGATCGCCGACGCGCTTCAGGAGGCGGGCGCGACGGTCGCCGGCACGAGCCGTGAGCCGAGGTCCGCTGCCCAGGTGGCGAAGCGGCTCGGTTCGGTACCCGTTGTCATGGACATCACCGACGTCGCCTCGGTGCGGGCGGGTGTCGATCGCGTCGCCTCCGAACTCGAGCGGCTCGATATCTTAATCAATAACGCCGGTCTGAACATTCCACAGGGAGTGTTTGACGTCGACGAGGCGAGCTGGGACGCCGTTCTGGACACTAACCTAAAGGGCACCTTCTTCGCCGCCCAGGCCGCGGCTCGCCATATGGTCACGAGCGGAGAAGGCGGGCGCATCATCAACGTTACCTCGCAGGCGGGCGTGGTCGGGATCGAGGAGCGCTCGGCCTATGGCGCCAGCAAGGGGGGTGCGGGTCTGCTGACGAAGGTGCTCGCGATCGAGCTGGCGCAGCACGGGATCACCGTGAACGCGGTCGCGCCCACGTTTATCGCCACTGAGTTGACGCGCGATACGCTTGAGAACCCCGCCTGGCGCGAGCGCATCCTCTCGCGTATCCCGCTGGGCCGCGTCGGCGACGCCGAGGATGTTGCGGCCGCGGCCGTTTATCTCGCGAGCCCGGCGGCCGCGATGGTGACGGGGCACACGCTTCTGGTGGATGGGGGATGGACCGCTTGGTGAATATCAGCATTTCTTAGCGGGTAAGGCAGATGACAGGGAGGGAAAGCTAAAGGAGGAGAGAGAGGTGGAGTACCTGAAGAAGGCGGAGCCCATAGAGGATCAGGTAACCCAGGGCATTAGGGACACGGTGAGTAGGATCTTGCTCGAGGTGGAGAAGGAGGGTATAGCGGCCATAAGGCGTTACTCCGAGCAGCTCGACGGCTGGAACCCCGAGTCGTTCGTGGTCGGCGAGGAGGAGATCAAGAAGGCCACCGACTCTGTCGACGACGAGCTCAAGGGGCACATCGAGTTCGCCAAGGAACAGGTTCAGAACTTCGCGAGGCTCCAGAAGGAGACGCTCGTCGACTTCGAGAAGGAGACGCTGCCCGGCGTGGTCTTGGGGCAAAAGCAGATCCCGGTGAACGCCGTGGGCTGCTACACGCCGAGCGGGCTCTACCCGATGTTCGCCTCGTCCATCATGACGGTCGCTGTGGCCAAGGTGGCGGGCGTGAAAAGGGTCGTTGCTATCGCTGCACCGCGCAAAGGGCAAGACGGAAAGCCCTACGGCATCTACGAGCCGATGCTCTACACAATGGCGACCTCGGGGGCCGACCAGATATTGTGCCTCGGGGGCGTGCAGGCTTTGGCCGCGGTCTCGTTCGGCTACGAGGAGGTCGAGCCGGTAGACATGATCGTGGGCGCCGGCAACGCCTACGTCGCGGAGGCTAAGCGTCAGCTCTTCGGCATCGTAGGTATAGACCTTCTCGCCGGCCCGTCCGAGATCGCCATCATCGCCGACGACTCGGCGGACCCGCACCTGCTCGCCGCGGACCTCCTCGGACAATCTGAGCACGGACCGACCTCACAGGCGGTCCTTATGACCTCCTCGCGCGAGGTAGCGGAGGAGACCCTGCGCGAGGTGGACCGCTGGCTGGAGGGCGAGTGGCCCACGAGCGAGATCGCGGGCAAGGCATGGCGTGACCTCGGCGAGGTGATCCTCTGCGAGAGCGACGAGGAGCTGGTGAAGGTCTCCGACGAGGTCGCCACGGAGCACCTAGAGGTCCAGACCAAGGACCCCAACTGGTTCTTGGAGCGCCTTACCAACTACGGTTCACTCTTCTTGGGCGAGCACTCGACAGTCGCCTACTCTGACAAGGCCATCGGCACGAACCACGTGCTGCCCACAAGAAAGGCCGCCAGGTACACGGGCGGGCTGTGGGTCGGGAAGTTCACCAAGACCCTCACCTACCAGAAGGTCGCGGCCGAAGGGACGGCCGAGGTGGCGCCGGCGGCGGGGGCGATCTCCGAGGGTGAGCTGATGCTCGGTCACGCGGTGACCTGCCGTATCAGGCAAGAGAGGGTTCAGCAGAGTGCCGGCGCTTGAGGCACCTTTAAGAGTTCAAGACCGCGGAGCCGGGCCTCGAATACCACTGTCCTCACTTTGCGTAGAGCCCGAGGCTTTGCTGCTCAAGGCCCCGGGTTCTACTTGCAGGACTCCGACCGGTACCCTCCAAAGGGCTGCCCAACTTGGTTTGGGAGAGTACCAGTTTGCCGGGGGAGCCAGGACCTAGCCTGAGGAGTACGGTCGCAAGGTTTGCATTCAAGGTAACGGTTGCTACAATTTCTCCCTAAGTGGAGGAAGGATAACTAAGGAGGATTCTATGCGGCCGGAGGATGTCGAGAGCCTGACCGTCGGGGGGCTTTTGAGCCTCGTAACGGAGCGCCGCCCGGAGACCGACGCGCTGGTCTACGCGGACCGGGGCCTGCGGTACTCTTATAAGGAGTTCAACGAGGTCGTAGAGCGGTGCGCCCGAGCCCTGATAGCTCTGGGCCTCGAGAAGGGTGATCACGTCGCCGTGTGGGGACAGAACGTGCCGGAGTGGGTGACGCTTCAGTTCGCGACCGGCAAGACCGGGACCGTGCTCGTCACCATCAACCCGGCTTACAAAGCGAACGAGCTCCGGTACGTCCTGGAGCAGTCGGATGCGGCGGTACTGTTCCTTACGGAGGGCGTAAAGGACGTGAACTTCGTGGAGATCCTGCAGAGAGCTGTCCCGGACCTGGCCGAAGCGGAGTCGGGCGAGATCGAGGGCCTGCCGCACCTCAAGAACGTCGTGCTAATCGGAGACGAGGCCGGGAGCGTGCCGGGCCTTACCCCCTACAGAGAGTTCGTAAGGGGCGCCGAGGATGTGCCGGAGGAAGATTTGCGCCGGCGGCAGGACTCTCTAAGCGCGGACGAGGTCATAAACATGCAGTACACCTCGGGGACTACAGGGTTTCCGAAGGGCGTCCAGCTCACGCACGCGAACATAGTCAAGAACGCTTTCCATATCGGCGAGTGCATGGAGCTCGGGCCGGAGGATAGGGTATGCATCCCGGTGCCTTTCTTCCACTGCTTCGGCTGCGTCCTGGGTACGCTGAACACCGTAACTCACGAAGGGACGATGGTGCCCGTGGAGAACTTCGATGCGGAGGCGGTGCTACAGGCCGTCCACGAGGAGCGGTGCACCGCGCTGCTCGGGGTTCCGACGATGTTCATAGCGGAGCTGGAGCATCCTGACTTCGAGCAGTACGATACGAGTAGTCTGCGTACCGGAATCATGGCCGGCTCCCCATGCCCTATCGAGGTGATGAAGAAGGTTGTGAACGTGATGGGGGCGAGTGAGATCACCATCGCGTACGGCCAGACCGAGTCGAGCCCCGTCATAACCCAGACCCGCACCGACGACCCTATAGAGCTCCGCGTCTCTACCGTTGGCCGCAAGCTTCCCGAAGTCGAGGTAAAGATAGTAGACGTGGAGACCGGCGAGGAAGCCGGAACTGGAGAGCAGGGCGACCTGTGTACCCGCGGCTACCACGTGATGAAGGGTTATTACAAGATGGAAGATCGAACCCGCGAGGTTATAGACGAGGATGGCTGGCTGCACACGGGCGATCTTGCGACGATCGATGACAACGGGTACGTAAAGATAACCGGGCGGGCGAAAGACATGATCATCCGGGGCGGCGAGAACGTCTACCCGCGCGAGATCGAGGAGTTTCTCTACACACACCCCGAGATCTCCGACGTCCAAGTCTATGGTGTCCCCGACCAGAAGTACGGTGAACAGGTCGCCGCCGCCGTA
>DASQMR010000168.1:0-3486 GCA_035645375.1 Rubrobacteraceae bacterium
CGGCAGGATCGCCGACGCCCCTACAAACCACGCCCTCGTGAAGAACTACTCGGTCGTCGGCCTTCACTGGGGTCTCTACAATAAGCTCATGCCAAGCGTAGTGCAGGAGACTCACCAGGCCCTCGTAAGGCTCTACAAAGAAGGCCTCATAGACCCGCTAATCTACGAAACGATCCCTTTCGAGGATCTTCCCGAGGCGCTGGAGCTACTTGGGAGCCGCAAGACCTACGGCAAGCTCGTCACTCGGCCTTCAGCCTAGAGAGATCGTGTGCAAGCCCCCAAACTAGATCGCCGCTAAACAGATGACCGTCCGCCCTTTCCTCTGCCTGCCAGGGAGGTAGACGAGCGTGCTGGACCTCAAGAATCAGACCTATAGCCCTCTAGTCTCAGCCTCTGATTCTGCAGAGAACGCTTGGCCGAATCGACTACCAACCAAAAGAGAAGCCACGACCGCTACGCTGCCTCCGTGCAGCGCCTCTATTGCACCACAGCGGGAGCTACTACCATGCTCGAAACGTTCAGCCCGAAAGTTAGATCCATAACCTTCACAACGATACGGAGGCGTACCGCGCGACAGCACCATGAGGCAGTCCCTCCAAACGCGCCCCCGGGCTCCGTCCCTCGTTCCTCTATAATAAGTGTCAAAGGGAGGTGCATAATCGGTGCGGATCCTCGATGAACGACACAAGGCCTTGGTCGAAAGAGAGCAGACGCTACTCGAAAGTCTGGCGGAGTTTCTGAAGTCCTTCGGGGCGCCGCAAGACGATACGGACCTCGTCGAGCGAAAGCTCGCGGACCTTGAAGAGCTCTTCCTGCTCGTCGTCGTCGGCGAGTTCAACGCGGGCAAGTCGGCGTTCATCAACGCGCTGCTCGGCGAGTCCGAGCTGGCCCGAGAGGGCGTTACCCCGACGACCGACCGGATCACGGTCCTGAGATACGGGGAGAGCCCCTCTGAACGCGAGCGGCGCGAGGGCGTCGTCGAGAGGGAGTATCCGAGCGACTTCCTGCGCGAGGTCGCCATCGTGGATACGCCGGGGACGAACGCGATCATCCGCCACCATGAAGAGCTGTCCCGCGGCTTCGTGCCCCGTAGTGACCTGGTACTCTTCGTCACCTCCTCAGACCGACCCTTCACCGAGTCCGAGCGCGAGTATCTGGAGCTCATTCGTGACTGGGGCAAGAAGATAATCCTCGTCGTGAACAAGCTCGACCTTCTTCGCGGCGAGGAGGACCGCGAGAAAGTGCGCCGCTTTATCGAGGACGGGGTACGCTCGATGCTCGGCCTGAAGCCTCCGATCTTCTTCGTCTCGGCCTATCTGGCTGGTAAAGCGAAGGCTACTGGTCCAGGCTTGGAGTCGGACGCCCTTTTGAACGCGAGCGGTTTCGGGGAGCTTGAGCTTTACATCATGGACCTCCTGGATGAGGAGGGGCGGGTACGGCTTAAGCTGGAGAGTCCCCTAGGGGTCGTCGAGGAGATCGTCCGCCGCTACGGGCTCTCTGTCGAAGAGAGAGTGAGCCTCCTCGAAGACGACTTCAAGATGACCGAGAATGTCGAGTCACAACTCGAACTCTACAAACAGGATATGCAGCGTGACTTCGAGGCGCGGATGGCGGAGATCGAGAACATCATCCTTCAGATGAACGAACGGGGCGACGAGTGGTTCGAGGAGAATATCCGCCTCTCGAACGTTCGGGAGCTGGTGAGGCGCGACAAGATCCAGGACCGCTTCCAGGAAGAGGTCGTAGCGGATACCGAGGAGCGTATAGACGAGCGCGTGCAAGAGCTCATAGATTGGATGATCGATCGGAACCTTAAGCAGTGGCGCTCGATCGTCGAGTATGTCAACCGCCGCAAGCAGGCGCGGTACGACGAACACATTATTGGCGAGGTCGGCGACAACTTCGAGTACAACCGCAGCCAGCTACTACAGTCGGTCGGGAAGAACGCAAACGACGTGGTCCAGCGCTACGACCGCGAGTACGAGTCACAGCAACTCGCCCTCTCCCTGCAGGGCGCCGTGGCCCAGACGGCGGCGGTAGAGGTTGGGGCTCTGGGTCTCGGGGCGGCGGCAGTGGCGGTCGCGACGACAGCGGCTGCAGATATCACGGGGATAACGGCGGCGCTCCTGATCGCCGGCCTGGGGCTGTTTATCCTGCCGCACCGGCGGCGAAAGGCTCGCGAGGAGTTCCGCGAGAAGACTGATACTCTGCGCAGGCGGTTGGGCGAGGTAGTAAGGCGACAGTTTGACACGGAGATCGAGCGTTCTGTCGAGCGGATGCGCGAGGCGATAGCCCCCTACACCCGTTTCGTCCGCACCGAGCACGCTCGCATGACCGAGGCTCGCTCGACGCTTTCGGGTATAACCTCCGAGGCCGAAGCTCTGCGCGACGAGATCGGGGCTCCCGGAGTCGGGGCCTCCGGAGTCGAAGCCTCCTAGCCCTCTTCGGCGGGCCGCTCATCGGGGCGCGGCTCGTGGCTCATGTCCGGCGCACCGGTATAGCTTCCACCCTGCGAGAGCCGCTCGGGCTCCTCGATCCGCGCGAGGCTCCGGTCCATCACTTCGGCGTCTACCGGATAAGGTAGGTCCAGCCGGGAGGCGAGCATCTGGTCTAGCTCTTCGTCGGGTAACCCGCGCACCTCCTTCTCCATCCCGACCATCTCCGTCTCTTCGATATCCACCATCCCCATGTCATTGACCATAAGGGTCAAGAGCTTCCTCTCCTTCGTGCTGCGATCCGCCACCGTATCCTCCTCAGGGTCGATCCTTAGGGTTCTCAGCTCTAACTCGAGCTTCGCGATGCGTGCTTCGAGCCGGGCGATATGCGCGTTCTTCTCGCGGTTCTTCTGGCGCCAGCGATTCCGAATCCTCTTCTCGAACTCCACCGAACTCTTCAGTAACTTTCGGTACCGAGCCTCTATGCGAACCTTCTCCTCCTCAAACCACCTCTCCGCGTTCACGCCGCCCGCAAGTGTAACAACCAACGGCGCGTGTTTTAGTAGGCTCCGCTGAGATGAGATCTTTACTATCGCTCCATGACTCTCAACTTCAGAATACAACGGCCCCTACCTTACCCGCCATGCAAAACGATCCGCAGCATGCACGCGTGACCGCTCACGAGAGAAAGGGCGAAGATACCTCTCAGGAATATCCACTCGGAGAAGAGTCTGGAGAACAGCTAGTCTGACCGATCTACTGATCAGAGAAAAGCTCGGACCCGGGACGAGAGATAGAGCTGGCAAACGGGAAGCGCACCCTCTCACCTCCCAACCAGGACGAGCGGTCGTAAGCTCATACCTTTGCTGACGGCAGCAACATGACGACACGGCAGTTTATGCAGGACCGCAGCGGGTAATACAGCACCGAGCCAGGCAACGGATACTGCGTGAGAGACGGCGCGACAGAAGACCGCTCCGCGTGTCCCTGCGCATCCTGGCGATTGTGTCGTGTGGATAGCTATGTAAGAGGAGGATGAGAATGGCCTACA
>DASQMR010000169.1:0-2269 GCA_035645375.1 Rubrobacteraceae bacterium
AGCCTGGGACTCCTGCTATCCTGCACTCCCGACTGTGGCCAAAGAATCTTATAGCGTACAAGGAAAGGTCCCTGATGCTTGGAAGGCTGAGCCTAGCAGGTAGTCGTATTCCTAAGGCCGTATTTGTAGGGACCGCTCTCATGGTGTGCTTCGCAGTAACCGCATCTTCTGGTGAAGCAACTACCACCCAAGATACGAACCTACCCGCCTACGCCGGGACCCTACAACCGCAGATCGAAGAGCAGATGACCAACCTGCGGGTTCCAGGGGCGCTCGTCTACGTCGATGTCCCGGGCGAAGGAACGTGGATCCAGGCCTTCGGCACCGGGAACTTGGAGGGCAACACCCCGATTACGCCCGACGACCACTTTCGCATAGGCAGCAACACCAAGACCTTTACCGGGACTGTCATTCTGCAACTGGTAGACGAGGGCAAGCTGGGGCTCGACGACCCGGTAAGCAAATACCAACCCGAGGTGCCCAACTGGGAGAGCATCACCGTCCGCCAGCTTTTGAACATGACCAGCGGCCTCTTCAGCTACACCGAGGACGAGGACTTCAACAATACGCTCGACACGGAGCCCCAGAAGGTGTGGGAGCCAGAGGAACTGGTGGAGATCGGTTTCTCCTATCCGCCGGACTTCTCTCCTGGCGATGGCTTCCAGTACTCCAACACGAACACGGTGCTACTTGGGATGACCATCGAGCAGCTCACCGGTCAGCCTTTGGAGCAGGAATTCCAAGACCGCATCTTTGTGCCGCTCGGCATGGGCAACAGCCTCTTCCCAGAGCGAAGCTCGGCGGCGATCCCTGACCCGCACCCGAGAGGGTACATGTACCAGACCAACGTCGAGACTCTCAATACCTCCGAGTTGCAGGAGGAGGAAGCAGAACAAGCAGACGAATCGGCGGGGGAACCAAACGACGTCACCGACGAGAACCCTTCCTGGGGCTGGGCCGCTGGAGCCGCAATCTCGACGCTCAATGACATGATAATCTGGGCAAAGGCCGATGCTACGGGTGCGTTGCTTAGTAGCGAGGCTCAGAAAGAGCGACTAACATGGGTCTCGCCCCCGCCCTCCCCAGGTGCTCAGTATGGACTGGCGATAGCGGAATTCCCTGGAGGATTCATAGGCCACGATGGCCAGCTACCGGGGTTCAATAGTTTCGTTGCCCATAACCCGGAGACTGGTGCGACGATCGTGGTCTTCACGAACGTCTACTCGGCCCCAGATGGTTCCCAACCGGCTAACGAGATCACAAAGGCCATAGTCCAAGAGCTATCTGGCACCGGCGGTGAGGAGACCTCGGGAGAGAGGACGGCCTGATAGTATCGAGGAGCGCTAGCGTAGGAGAAGCAATCAGTGAACTTGTTCGGTTGGGAGGTATAACGCGTAATTCCCAGCGAAGTTAGCTTAGCCCCGGGCACATAGACCTCTAGGATCGGGGCTATGCTCAGTTTCCTAGAAGACTACTCTTCTAGGCAAGTGGATGTAATAGGGAACCCTTCCAAGGAGTGGGGGCAGCCCTATGCGTGCCTAGTGGCTGCCCCTTAGCTACTCGCGCCTCTTACCAATCGACGTACTCTGGGAAGAAGGTCTTCGAGATCCCAAGAAAGAGATCGGTGGACTTGCTTTCATCATCGACATCGAGCCGATTCACATTGACGAGGATCACCGCGTCCGCTTCCGGTAAATAGAACATCTCGCTGCTAAAGCCAAAGATGGTGCCGTTGTGTCCACAGAACTTGCCCAACTGCAAAAGCCCCTGCCCGTATTGGATAAACTCCGGTTCACCGTCCGACTGTTGAGTTTCTAGCCGCGTTGCTTGTGTCTCGGGTTGCAGCAACTCGCCGGTGCACAGAGCCCTACTGTACGTCCTCAAGTCCGATAGGTCCGAGATTATTGCCCCGGCTCCGCCCGGTACAGCAGGATTGAGAACGGTTGTGTCCTCGAATTCGTCGGTTTCGGGATTCAATGAATACCCACGAAGCTCACCGGGTAGTTGATTACTCGTCGCGTAGAGTGAGTTCTCCATACCCAGCGGCTCGAAAATGCCTTGTGCTATCTGTCCTCCAAGGTCGTTGCCTGAAACCTTGCCGACGATCTCCTGAAGAAAGACGAAGTTGAGGTTGTTGTACTCGGTTTCCTCATTCGGTGGCTCGAACTCATCCGCACGGGCCGCGGAAGCTGCTATCACCTCTTCCGGGGAGAAGTCCATTGTTGGGTTTTCCATCCACATCTGCAGAAAATCCTTGTCGTAGGGATCG
>DASQMR010000170.1:0-2468 GCA_035645375.1 Rubrobacteraceae bacterium
CCGTTTCTTGTAAGAGATGTCCTGTCCAGCGCGATCCTGGTTGCCGCTAACGAGGCGTTGCTGGACATAGCTGAGGTGGTTGGAGCCCCAGACGGGAACCGGGAACTTATAACTGGGTGGATCGAACGCGGCCGCCAGGGCATCGCGGCATGCTGGGACGAGGACCTTAAACTCTGCCTAGACTATGACCTGAGGGCGGCTAGACCGCTACGGGTGCGTACTGTAGCCGGTTTCGCACCGCTTATTGCGGGTGAACAGAGCTCCGAGCGACTCGAAGCCCTTCTCGACGTTCTCGAATCGCCAGAGTTCGTGGGGCATCCTGGGCTGCGCTGGCCCGTACCGCCCAGCACTAGTCCCGAAGAGCCAGGGTTTCATCCGCGCAGTTACTGGCGGGGGCCGACCTGGCCAATCTTTAACTGGCTCTTGAGGTGGTCGCTGCTCCGCGCCGGCGAGTCAGAACGGGCCGAGCGGCTACGAAGAGCAGCTTTGGAGCAGCTTACGACGGGTGGTGACTTCGGCGAGTATTACGAGCCGTTCACCGGGGAACCAATCGGTTCCCTCGCCCAGTCGTGGACCGCTGCTGTTGCCCTAGACTGGTTGGCGGGCTAAGTACGGAGCCCGGTCCTGACCGGAAACTAATGCTCGCGATGGTCATGCTTGTGGGAGCTAATGGTGTACGAGCAGAGAAGAGGGTGTGTGCCCCTTCCAGCACTTCCGCCCAGAAAACCATTGCCCTCTCGAAGTGCACAGAGGGCGGCGCCCTCGTAGAAACTGCCAGAATCCTGAGTCAGCTCCTGACACCACTCTGACACCACCCGGGGCGCAACACCCTGCAACGGAGGGCAAGTCGTAGAAGAGAAAACAGCTTAAGTATGCGAGTCTTGCAAACGCCTGCAACACTCAGAAACGGGCCTGGAAAACACGCCAGTGCTCCTCTTTGTCGTACAGACTACCGAATCATAGCCTGCACACTCAAAAGGTTAGCGTAGCTTCTCATGAACCTAGAGGCAACCTACCACACTTCACGTTGTAAGCTAAGGGCGAAAGGAGGAGCAATGAACGAGCCGGCTAGGATTCCAATGGACGTGCTTGAGGGGTTGCGGTTCGTCCAGGCGTCCGGTGACGCAAACATGTTCGATGTAACCCGCGTAGCGCAATTTGCACTACGCGCCGGATATACGCGGACGGCCGATTGGCTTCTTGGGGAAGAGAACCGCGAAGCCTACGTCCGAGGGGTGCTCTACGGGTTCCCCTCGGAGGGAGAGCAAGGGCGAGCAACCGAGCCAGTAAGAATACCCGAAGAGGTCTACCGTGGTCTGGAATACGTGCGAGAGAGCGGTGAGACGAATATGTTTGACATCTGGCGCGTGGCCTCACTTGCGTTGCAGTTTGGCTACTCGGAGACAACCGAGTGGCTTGGGGAGAAAGAGAACCACGCAAACTACATGCTCGGGGTGTTGCGCGGGTTTCGGTCGTTGCAGGGAGAGGAGGATGCATGACTGAGCCAGAGACTCTGATTCTCACTTTGCCCTCTCCCGGGGATAGACTACGGAGGTCTCCACAACGTCGTGGTCAGTGAGTTCAGGGCGGCAAGCACGTCAACCTCGTGTCTCTTCCACTGCGTCTAACACTTGATAGAAGCGCGGTTTTGTCTCTCCCTGTTACTCGATACCCCCGGTGTCTTATAAAGGGGACGGACTACGAATGAGAAGGCCTAGGTTCGAGTCCTGCCGATCCATTCGTGTGCTGCAACCGTGCTGCAACCGGAGCAGGACAGAGCCGGTTGGAGCAGGAAAGCACCGATGTAAGAAACGGCCAAAACCGCTTATGTATGCGGGATTTTCCGACAGGCCAGTACCTACTAGGAAAGCTTTGACCGAACTTATAAGGAGGGAGTCGCTGGTTCGATAGGGCATCGCCCACTTAGAAAAATAGCGTTTTGCAGGTGAAATTTAGCGCAGCGAAAGAGTCCAGAGGACTCTAGTAGCCTCTTGTACACCAACCAGCATGAGCTAGGGTGAACATACACGAGGATGCGGGCTGCCGTGAAGGGACGATCACAGCGTTACCATACCGGTCTTTAGTTGGTCCGGAGGGTATGGACTACCGTTGAATATCTCTAGGAATTTACGCCTAACACTTCGGCCTTGAGGGCTGAGGTCACGCCGATCGGCTGGCCGGTCTCAGCGATGGGTATGCCAACTGTTCGGCAGCGGCATGCGTCGGTCCTGGTCAAATGCGCGGGAAGTTATTTTGATCCCCGGAGGCGTGTAGCGACGAACCCTCTCAGCTTCGTCGATGCGGCGCATAACCTCAGTGACCATTGACGGGTCGAAGCCGACGGCGATGAGGTCTTTGAGACTAGCGGAATGCTCGACATAACGTTCGATAATATCGTCGAGCACTTCGTAGAACGGCAGGCCGTCGGGGAGAGTGGCTTGCGAACTGCTTTGCATGTCGAGGATGCG
>DASQMR010000171.1:0-1574 GCA_035645375.1 Rubrobacteraceae bacterium
GGTACCCAGGACGCTGAGGCACTGACGGCACTGGCCACCAAGTACCCAGGATTTCAAGAAGCGTATGCCCAAGGCAAGGTCGTTCACCATGCCCTGGTGGCCCGGTCCGATGCGCCCGCGCAAGCGGACACTTTCGAGCTCGTATCTGCGAGCGCGGAGCGCCACCAAGCCTTTGGCTACGCCTTCATGGTCACCGAAGCGACCAACCAGTGGACCGGGGCGGCCTTCGAGGCCTTGGGCGGGGTGCGCGTGCATTTCGCACCGTTCCAGGCTCAGCGCACCACTGCCTGGGAGAGGAATTTTCGGACGGAGTGCGGTGGTGTGCGCGAAGATGTGCCGTTAGGAGGATGCGTCTCGTTCGGCCAGCAAGTACGCTGCGACGAGCGTCACGAGAAGCGCGGAGCGTTGGCGGTTAGTCTAAGGAAGTATCGCCTTTAGTGAAGGAAACACTCACCTAGTAGGAGAGGGAGATGAAGAAACTCTTTACTATCCTTGCCGCTGCTCTAGCGGCGATCGGTCTCGAGGCCCACGTCGCCTCCGCCGCCGCCCGAACATGCGACTCGGTCATCACCCCCGGTGAGGGCCTTGCTAAGGCAGCGGCCAACTGCCCGCCCTCCACGACCTTCACCATCAAGGACGGAGCCTACAAGCTCTCAGGGCCGATCGACGCCGATAGTGGGGATACCTTCAAGGGCTCCTACTCCGATGGATCCCTCCCGACCATAGACGCCAACAGGGCGGAGAGCGCCTTCAACGTCAGCGGCACAAACCGGGTGACGATCAGGTCCCTAAGCATTAGTGGGGCGGGGGGCGGCGACAAGTGCGCGCCAGCATGCGGGGGCGCCATCAAGGGGGACGGGACGAAGCTGCACGTCCTCAACGTGAGGCTTCACCATAACGCCAACCAGGGGATCGGCAACCCGGGCGACGGTTTCATCCTAAAGAACTCCGAGATCGACCATAATGGCTCCTACCGCTTCACATCCTTGGACAGCTCTTCGAGCAAGGACACCTCCTCCTCGGCTGGGGTCAAGATAACCGGCAGCAGCGCAACCCTCACCAACAATAGGATCCACCATAACTACTGGCACGGATTCTGGTGCGACCTGAAGGGGGGCCCGATCATGGTCACCGGCAACCGCATCGACAATAACGGCAAGAGCGGCATCAAGTACGAAATCTGTAAGGGGCCGGGCAGCAAAATCTCGCACAACAGCGTGGTCCACAACGGCTACCTCAAGAAGGGTTCATCAGACCTCAAAGGCCGGGTCGGCATCCTGCTTCAAAGCGCCCAGAGCGTCGAGGTGACCAACAACACGGTTCAGGATAACCGCGGGCATGGCATCTACGCCAAAGACAGCAATCGCCAGAAGACTTTCGGAGTTTTCATCCATCACAACTCTATGCGCAACGATAGCGTGGGAGGTTGCAAGATCACTGGCGTGAAGTGCCAGGCGAATGGTCGGTAGATGGGTAATAGAAGACTTCTTGCACAAGCGGGCTCTTAGGTAGACTGCGCGCTCTAGGAGAGTGTTACCGGGCTCTCCGTAACGGGGGTTCCTTCGGAGGCCTCC
>DASQMR010000172.1:0-1866 GCA_035645375.1 Rubrobacteraceae bacterium
TTGTACTCCTTGAGTCGCGTCGCCGTGCCGACGAAGGTCCCGCTCGTGCCCAGGCCCGCCACGAAGTGCGTGACCTCGCCGTTCGTCTGCTCCCAGATCTCCGGCGCCGTCGACTCGTAGTGTGCCCTCGGGTTGGCGGGGTTGGAGTACTGGTCGGGGTAGAAGTACCGGTCGGGCTCCTCGGCGTAGAGCCGCCTCGCCTCGCGGATGGCCCCGTCGGAGCCCTCTCCCGGGTCCGTCAGGACAAAGTCGACGCCGTAGGCCCGCAGGATCTTCTTGCGCTCCTCGCTCGCGTTCTTCGGCATGCACAGCTTCACCCTGTAGCCGAGGGCTGCCCCGATCCAGGCGTAAGCTATCCCGGTGTTCCCGCTCGTAGCGTCGAGGATGGTCTTCTCCGGCGTGAGCGTCCCGCTCCTCTCGCCGTCGCGGATCATCCACAGCGCTGGCCTGTCCTTGACCGAACCGCCGGGGTTATACCACTCCGCCTTCCCGAAGATGCGCACCCCGGGGACCTCCACCGCGATGGCCGGCAACTCGAGAAGCGGCGTGTTCCCGACGAGATCCACGTTGCGCGTCCCCAGCGAAGCCCGTTCATTAATCCGAGTAATCATGTCGGGATTGATTATACAGGGTGAAGGTTGCGAGTCCAGAAAAGTGAGAGAAGACACCTGATCGAGGTAATAGCCGAGAGGCCAGATAGGGCCTCCCGGCTACGGTTGGTGCGTTGCCGGGAAGTATACCCGAGTCGGATAGGGCTATTCTATAGCGGGGGCCCAGATTATCCTAAAGTTTGCAAAATTTCCGGCAGGGTCCGGCGACGGCAGGTGAAGATGGGGGTGTCGAGCTCCGTGTATGAGCTAGCCTCGCTCTCGCGCAGCTCCATCATGAGGTCTTGGAACTTCTGCGGGCTCTCGGCCTCGAAGGAGAGGATGAACTCGTAGTCGTCTATCCCGAAGCAGTAAGCTGTGTTGTTCTTTACGGGGTAGTGCTTGCGTCCTATCTGCATGTGCTCGTTCATCATGCGCTGTCGCTCGTCGAGCGGGAGTTGGTACCAGGAGCGGCTCTTGACGAACGGGTAAACGAACAAGTAATTGCCCTCGCCGGGGATGATGTACCGGCGATTCTCCCATCCCGGCGTGTGCTCCCCGACGTAGATTGAGCGCCTGCTAAGGGCGAAGTAAGAGTAGGTCACCGTCAGATACTTCCCGAGCCCGGTGTTCAGCAAGGCGCCCGTCATCGCCTCGAAGGCGTCGAGGTCGTAGCCGATGCGCCAAAGCATAAAGTCCGCGTCGGCGCGCAACCCCATGAGCGAGTACGAGCGCAGGAGCATCTCCCCGGAGTGCTCCTCGAGCGCCGCGAGGAATTCCTCTTTGCCCCTCTCGCGTTCCTCGTCCGGCAGCCTCCGCCACAACGGGTCAAGCTTGAGGAACACGTAGTTCACGTACTGGGCCGGGAGCTCCTCCTCGCCCGTCGTCTGCGCCTGAACCCTCGTCTCGGTCATCGCGTTACCTCCTCGCCGCGGCGTCCGCCAGGCCGAAGTTCCCCTCGTAGAGCTCCGCGACGCGGAAGAGTTCCTCTTCGGTGAGGTCAGGGGTCTCCGAGGTGGCGGCGAACTCCTCAACCTGCTCCTCGCCGTAGATGTTGGGGAGCGTGGAGGCGACCTCGGGGGAGGCGAGCACGAACTTGAGAGCGGCCTGGCCCAGGGTGCGCTCTCCCGCCTCGGTAAGGAAGCCGAGTTGCTCGACCTTTTTGAGGCCGGTAGTGAGCCACTCCTTCGGGCGGTGGCGGCGGTGGTCGTTATGGGCGAAGGTGGTGTTCTCGTCGTACTTGCCCTCCAGCATCCCGGAGGAGTGAGGGACGCGGACG
>DASQMR010000173.1:0-8644 GCA_035645375.1 Rubrobacteraceae bacterium
GGAGGTTGTAGAGAGGGACGTGCGCAAGGAAGAGATCGATATAGACGACCAGACCCGGCGTCGGGATAGGTAGTAAGGTGTCTCTCCGTTGGGAAGTGCTCTAAGGGAAATGGAGTTAGAGGAACTGGACCGGGGGCTAGGGGCCCTAGCTCCCGACTCTAGGCTAGGTTTCGCATCTCGGAAACGACGCAGCAGAGGGTTTGGCGCCGCCGCCTAGCCTAAAGAAACCATCCCCTGGGGCGAAGGCGGCGTGTTCGGCGCATGCATGGCTCCTCTTCGTGGTGCACCGGCTCTGAAGCCCGTGGTCCTGTCAGAGCTCGGTGAGCCGCATCTTCTCCTCCAACTGGCGCTTACGGTGCTCCTTCAGGGCACTTACGGCGCTTTGAGCCAGGCGGATCTGGAGACCCTTGCCGCCCTTGGGAGATACGAACGTGCGCCCGCTGCGGGGCTCAGAGAGGCTGCGACGGACCTCAATGGTTCTTGCTTCGAGGTCTACCTCCCACTTCAAGCCCAGCAGCTCGCCCTGCAGACTATACAGGCGAGCCGCTCGGAGAGGGTTGTCGGGGACTGCTAATGCAATCAGCAATGCGATCTAGCGTTACAGGATTTCCTTATCACCTACGCTGCTAACACCACCAACACCGTCATCATCTGGCAGGGCGTTATCCATAGCGCTCACGGCCTTGTCCTGCATGTCAGGCACAAAGTGCGAGTAGGTGTCTAGCGTTATCGCGATCGTCGAGTGCCCCAGGAGCTCCTGAACTACCTTAGCTCATCTACGAGCGTGTAGAGGGGGTTGAAGTCTACGATCAGGCATCCCAGATGCAGGAGCTCGGCGCAGGCATCCTACTCAGTCCCAGATGATACTACACCTCTTCAAGCAGATGGGCCTTGCGCCCTACTCAAGGGTAGCCGTGCCTTTGATCAGCCAGGCGATGCGGCATTTGGAACACGGTGGGTATTTCTGGGCTGTAGACGGCGAAAAGAGGCTCCCTGAGGCTAACCCAGGGCGCACCAGCAAGTGGTCGTACGGACACGATGTTGAACGCCGACTAACAGAAAAATCCATTAAGAAGGCAGAAAATGATGCTGGAGAGCAAGCTTAGCTATTGTGCCATAAGTTTATAGCAAGGATAATAATTGATAGGGAAAGACGAAGGAGAAGGTGCTAGATGCATAAGGAATTCAAGGGCCAGATGCATCCCATTCTGGAGGAGATGGACCAGTCGTTACCGGAGGGAGAGATCCCCGCAGGGATTCTCAGTGATCCGGAGATCTTCGAGCTGGAGCGTGAGCGTGTCTTTGCTCGTTCCTGGGTCTATATAGCTCACGAATCAGAGATTCCGAACCCCGGGGACTACGTCCTGCGCTACATTGTGGACAATCGTTTTATCGTGGTGCGCGACGAGGAGGGGCAGCTTAGGGCTCTGCTCGACATCTGCCGGCACCGCGGCATGCAAATCTGCCGTGCGGAGAGCGGCAACGCCTCGCACTTCCGTTGTCCTTATCACGGGTGGACTTACCGCAACGACGGGTCGCTCATCGGGGTCCCGTCGCAGAAGGCCGCCTACGGGGACCGGCTGGACAAGAGCCAGATTGGGCTGGAGCAGATCCGCGTGGAGGCCTACAGCGGTATGATCTTCGGCACCCTGGATTCGGAAGCGCCTCCTCTGGAGGAGTGGCTCGGTGACATCCGCTGGTACCTGGACCTCATTACCCGACGAAGCCCGGAGGGGCTGGAGGTTATCGGGGTTCCTCAGCGCTGGGTGGTCGACGTGAACTGGAAGCTGGCGTCAGAAAACTTTGTCGGAGACTCCTACCACACGCTTATGACCCACCGCTCCATGGTGGAGTTGGGGGTGGCTCCCCGGGACGCCAGGTACGCCATGTACGGCGAGCAGATCCACATCCCCGACAAGGGGCACGGCTCCATGGTCATCGGGGCGCCGCCGGGGGCCAAGCTGCCGCCGTTCTGGGGGTATCCGGAAGAGATGCTGGAGCGGGCCAGAACCTCTTATCCGACCAAGGAGCAGTTCGAGGTGGCACGAGAGACCCGCATCATGCTCGTCACCGTCTTCCCCAACCTCTCCATCCACAACCCCATCCGGAGCCCGCACCACAAGTATCAGGGGTCGGTGCCGATGCTCACCTTCCGGGTCTGGAATCCCATAGGACCTGGGAAGATCGAAATCTTCTCCTGGTTCCTGGTGGAGAAGGACGCCCCGGAAGAGTTCAAGCAGCTCTCCTCTTGGTCGTATCTGCGTTCCTTCGGTATCTCGGGCACCTTCGAGCAGGACGACGCCGAGATCTGGACCCGCATTACTAATGGGGCCAGCTCGTCTCTAGGCCGGCAGCACAAGCTGAACTATCAGATGGGCACCCATCATGAGCCGGATCCCGACTGGCCGGGGCCGGGAGTAGCCTACCCGGTCAACTTCACAGACGTGAACCTGCGCAACTTCTACTCGCGCTGGCTCGAGATGATGCGGAGCTGACCAGGGGGAGCGAGATGGCCAACCAAAACGGAATTCTGCCCGAGGTAACCGACTTCCTCTACCGGGAGGCCGAGCTCCTTGACGATGGCCGCCACCGGGAGTGGATGGATCTAGTCACCGAGGATGTACGCTACCAAGTGCCCATCAGGATCACCAAGGAGCGTATCCTCGGGGGCGGGATCAGCGGCGTTGTAGAGAATATGTTCCATATGGACGAGGACCGGGACTCCCTGGAGATGCGGGTGGAGCGGGTCGAGACCGGCTTTGCCTGGGCCGAGGAGCCGCCGTCCCGCCTGCGCCACTTCGTCACCAACATCCGGGCGGGGGAGGTGCGGGAGACCCCTTCGGGCGAGGAGAGCGACGTACGCTCCAACCTCCTGCTCTTCCGCAGCCGCTGGGACGATCCTGAGCACGTGGTGCTCTCGGCCGAGCGGCGCGACGTGCTGCGGCGGGTAGATGGAGAATGGAAGCTGGCCAAGCGGGTCGTGATCCTGGACAGCGCTACCCTGCCCACCATGAACATATCGTTCTTCTTCTAAGGGGGAGGTATGGCTGAAGGAAACAACGATGGACGAGCCTCCCTCGGCGGTGAGTCCACCAACGATTCGGCTGAAGGAAAGACTGATGGACAGATCTCCATCGGCAACGAGTTCACCAACGTTGAGCTGCGCAAGGTGCTCACCCGCAACGGGGAGCGCGTGGAGATCTTCTCACCGAGGATGGGCTACGCTATCCGGCTCGACCCTCTGGAGCTTGAGAGCCTTACATGGCAGGACGCCCGCACGTTCTCCCTCCTGCTCAAGAGCCCCTATGGGCCCGAGGAGGAGGACGTGGAGATCAGACCCCTGTCCGAGCTCATGCTGCTGGCGCGTGAAGACGAATAGCCAGTTGCCAACGGGTGATGCCGTGCAGTAAAGAACGCGTTTAGAGAGGGGGTAGCTATGGCTAGCCGTGATAATGAGCAGCACGGTTTGGTAGAAGAGATTGGCGGAGAGGACGTACATGTACCTACCTCGATCCGTAGGGTAGCCCTAGCAAGCGCCATAGGCACCACAATTGAGTGGTACGACTACTTCATCTACGGCACGGCCGCGGCGCTAGTGTTTGGACAGCTTTTCTTCCCCGGTTTTAGTCCGTTGGCTGGCTCACTCGCTGCTTTCAGCACCTTTGCGGTGGGCTTCATTGCTCGACCGGTAGGTGGCGTGGTTTTCGGGCATCTGGGGGATCGCATAGGCCGCAAAACCATGTTGGTCCTCTCGCTCCTAGTAATGGGTATTGCTACCGTGGCCATCGGCCTCTTACCGACTTTCGCGACTATAGGTATTGCGGCACCAATTTTGCTCGTCGTCTTGCGGTTCATACAAGGATTCGCGGTCGGTGGAGAGTGGGGCGGAGCGGTCCTCATGACTATCGAGCACGCTCCCCCAGAAAAGCGCGGTTTCTACGGAAGTTTTCCCCAACTAGGTAAGGCCGCAGGGATCTTACTCGCAAACGCAGCATATCTCAGCGTTGTAGGGACGCTCTCTCAAGAACAGTTTGCGGCTTGGGGTTGGCGCGTGCCGTTCGTGATAAGCATAGTGCTCATCGCAATAGGATTGTACATTCGACTCAAGATCGAGGAGAGCCCGCTATTCCGTCAGGTAAGAGAAACGCAGAGCGAAGCCCGTATGCCCATCGTGGACGTATTCCGCACCTACCCTAAAGAAGTAGCTATGACCGGAGGAGCATGTATAACCACCATAGCGATGGGTTACTTGGTTCAAGTGTACATGCTGTCTTATGCAACGCAAAACTTGGGGCTGGCAAACAGTACTATCTTGACAATAGTTGTGCTCACCGCTGTCATCGAGATCTTTGCGGTGGTGGGCTTGGCAGCACTCTCTGATCGGGTCGGACGGAGAAAGGTGTTTATGAGCGGCACGATACTGGGAGCGCTCTGGGCTTTACCATTTTTCTGGTTGATAGACACAGGATCGTTAGTGCTGATCGCGGTCGCTATGGTAGTGATGATCATCATTGCGAGCTTGATGTACGGTCCCATGGCGGCCCTCTTTGCGGAGATGTTCGGTACTCGCGTTCGCTACACGGGAGCTTCCATAGGTTACCAAGTAGGGTCGATCATCGGCGGAGCACTCATGCCGATCGTAGCCACTTCTTTGTTTGCGGCGACGGGCACTTCTACGTCCATATCCGTTTACATAATCGTCCTGTGCGCCATCAGTTTTGTTTCGATTTTCCTCGTTACCGAGACCTATCAGAAGGATCTGGGAGAGGTGGAGGACAGGGAACGCGAGCTACTCGCTGGAGCTGGAGGTGGCGTTGGCGAAACTTCTTCAGCCGGATAGGATGGCCAGAGTGAAGCCGCGCTATTCACATTCCTTCGAACGTCGAAGTAGGTATTCGCTCCGCACTCCTCGCTGCTCTTTTCTATAGCGGGTAGAAAAAAGGAGAATTATAGGTGACTCAGCCAACAAGTGGCGGTTCGGAAGGACGCGATGCAACGTCTTCTGGTGCAGCCACAATGAACGTAGACCCTTATTCGACGGAGGTCCTCACCGACTCCTACCCGTTCCATCACGAGCTGCGCGAGGCCGGAGCCGTGGTCTGGCTAGAGCCCTACGGTGTGTGGGCCACGGGGCGTTACGAACTGGTCCGTGCGGTGCTGCTCGATTGGCAGACCTTCATGTCCGGAGCGGGTGTGGGGATACACGACCTTCGCCGTGAGGGCTCCTGGCGGCCGCCCAGCTTGCTCCTGGAGGCCGATCCTCCCGATCACACCGTCGTGCGCCAGATCATCGAGCGAGTCCTCTCCCCAAGAGCGGTCAAGATACTGCGCGAGAAGTTCGAAGCCCGGGCTGAGGCCCTGGTAGACCGGCTCGTCTCAACCGGCAGCTTCGACGCCATGAGCGAGCTCGCCCAGGTATTCCCTTTGCAGGCTTTCTCTGACGAAGTTGGGATTCCCGAGGAGGGGCGCGAGAATCTGCTGCCCTACGGCGACATGGCCTTCAACGGCTTCGGACCGCACAACGAGCTCTTCGACGCCGCGATGGAGAACGCCGATGAGGTACAGGAATGGATCATGGCCAGTTGTCGGCGGGAGGCACTTAGCCCCGACGGCTTCGGCGCTCAGATCTACGAGGCTGCCGACGCGGGCGAGATCACCGAAGAGCAGGCCATGATGCTCGTCCGTTCGTTCCTCTCAGCGGGTCTTGACACCACCGTCAGCGCCCTGGGCAACGCGGTGTACTTGCTGGCTACTCACCCCGAGCAGTGGGATCTGCTACGCGCCGATCCTTCGCTAGCCAGGCCGGCGTTCGAGGAGACGATACGCTTTGAGACCCCGGTACAGCAATTCTTCCGCACCGCAACCCGTGACACCGAACTCGCGGGTGTTGAGATCGCCCAGGACGAGCGGGTGATGAGCTCCTTGGGGGCGGCCAACCGCGACCCGCGTCGCTGGGAGGAGCCCGACCGGTTCGACATCACCCGCAAGGCGTCAGGGCACTTGGCCTTCGGGCTAGGGATTCACGGATGCGTGGGCAAGCCCGTGGCTCGCATAGAGGGCGAGGCGGTCCTAGGGGCGCTAGCACGCAAGGTAGGGCGCATCAAACTCGATGGCGCGCCGCAGAGGCACCTGAACAACACCATCCGCAGCTTCGAGAGCCTTCCCGTGGCTTTCCACGCCCCATAAGGCTACTCGCGATTCGTAGCAAGCAGCGTTGGTGAGGCGACCGTTTAAAGAAGGAGCTATGAGACGTTAATTAAATCTTCTAAGGGAGTAAGGTTTGGACGAGATAGTCAAGAAAGACGAGCCACCAGCCTTTAAGACAGGCTCAGACGATACACTGGGCAGTCTGAAGGAGAGCCAGGATCGGGAATTGCGGGTGCGCCTGAGCGCAGAACCCCTTAGGGCATGAAAAAGCAGGCGACCGTAACCCTAGAGGCTCCGGAAGGAAGCACATGGTCCATCGTGTGCGACGAGGGCGCGTACCTGGGAGGCGACGATACGGCTCCCCCGCCGCTGGTGTACTTCAGCGCGGCCGTCGCCTTCTGAATGCTCACCCAGCTTTCCCGGTACGGGAAAATAGCCAAGTTGGACATCAAGAACGTCCGTCTGGAACAAGTGACGCGGTTCTTCATGAGAGGCTCCGCGCTAGCCGGAACGATGCGCGGGGGGCGGTTTGGGCCTGGAGACACGCATCGAGGTGGAATCCGATGAGCCTCCCGAGAAGATTCGGCAGTACATCAAGATGGACGAGCAGACCTGCTTTACGCTCCGGAGTCTGATCGAGCCGGTGCTAACGCGAACCCGTGTGAGATTGAACGGTGAGGATCTGATGCTGGAGGAAGCCGGCGACTAGGCAAGGAACGATGCTTAACGGGCCACACGCCGATATCTTTCGCCGGCTTCTTGCAGAGGAACCCTGAGAGCTACCAGCATCTGCTCACCGCTTAACCTCTTTCAGAGACGCCTGGATTTCCGAGAAGACCTCTTGTCGGCAATCTGGTGAACAAGGAAGGCTCGGCGAGGTAAGGAAACACCCCAGAGTCAACAAGAGCCCGGCGGCAATACCGGAGTACCGGGCGGGGCGGCTTCGGGTATCCTGGAATGTCCCCGCATCTGTCCGAGGGTCTCTCCGTTCCACCCTCTAGGCTAGAGCGACAGCGCCCTCACCAGGATATCTTCGTACCATTGCGAGCCGCGTCTTCGCCAGCTTGCGGCCGAGCGGGGCGAGGAATTCTTTTAGAGACTATTCGGGGGATAGAGGCAACGAGAGTATGGCGGATTCAGCTGGACGTTATTGCCCACACTGCGGGCAAGCAGTAGGCTTAGGAGACCGAGTTTGTCGCTGGTGTGGTGGGAGCAGCTTGCGGATACCGGCTCGGGAGGAGGACACGAGCGTGCCACCTAGTACGTCTTCTCAAGAGACTTCAGAAGAAGCCCTCGAGAGGCGAGAGATGGGTACACCGCGTTCCTGGTGGCGGAGGCTGTTCGGGTAGTAGAGGCAATGAGGCGGCCCCCTACACTACTCTCTGTAGGCGTAAGCCCTTTAGCTAACATTAGCGGCCGCACCCGCTTGGCCTGCTTCTACTGCAATCCTACTGCAATCCGCCTTGGCAGGCCATCTCTATTTCCCTAACAGCCCTGTCAGAACCACCCTTGCTAGTGTCTTTGTGGACTTCTAATCCGCCGGTTACAGTCGCGGGTTTTGCTTCCTCCGGCGCTCTACGCACCCCCACGAGATTCACACAAACCGTCTCATAAGACTCGAGATGGAAAGACAGGTAGCTCACCGGACTCACAGTCCGAAGGGCGCACGCTCAAATCCTGCCGAGCAGGCAACTAAAACCCCTCCTTCACGTACCGGAACTGTGTTGAGAAGGTCACCACTTGCGTGGTGGCTAAAAATTCGTTATAGCAAAAGGTGAGGGCTAGTGGGGAAGGGCGAGCAAAGGAGTAGGGGCTGCCTATGAGACGAACGGTGCGGGCGTCGACTCTTACAGCACTAGCATTACTACTCTGGCGGAAAGCGGCTAGCCGCCGTGCAAGAGCCTCCAAGAGTGACGAAAAGCCCAACTGGCGTTATGCGATCGGGCGCCTGCGAGGCATCGTTGCGCCTCCAGTCGAGATCATGCCTCCGCCTTCAGGCATCTGCTTTGAACAGGACGTCGAAGTAGCCGTCCGTGACGGTACGGTCCTCCGCGTCAACGTCTTCCGCCCCGAACGCGGTGGCCGCTACCCTGTCATCATGTGCGCCCATCCTTACGGGAAGGATAAGCTACCCAAACGCGGCCCCTTCGGCTACAAACCTCCTCCCCAATATCGGATGCTCCGTCAACCAAATGCGGTCACCTGGTCGGCTTGGACCTCGTGGGAAGCGCCTGATCCTGCGTACTGGGTACCGCGCGGATACGCCGTGGTCAACTGTGACCTGCGTGGTTTCGGGACCTCAGATGGCCGTGGGAGTTTGTTTACTGATGCTGAAGCCCAGGATATCTATGACCTGATCGAATGGGCCGGGACTCAGCCCTGGTCCAATGGCAAGGTAGGGATGAACGGGGTCTCCTACCTCGCGATCAGCCAATATAAGGTGGCCGCACTGCGTCCATCCCATCTCGCGGCTATCTGTCCCTGGGAAGGGTTTAGC
>DASQMR010000174.1:0-1910 GCA_035645375.1 Rubrobacteraceae bacterium
CTCCTACAGCGGTTTGCGATGATACTGAGCAGGTCAGCCTCGTTCCTAGAACCGGGTCGCTAAAAGCTACATAACTCAAGGGCCAAGGCTTCTATACTGTGGTTACTTTATGTCCGCTCGTTTTCAATTGACGACAACCCAAGTGAACACCGATGAACATAGGCGACAGGTCATAGCTTGGATTTGGCTTAATTATCAGCCCTTGTGACCACTGGTGAACAGCAGCGAACGTACCGACACGGACTTCTAATCCGCGGGTCGCAGGTTCGAATCCTGCCGGGCGCGCTCATAAAAGAGCTATTTCGCAGGAAGAATGTAGCGAGAAAGAAGAAGGCCAGCTTGCGAGCTGATTCTTTTGACGACAGCCAGTTCGGAGAGCAGCCTGACTACGGCAATAGCAGGCTGCGGGTAACATTTACAAGGCCAGTTACCATTTCGTGGGGCGCCACCGTACCGGAGGAGCCCTCAGAGGTCTCCAGGGTGAGCGGGTCTGTTTTTATGCTCTTTGCTGGTGTTTATTCAGTGGCACGAAATATAGTGTTGACTACCAGTCTTCACAACGTGTCTATACTGTAGTGAAGCGGCCGTAAAGGCCCTGGTGTGCAGAATCTCAGTATAAGTTTCCGAGAAGACCTCCTCTCGGCAACTAGGTAAATAGAGGCATTCTCGCCCTCTCCTACTATTGCCGACTTCCCATATAACAGATATGTTATCAGTGCTACAAGTAAGCGGTTGCGAGGGTCGCTCGTGCACTCGCCCCAAGAAGCGGAAGAGAAAAGCGTACCGTACGACGAGCAGATGAGCTAAAGGAGAAGTTTATGGCGTTAGTAGTGACGAGGACACGGATCGAGGAGACGTTGTTGCGTCATGTGGAAGCCTTCGCAAGAGGCGACCTGGATGCCTTTATGAACGATTACTGTGAGCAGGCGGTGCTCATCACGCCAGACGGTATTCTTCGAGGACGTGGGGAGATCCGAACGTTCTTTGAGGAGTTGCTGGCTGTCTTTCTCCCTAGTTCTACCTTTGAGGTTTCGCAGTGCACTACCGAGAGGACGATGGCTTACATCGTCTGGTCGGGGAGATCGGAGCATGTTGATATCCCGTTTGCCACCGAGACCTTTATGGTTCGTGACGGGAAGATCCTGACGCAGACGTTTACCTCGCAGATGCACCCGAGGTAATAGGAAGTATCAAAGGAGAACCCAGGACTATGGCTGAGATAGGTCCTAGGAAAAAGAGAACGGTGCAGGAGCCTCTTTGGGAGCCGTCGCGCGAGCCGGTGCGCAGGAGGCCTGCTCCGAAGGACAAGCCAACAAAGCGCAAGGAAAGAGTACCAGCGTGATCGACTCGGAGTTTCTATGCGAATGCTACCTTAGGTTTCAGACAGTGGTATTTCAGCCTGGAGTCCGGAGATAACGAGCCTCCTTTCCTTGAAGACTTACACAAGCATAACTTCTATCAACCCCGCTACCGCTGGGACTTGGAGGGGCCTAACCATGCTGAGTGCCTACACCTCAGGCTCCGTCCCCACTCCTCCTTCTCCGAGGAGCACGGCGAGGCACCTAACACAGGTTGCTCGTGTGGCTTCTACGCCTACGGCCGCAGGGATGTTTCCAACAGCGAGAGCACGGTTCACATCGTTGGAGGCATCGTGGCGGGGTGGGGCAAGCTAGAACTGCACGAGAGGGGGTTCAAGTGCGGCGTGGCCAAGATCCTCGCCGTGTTCGCGCCGCACCCACGCAGAACGCATCCCCACTACGGCGAGCTGACCTGGAGAACTGGGCTGCTCTGGAGAGGATATGCGCCGGTACAGACATCCCCCTGCTCCCGCCTGATGCCTTGAGTGACGATGCGGAGGTGAGGCGCTACGCTCGTGAGAGGGATCTCGTACTGCTTGAGGTGCAGCTACT
>DASQMR010000175.1:0-1885 GCA_035645375.1 Rubrobacteraceae bacterium
AGCGCCGTCCACGCACCGAACCACAAGGTCACCGAACCCTGGCGCTTCTATGTCTTCACCGGAAAAGGCCGTGGCGAGCTGGCCCGCGCGCGCGCCGAACTCGCGAGGATATTGGCCGAGACCGAAGGCGAAGAAGAGGAGCTGGCGGCCGGAAGGATAAGCCGCGAGCGCAAAAAGGCCTTCCGAGCCCCAGTGGTAATAGCGGTGATCTCCCGCGGTGGCCGCGACGAGGTCGAGACGCTAGAAAACTACGCCGCCTGCGCCGCCGCAGTACAGAACATGCAGCTAACTGCTCACGCTCTTGGCCTCGCAACCATCTGGCGAACCGGACTTCAAGCCTACCACCCGTACATGCGCGAATTCTTCGGCCTCGAAGCTGGGGACAAGATCGTCGCTTACCTCTACCTTGGCTACCCCGACATGGAGGAGCGTTCCCGACGAAGGGAGCCCGCCTCTTCGAAGACCGTCTGGCATCAGGGCTAGCGGCGGGTTCGAGGAACCTCCTGACGGGTATCCTCGTATATAGAGACGAGTCTACTGCGAGGAGGAACAATGAAGACCTGGCTGAGGCGGCTGGCGATAATGGCCGCGCCGATTGTATGGAGGAAGATTCAGGAACGCCGCCGTGGAGGCAGGCGCCGCTAGCTGCTACTCTCTTCCTCCCACGCTACGGCCTCGAACCCTCCGTCGTCCTTCCTGTGGATAAGGACGATAAAATCGCCGGGTTCGTGGTAGAGGATCACGGGTGCTTCGCGCTCCTCGGCTTCGGTGAGAACCTCGATCCGGTTTTTTCGAGCCGCCTCGGGGTCGGTATCCACGCCGCTTATAAGGTCGGGGTCCAGCCAGATCTTGGCCGGCGCGAGGTCCGCCGTGAAGAGCGCCGCGTCGTCGCCGGACTCTATCCAGAAGATTTGGTGACCCTCCGCGTGCCCGCTCCTAACCTCGACCCGTAGGCCCTCGACTATCTCGCCGTCCCCGTCCAGAAGCTCGCACCAACCCTCCTCGACGCCCTTCTCGACCGTCGGCACCCCCTCCCTACGGCCGTCTCCCTCGGGCATCTGCCGCCCCTCCTCGACTGCGGCCTCCTGGACGTAGACGATCGCGTTCGGAAAGCTCGGCGGGTTTATGGCCCAGCCGACGTGGTCCACGTCCAGGTGCGAGAGAACGACGTGGGTAACGTCCTCGGGCGCGTGGCCCGCCTCCTCTAGCCGGTCCATCAAGTTCTCCTCGCGCCGGAGTTCGTAGCGCCCCTCCAGGTACTTGGGCAACTCGGGGCCGAAGCCAGCATCGAGGAGGACGAGGGCGTCCGCGGTCTCTACGAGGACCGCGTGCATGGCGCCCCGGATCTTGGCGTTCTTCGACCCCTGGCCGAAGAGGTTGCCGGCGCTGGTTATAAAGATGCCATCGTCGAGGAGGTGTACCTTGATCGAACCCACCTCCAGAGAGTCAACCGCCATCGTTCTCCTCCCGCTCTTCGAGTATCCGAGGTAGGCAAAGCCCTACCTTGGTGGAGACAGCATACAAGATCGACGTTCTACGAGTTTCATGCGACCGCAGCGCAACTACTTACCCGGTCGCGCGAGAGCTTCCGCTAAATAGCGGAAGGTCAGTCTCAACCTCAGGCTGTGCCGGGAGCGGCTGAAGCGCATACTGGCCCGATGCCAGCAGCCGAAACGTCGATAGCCTGACTACTTAACGGCTACCGCGCTCTGATAGCCGTAGCGAAGGCCTTACTTAGGGCTTTCGGATGCTTGAGTAACGAGTAGATCGGGGCGTCACCAGTGAAGCCCTCGACGAGAGCACGCCGAGCGTCGGGGTCCTTTTCGCATGCTGCGAAGAGGGGCTCCAATATCTGCAGGTTGGGGACGAGGTTCGTGAGGGCATA
>DASQMR010000176.1:0-15406 GCA_035645375.1 Rubrobacteraceae bacterium
GTGGACGTTCATGGAGCCACGCTTGCGGGAGTTGGTCGACAGGGAGCTGCCCATCCGCTACGTCGGCAAGCCTGCCCGCTCCAGCCCGGCGCAAGGCTCAGCGACGTTCCACAAGAGCGAGCACGCCCAGATAGTTCGGGATGCCTTCAAGGGCGCGGACGACGAAACGGAGAAGGAGAGCGCGCCCGAGGACATTCAGGAGAAGGCCCCCAGTGCGGCTGACTGAGGGCGTCGGAGGTTCGGAAGATCAGCGAGAGGAAGAGGTAGAACGTGCCTGAGATATATGTCCCCGAGCTTGGAGAGTCGGTCACCGAGGCGACGGTTGGTCAGTGGCTCAAGGGTGAGGGGGATCAGGTAAAGGCCGGCGATCCGCTCGTCGAACTTGAGACCGACAAGATCAACTTCGAAGTCGAGGCCGAGCAGGACGGCGTCCTCGAAAGCATCGCCAAGGGAGAGGGTGAAGAGGTCGGCGTCGGCGACGTTATAGGCACCATCGGCGAAGGCGAAGGCGCGGCACCGCAGGACGATGCCGGGTCCGAAGGGGCCGAAGAGGAGCAGGCAGAGCAGGAGCAAGCGCAGGAAGACGAGCCCCCCGAGCCCGCGCCGGAGGGGCGTCCAGATCCCGCCGACCAGACGAATGGTCACCGGGAGGACGGCGACTACCGGGCCTCGCCGTCGGTGAAGAAGCTCGCCCAGGAGTACGACATCAACCTCGCTGAGGTCTCAGGCTCAGGCTCCGGCGGGCGCATAACCAAGGACGACGTAGAGCGTCTGATCCGTCAGCAGAGCAGCGGGGTAGGACAGCAGGAAGCTCCCGCCAAGGAGTCTCCCGAGCAACGTCCGGCATCCGACGGCGACGGTCAGAGACAGGCTGCCACGACGGCGCAGCAGAACGGCAGAGAGGCTCTGGAGGAGCGCGTACCGCTCTCGCGGAGGCGGAAGACCATCGCGAGCAGGCTCGTCGAGGCGCAGCAGACGGCGGCGATGCTCACCACCTTCAACGAGGCGGACATGAGCGCCGTGATGGAGCTGAGGAAGCGCCGCAAGGACGAGTTCCAGGAGCGGCACGAAGGCACCAAGCTTGGCTTCATGAGCTTCTTCACCAAGGCGTCTATAGGGGCGCTCAAAGCGTTTCCCAAGATCAACTCGGAGCTTCAAGAGAACGAGCTTATCCTCAAGCACTACTACGACATCGGCGTCGCTGTCAACACCGAGCAGGGGCTCGTCGTCCCGGTGGTGCGCGACGCGGACCGCAAGAGCTTCGCGGAGATAGAGGGAACTATAGCCGAGCTCGGCAAGAAGGCCCGGGACGGCAAGCTCGGCCTGGAGGACTTGCAGGGCGGTACCTTCACGATTACCAACGGCGGTATCTTCGGCTCGCTCAACTCTACCCCGATTCTCAACATCCCGCAGGTGGCGATCCTGGGTCTACACAAGATTCAGGAGAGGCCCGTAGCCGTAGATGGCGAGATAACGGTGCGCCCGATGATGTACCTTGCACTCTCCTATGATCACCGCATCGTTGACGGCGCCGACGCCGTGCAGTTCCTCGTACGCATAAAGGACCTCATCGAGGATCCGGAATCTTTGCTGCTGGAAGGCTAACAGCAGGGCGATCATGGCTGAGGAGGGGTCTCGCAAAGGGGCTTCTCCTCTTTACGTGGACGGGTTCGTACTCAGTTCACCGGGCGGAGAGGCCAGCGGAGAGAGATACTGGAGCCTGTTAGAGTGTCATCGTGGGCGAGGCTGATGTCGAGAAGGCTGACGTAAGCATCGCCCTCGGTAGATGTGTATTCTCTGCCTGTAAGCAGTTTGTCGTGAGAGGAAGCATCGTGAGCGAGAACGAACTGGTAGAGCGGCTGCTTGCGGGCGACCGGCGTGCGCTCGCCCGGATCATCTCGAAGATCGAAGGTGAGGACCCGGAGGTTCCCGACATCATCTCCGATCTCTACCCGCGCACCGGAGAGGCTACTACCATTGGCTTTACCGGACCGCCCGGTGTGGGCAAGAGCAGCATCATTGCGAAGCTTATCGAGCTCTACCGAGGGGAGGATAAGAAGGTCGGCGTCGTCTCGGTGGACCCTTCGAGCCCGTTCACGAAGGGGGCTATCCTCGGGGATCGGATCAGGCTGGGCGATCACTTCCTGGACCGCGCCGTGTTTATCCGCTCGATGGGGAGCCGGGGGCACCTGGGAGGGCTAGCGGGGGCGTCGAGGCTCGCAGGGCTGGTGATGGAGGCTTACGGGATGGACGTGGTCCTCTACGAGACGGTCGGCGTGGGGCAGGGGGAGGTCGAAGTCGCCTCGGCTGCGGATACTGTGGTGCTCGCTTTGCAGCCGGGGGCGGGGGACTCAGTTCAGGCGCTCAAGGCCGGGGTAATGGAGATCGCGGACATCATCTGCATCAACAAGTCGGACCACCCGCAAGCCAAAGGTACGGCGGCGGAGGTGCGTTCTATCCTGGAGATTGGGCACGAGCTGGATCCCGACGCCCCGCTTCCCCCGATAATCATGACGCGCGGGGACAACGGCGAAGGCGTCGAAGAGCTCATAGGCAAGGTCGAGGAGCACCGGGAGTTCCTACGCGAGAGCGGCAGGATCAAAGAGCGCCATCTAGCATCTATCAGAGAATTCGTCCTCTCCTGGGCCACGAATAAGATGGAGAAGGACATGCAGGAACGCCTTTCTAGAGAGGACGCCGAGCTCATAGAGAAGGTCCGCAAGAGAGAGCTCGACCCGATCTCTGCCGCCGAGACGCTTTACAAGGAAGTCTAGCTGTAAGCTAGCCTCTCTGCTGTAGCCGTAACAACGCTTTCAGCGAGAGACCGGTACAGCGGCGAGCCTGTCCGCCTGCTCCTTCTATCTATCAAGCCTCATCTGTAGATCATCGCTGCACTCGTCGAGACATCTCATCTCGTGACGTATGACAATTTGGTCCCTGGAGGAGCTCGCCGGGTTATACTGTGGGTTGTAAGAAGCGTTGCTAACTCTTCTTTGAGAAAGGAGGAGCCGCATGGACCTCAAGGGCGCTCGGGCCGGGCACGGCGCTTTGGACCTGGAGGACGACGACCTGCTGAGGATGTACCGTTGCATGCTTCTGGCGAGGAAGGTGGACGAGCGGATGTGGATCCTCAACCGCCAGGGCAAGGCGGCTTTCGTGATCTCCTGCCAGGGTCAGGAGGCGGCGCAGGTGGGCACGGCCTACAACCTCCGCCCGGGCCGCGACTACGTCTACCCGTACTACCGGGACGCGGGTATTACCTTGCTCCTAGGCCAGACCCCCCGCGACCAGTTTCTTAGCCTCCTTGCCAAGAGAGAGGATCCCAACAGTGCGGGGCGTCAGATGCCAGGGCACTACAGCAGCCGCGCGTTGAACATCGTCACCGCCTCGGCACCCGTCGGCGTACAGTACCCGCAGGCGGCGGGGACGGCGCTCGCGTTCAAGATGCGTGGCGAGGACGGCGTGGTCCTGGCGTGCGGTGGCGAGGCTTCGACGAGCGGCGGCGACTGGCACGAGGCGATGAACTTCGCCGGCATACACGCCCTTCCCGTGGTCTTCCTGATAGAGAATAACGCCTACGCTATCTCCGTACCCGAGAAGATGCAGGTCGCCGGGTCTATTTCGAGGCGGGCGGCGGGCTACGGGTTCCCCGGCGTCGAGGTGGACGGCAACGACGTGCTCGCCGTCTACGGGGCGGCGAAGGAGGCGTTCGAGAGGGCGCGCAGGGGCGACGGGCCGACGCTCATAGAGGCGAAGACCTATCGCCTCACCGCTCACTCCTCCGACGACGACGACAGGCGATATCGCGAGCGCGAGGAGATCGAGGTCTGGCGCCAAAAGGACCCGATAGCCCGCTTCGAGAAGCATTTGGAGGAGAGCGGTCTGCTCGATGAGGAGCAGAAGGAGGAGATAGCGGACGGCATCAAGGCGGAGATAGATGAGGCGGTCGAGTACGCCGAAGGGACCCCCTACGCCGACCCTGAGGAGGCCCTGGAACGCGTCTACGCGGAGGGTTAGGGATACCTATGGCGACGAAGAACCTGCTCCAGGCGATCAGCGAGGGCCTGGCCGAGGAGATGCGCTCTGACGACTCCGTGATGGTCATGGGTGAGGACGTGGGGAGGGCCGGCGGCGTATTCCGGGTTACGCAGGGGCTCATGAACGAGTTCGGGCCTTTCCGGGTGATGGATACGCCGCTAGCGGAGAGCCTCATTGTCGGCGCCGCTATTGGTCTCTCGGTAAACGGTATGCGCCCCGTGGCCGAGATACAGTTCGCGGACTTCATCCCGCCGGCCTTCGACCAGATCGTCAACGAGGCGGCACGCTTCAACTACCGCTCCAACGGCGCCTGGAACTGCCCGATCACCATCCGGGCTCCCTACGGTACGGTCCCTGGCGGCGCCCTCTACCATTCCCAGAGCGTCGAGGCCTGGTTCTGCAACACCCCGGGCTTGAAAGTGGCCGCCCCTACGTTCCCGGCCGACGCCAAGGGGATGCTGAAGAGTGCCATCCGCGACCCGAACCCCGTGCTTTTTTTGGAGCACAAGAGGACTTACCGCCTCATCAAAGAGGATGTGCCTGAAGAGGGTTACTCCGTGCCTCTAGGCAAGGCCAGGGTCCATCGGGAGGGGACGGATCTCACCGTCGTCTCCTACGGGCTGATGCTCTACACGGTGCTGGAGGTCGCGGGCAGGCTCTCCGACGAGCACGGCATCGAGGCCGAGGTCGTCGAGCCCCGAACGCTGTATCCGCTAGACAGGGAGATGATCCTGAATTCCGTCAAGAAGACCGGAAAGTTACTGGTCGTCTCCGAGGCGAACCTCACGGGCTCGGTCTCCGGGGAGATCGCGGCTATCGTCGCGCGAGAAGCGTTCGAGTGGCTGGACGGACCGGTGATGCGCCTCGGGGCGCCGGACGTGCCCGCTGCGGCTTTCGCAAAGCCGATGCTGGATTTCTTCGTGCCTTCGGCCGAGAAGATAGAGGCGGCGATGCTCGAGCTGGCCCGTTACTAAAGGAGGGATATCGTGGCGAATCCGGTGACGATGCCCCAACTCGGAGAGAGCGTGACGGAGGGGACGATAACACGCTGGCTCAAGGCCGAAGGAGACGAGGTAGAGAAGGATGAGCCTCTGTGCGAGGTGGACACGGACAAGGTCAGCGCGGAGCTTCCCTCGCCGTTCGCCGGCAGGGTCGAGAAGCTTCTCATCGCCGAAGGAACCACCGTGGACGTGGGGACTCAAATCGCGCTGATGAAGGTTGAGGGAGACCGAGAAGACGAGCCCTCACGCGAAGAGGCCCCGGCGAGGGAGGACGCCGCGGCGGAGGCCCCGACCGAGGAGTTTCCGGCCGCGGGAACGGAGGCCCAGCCTGCTGCGGAAGATAGTGAAAGACAGCGCGCGGTCGCCAGGTCGCGCACCGGCACGCGTTCTGATGGCAACGGATACAGGGAGATCGAGAACGCGGATACTCTACGTCTTACGCGCTCTTCACCGGTGGTCCGCCGGCTCGCTGCAGAGCATGACCTGGATATAGCGGAGATTCCCGGTACCGGTGTCGACGGCCGGGTGACAAAGAAGGACATCGAAAGCTATATAGAAGAGCGTGAGGAGTACGCGACATCCGGTCTCCAGGAGGAGAGAGGGGTCTTCGCCCCGCCCGAGGAGTTGCCTGAGACCGACGTAGCACCCGACCTGGAGCGCGAGCTCGCGCCGGAGCGGATGGAGGTCTATGAGGGCGACCGGGTAATGGAGCTAACGAGTATCCGTCGGGCGGTCGCGGAACGGATGTCCCGGAGCGTGCGTGAGGCGCCGCACGCCTGGAGCATGGTCGAGGTAGACGTTACGGGGCTCGTCGCGCTGCGCGAGGGCCATAAGGATGAGTTTGCCGGGCGCGAGGGCGTGAGGCTAACTTATCTACCGTTCCTCGTGAAGGCGGTGGTCGAAGGCTTAAAGGAGTATCCGGTCCTCAATTCCGTGTGGGACGGGGAAAGGATCGTGCTGCGCAAGCGTATAAACGTCGGGATAGCGGTGGACCTGGAGGACGCCTTGATCGTGCCGGTCATCCCTGATGCCGACGAGCTGAATGTCCTCGGTTTCGCCCGAAAGATAGACACCCTCGTCCGGCGGGCGAGGAGCCGGCAACTCTCGCCCGACGACATGGCCGGGGGCACCTTCACCGTGAACAACCCGGGCTCTCTGGGCTCCGTGGTCTCGGTCCCCATCATCAACCACCCGCAGGCGGCCATACTCTCAGCCGAGGCCATAGTTAAGCGCCCGGTCGTGGTGGACGACGCTATAGCCGTACGCAGCATGATGAACTTGGAGGTCTCCTTTGACCACCGCGTCCTGGACGGCGGGGCAGCGCTCCGGTTCCTCAACGCGGTCAAGCGGCGACTAGAGGGGTACGGGCCGGAGACCAGCATCAACTGAGATAGAGCTGCGCTCATCTCTGTATGTGCGAAGTACCCTAGATCGTCTCTCTCCGGCGATGTAACTGGCCGTAGGGGTGGCCAGTATGTAGGCGCTCCATGGAGCTTATGGCGGCGATGCGTTCGAGGGCTAAAGTGTCGGCGGCTACGTTGGTCGGGACGCCGTCGCGTTTGGAAATGGCGATGATCCTGCGCACGGAGTCCGCGATGCGCATTACCCGTCCCCTGGCCCGTCGCTCGTTATAACCTTCGAGCTCGTCGGCGACGTTTATCAGGCCGCCGGCGTTTATGACGTAGTCCGGGGCGTAGAGGATGCCCCGCTCGGCCAGAGCCTCGCCGTGGCGGGTCTCGTCGAGCACGTTATTGGCGCTACCGGCGATTATCCGGCAGCGGAGACGCGGCAAAGTCTCGTCGTTTATCGCGGCGCCCAGGGCGCAGGGAGCGAGAATGTCGCAGGGCATGGAAAGGATCTCGTCCGGCTCCACCGCCTTGGCGCCGAACTCCTGCACTACGCGCCCGATGGTAGGATACCGGATATCGGTGACTATCAAGCGCGCCCCCTCCTCGTGGAGTAGCCGGCACAGGTGGTATCCTACGTGCCCGAGGCCCTGCACCGCAACTATCCGATTAACTAGAGAGCTCGTGCCGAAGACCTCATCCACGCAGGCCCGCATCCCCTGCAGCACGCCTAGAGCTGTAGAGGGGGAGGGGTCGCCCGATCCGCCATAGGTTACGTCTACGCCGACGACGTGGGAGGACTCTACCTGGATATGGTTTATGTCTCCGGTGGAGATACCGACGTCCTCGGCGACGATGTAGCGGCCTCCCAGGGTCTCGACGTAGCGACCCAGGGAGCGGAAGAGGGCTTCGGACTTGTCCTTGTGCGGGTCGCCGATGATGACGGCCTTGCCCCCGCCAAGGTTGAGGCCGCTCGCGGCGGCCTTGTAGGTCATCCCCCGGGCGAGGCGCAAGGCGTCGGTGATGGCCTCTTCCTCGGTCCTGTAGGGCCACATCCGACAGCCGCCAAGGGCCGGTCCAAGCGTGGTGTCGTGAATGGCGATTATAGCCCGTAGGCCTGTAGCCTGATCGTGGCAGAAGACGACCTGCTCGTAGCGATACTCCGCAAGCTTCTCGAAGATATGCATCCCTGCCTCCTTCCCAACCCCGAGTGTGGGATCCACTGTAATTTTACTACCGGGCGAGATGTGGCAGGCGAATCGTGATGCGCGCGTGTAGAATCCGGGTCATGCAGCGCGAAAGGCTAGGCGAAGACACGACTGCCGGGAAGATCGAGGGTCTCGCACGCCTGCGAGAGGAGGCGGCCCACCCGGCCTCCGAGCAGGCCGAACAACGCCAGAGGGAGAGGGGCAAGCTCACGGCGCGCGAGCGGATCGAATTGCTCCTCGACCCCGGCACCTTTGTCGAGTTGGATCGCTACCGGGTGCATCGCTCCTACAACTTCGGGCTTGAAGAGAACAGGCCCTTGGGAGACGGGGTCGTGACCGGGTACGGTGAGGTCGCGGGGCGGAAGGTCTGCGTGTTCTCGCAGGACTTCACCGTATTCGGCGGGTCTCTAGGAGAGGTCTACGCCCAGAAGATCTGCAAGGTGATGGACCTGGCGATAAACACGGGTTGTCCGATAATCGGCATCAACGACTCGGGGGGGGCGCGCATTCAGGAGGGCGTCGTCTCGCTCGCGGGCTACGCGGACATCTTTCATCGCAACGTGCTCGCGAGCGGGGTGGTGCCCCAGATCAGCGTGATCGTGGGTCCGTGCGCGGGCGGAGCGGTCTACTCCCCGGCGATAACCGACTTTATCTTCATGGTCGAGGAGACGAGCCACATGTTCATTACCGGCCCGGACGTAATAAAGAGCGTCACCGGCGAGGACGTCTCGTTCGAGGATCTCGGCGGCGCGGGCACACATAACACCAGCAGCGGGGTCGCCCACTTCTCCTCGCCAGACGAGGAGACCTGCTTCGAAGACGTTCGCTACCTCCTCTCCTACATGCCGGAGAACAACCTGGAGAGCGCCCCCTACTACAGACCCTCGGACGACCCGGAGCGGATGGATGGCGCTTTAGCCTCGCTCGTCCCCGACTCGGCCAACCGACCCTACGACATCCGCAGAGCCATTGAGGGCGTGATGGACGACGGGGAGTTCTTCGAGGTGCAGGAGGGGTGGGCTCAGAACCTTGTCGTCGGCTTTGCCCGCCTCGACGGGCACGCGGTCGGCATCGTCGGCAACCAGCCGGCGGTGCTCGCCGGGACGCTCGATATAGACGCGAGCGTCAAGGGGGCGCGATTCGTGCGCTTCTGCGACGCTTTCAACATCCCGCTCGTCACGTTCGTCGACGTGCCGGGCTTCATGCCAGGCACGGATCAGGAGTGGGGCGGCATCATCCGGCACGGGGCGAAGCTCTTGTACGCTTTCTCCGAGGCGACGGTACCGAAGATGACCGTCATTACCAGGAAAGCCTACGGCGGAGCCTACGACGTCATGTGTTCCAAGCACATCGGGGCGGACGTGAACGTGGCGTGGCCGACCGGAGAGATAGCGGTGATGGGCGCGCCCGCGGCGGTAGGAATCATCTTCCGGCGCCAGATCTCCGAGGCCGAGGACCCCGAGGCGAAGCGCGCCGAGCTGATCGCCGGCTACGAGGAGCAGTTCAATAACCCGATGGTCGCCGCCGAGATGGGCTACATAGACGACGTAATAGACCCGCGCGAGACGCGCCCTTACCTCGTCAAAGCTCTCGAGATGATCCGCACCAAGCGCCCCGAGCGTCCCCCGCGCAAGCACGGAAATATACCGCTTTGAGGATAGAGCCTGAACCGAGTCCGGAAGAGGTCGCGGCGATAGCGGCCGCTTTAGAGATGTTCCGCGAGGAGGAGCCGGAGGATGAGCCCTCGCTAAAGCGCAGCCGGTGGAGGCTCGCCGGGCTGCTCGGGCATGCGCCGCCGCGTGGTATGAAGCTGGACGGCGCTCTGTGGTCCTACTCTAGCTGGAAGGGCATGGTCTAGGTGTTCGAGAAGGTACTGATCGCGAACCGGGGTGAGATCTCCGTGCGCATCATCCGCGCTCTGAGGGAGATGGGGGTGGCGAGCGTCGCGGTGTACTCGGACGCGGACCGGGAGTCTTTCCACGCCCGCCTGGCCGACGAGGCTTACCACGTCGGTCCCGCGTCAGCGACGGAGAGCTACCTGGATATCAGGAAACTGATCGGGGTCGCGCAACGTTCCGGGGCGGAGGCGGTGCATCCAGGGTACGGGTTTCTGGCTGAGAGCGCTCCGTTCGCACGGGCGGTCGAGGAGGCAGGGCTCGCCTGGATAGGGCCTCACCCCGGGGCGATAGAGGTGATGGGGAGCAAGGTGGAGAGTCGCCGGATCATGGGCAAGGCGGGGGTGCCGATGGTCCCGGGTACGAAGGACCCGGTGGGTTCCGCGGATGAGGTTCGTACTTTCGCCGGGGAGCACGGCTACCCGGTGGCGGTGAAGGCTTCAGCGGGCGGCGGCGGCAAGGGCTTCGCGGTGGCCCAAGACGACGAGGGGGCCGCGGCGGCCTTTGAGCGGGCGAGCCGCGAGGGAGTAGCATACTTTGGGGACGGGTCGGTCTACACCGAGAAGTACCTGCCGGGGCCTCGGCACGTCGAGATACAGATCGTGCGCGATAAGCACGGCAACGCGACGCATCTTGGGGAGAGGGACTGCTCTATACAGCGCAGGCACCAGAAGCTCCTCGAAGAGAGTCCGAGCCCGGCGATAGACCCTGTAATGCGGCAGGCGATGGGCGAGGCGGCTATCGGCGCCGCCGAGGCGGTCGGCTACGACAACGTCGGCACGGTCGAGTTCCTGGTGCAGGACGACGAGTTCTACTTCCTGGAGATGAACACGCGGGTTCAGGTCGAGCACCCCGTCACCGAGGAGGTGACCGGGATAGACATAGTGCAGACGGGCGTCCGTGTCGCCGCCGGGGAGGAGCTGCCGTTCACGCAGGAGGACGTGGTCTGGAGGGGACACGCGATCGAGGTCCGCCTGAACGCCGAGGATGCGGCGAACGACTTCGTCCCGAGCCCCGGTACGGTCACGGTCTACGAGGAGCCGGGCGGGCCGGGGGTGCGAGTTGACTCGTCACTGCGGGAGCCTGGGGTGGTGCCGGAGCACTACGACCCGCTCTTCGCCAAACTCATCGTCCGAGGCGCGGACCGGGAGGATGCTCTGAGACGTCTGCGGCGGGCGCTCGGGGAGTTCCGGATAGAGGGTATCGCCACGACCCTGCCGTTCTTCGAGGCTATCCTGGAGGACGAGGTATTCGTAAAAGGTGCCTACACGACGGGGTTCGTCGCCGAGAGGATGGAGAGGCTAAAGATCAAGGCTCACCAGGCCGGAAGCGCCCGCGGCGGATCGTCGGGAACATCGCAGAAGGAGGCGCGTGAGGTCGAAATCGAGGTCAACGGCAAGCTCTTCCGGGTAAAGGTATACGCGGAAGAGGCGGAGGGCCGTTCTGGGGGGATGAAGGCGCCGCTGATGAGGGGTGGTAGAGAGAAGGGGCGCGGAGCCGCAGTAACCGAGGGCGCGGTGGTGGCGCCGATGCAGGGTACGATAGTCAAGGTGCTCGTCGAGGAAGGCCAGAAGGTCGCCGCCGATGAAGCGGTGTGCGTTTTGGAGGCGATGAAGATGGAGAGTGAGATTCGGGTGAAGAGTGCCGGTACGGTCTCGGAGGTCCTCGTTGAGGCCGGCCAGACTGTTCGCTCCGGTGACGCACTCGTAACCTTGGAGTAGAGCATGGTCGAGCACGCGGCCGACTACGAGTGGCGAGGCGAGGGTGAGAACGCCGAGGTTTTTGTATACGCCTCGAACGAGGCTACCGCCGAACGAGCCCTAAAAAGAGTCCTGCCCGCCGCCTGCTTGCCCGGCGTGGTTACACCAGTCTACGTTGCCGCTTCTGACTCCGGTCTCGGCTGGGTAGGCGCGTCGGAGACGCACGCCGCGCCGGATCTGTTCTCCGCACCGTCTTGGGGATTGCTGCTCGTCACCGGCGCAACCGAGTCGGACCTCGGTGTGCCACCTGGTGAGGCGGAAGGTTGGGTCTTACGCACCCTTTCAGAGGCTTCCCTGCCGCGTCTCGGTGAGAGAGACATACGGCGGGCGGCAGAGTCTGGCGCGCCGTGGGCGGCGGAGGAAGGCCTCATCGAGGAGGAGGATCTGCTTCTCTTGGCGGAGGAGGCAGATGGCGACGCCGACGCTCTAGGACGGCGGGCCGTGACAGCGGGGGCGCGAGACTGGACAAGGCCGGGACGGGTAGACACGCTGCGCGTAACGGAGATCCTCGACTCCGAGGGTGCGGAGGCTCTCGGGCTGGATGCGGGAACCCTCTCTTTTGTGGTCTCAGCCGGAGCCGAGGATCTGGGCCGGCTCGCCCTCTCGGGGCATCGGGAACGCATCCTTGCCAGGGTGTGGGGAGGGGACTTTGGCGCTACGAGCCAACTCCCCGCTGCGCCGGTAGATACCGAGGAGGCCAGGGACCTCATTGCCGCTAGCGCTGCGATAAAGAATTACACTGCCGTACGAACCGCGCTCGTCGTCTACGCTTTCAGACGAGGCCTCAAGGAAGCCGGAGCTATAACCTTACAGGCGGCATGGGCTGTCGGGGGATTAGGGGAACGGGATGGGTTGGTGGTTCACCGTAACGAACTTGCGGCGGTCGAGGCTGGGGGGGCGCTGGTAGCGGGACGGACGGTCGCGGTCGGAACCGGCGGTATGATGGAGAGCGCACCGTCGTTTGGCGTCGTCTCGGGTGAAGATGGGCGGTGGGCATGGGAGGAGGCTGGTCTGTTGTTGCGCCGGGCTATACTGGAGCCAGTGGGAGAGGCGGCGAGCTAGGGGCGTGGATCTGTTGATGGTGCGCGACCAGACGAGCGGCAGGTTCGTATACGTAGAGCAAATGAAGCGTCGGCGAGGCGAGACGCCCTGGGAGTACGCCCGGCGCAGCGCCCGTCGAGAAGGCCAGATCCGGGACCACTTCGCTGGAGACAACCTCAAGGTTATAGTGGGTTGGGGAACGGGCTCAGTCGAGGAGTTTCTAAGGTCCTACCCGGAGTACGGACCCGAAGGGACGTACGGGCAGAGCGGCTAGCTAGTAACGTAACCGGCCCCAGCTCTCATACCGCGCGCCGCCGCTTCGGGAGACGTACGTTGCGGAGTATGGCAGGGTAGACCTATTCAGGGAAAGCAGCCACAAGGAGGAGAAGATGACCAGCGAAGTGCTAGACAAGTTCGTCCAGCTGATAACCACTGCCCTCGGTCTCGTGGCGGCCCTCGCCTGGAACGACGCCATCCAGAGCCTGTTCTAGCAGTTCCTCGGCGAGACGGGAGGGGCGTTGGCCGCTAAGGTGATCTGCGCGGTTGTGGTCACGTTCATAATGATTTTCGCGACCATCGCGCTCAGCCGGGACGCCGAGCGGGCGAAGAAGCTTGAAGAAGAGCCAGACAAGGGATTGCTCGGCCTCGGAAGCCCTAACAAGGAGTAACAAGGACGTATCGGGAAGCGCTACCGCTCCCCCATTGTGAGCGTTACTTGAAGTCCTCCGGGGAGACCCGGTTCATCCAGTCCTTAAACTTATCCACAACCTCTTCCTCGGGCGCCTCTTCCATGGCCTCCTCAAAAACCACGCCAGCCTCCTCTATCACCGTGTCGGAGGCGAAGATAGGAGCGCCCGCCCGCACGGCTATGGCTATGGCGTCCGAGGGACGGGAGTCTACCTCCACGATCCGACCGCCTATCTCGACCTGGAGGGTTGCAAAGAATGTGGAGTCTCTCAATGCCGTCACGGTGATACGCTCTAAAGAACCGCCCATCTCCGTAACTAGACTAAAGGCAAGGTCGTGTGTCAGGGGCCTACTGAACTCCTGGTTCTGAAGCTTCATGAGGATAGAGCGCGCCTCCGGTTGGCCGATCCAGATCGGCAGGTAGCGGTTCTCGTCCTCGACCTTGAGGATGACTATCGGGCTGGAGCTAAAGAGATCCAGGTTGATCCCGTAGACAGACATCCGGGTAAAGCCGTTAGCGCTCACTGGCTAGTACGCTCCTCTCACACCGCCCTATGCCGGGTTAATCCCCGCAGCGAATAGCATAAATCTCTAACCGTCGATTCTACTTCGCGTCCGACGCCCCTTCAATCTTTTGAAGCAGACACCCTGCTTCACGGGCTGTCTTCGCGTGTTGTACAATACCCTCCGTAACGGCCTCCGCCCCATCTGGCGGAGCACCTTACGGGCCTGTAGCTCAGCCGGTTAGAGCGCTTCTCTGATAAGGAAGAGGTCCCTGGTTCGAGTCCAGGCAGGCCCACTCGGAAAATTCTCTGTTTTGCAGGTAAAACATGAGGCATAAGAAGAGTATCCGGATCCGCCTCGGAGCATTTGTGCAGCAACGCAGAGAGTATCCTGCAATACTAGCCTTCTATACGGTTCCGTAAACTCCAGTATGCCATCGCCACGCTGTTATTTCGCATCTTTGTCCATTCCCCCAGTTAGAGGTCCGTTCTCCATGTAGTAGGTTGCTCTACAGATGCCAGCCGGCGCCTTCGAAGATGGGTTCGGCGAAGAGGGTGTCATTATGAGCCGACCAGACCTGCACAAGGTTCTTATAGAGGCCTACCGGGAGACCGCTCGCTCTATGTTATGTCTGGCGACGGATGCTCAGCGGCCTTGAGACGATTACAGCACCAAAGGCTACGCTTCGCCACCCTTGAGGGCGTACGCCACTGCCTCCTCAAAGGTCATCTCCCGTCCTCGCTCTCGCGCCTCCTCAAAGCCCTCCTCGCCCAACCGCGAACGTACATTGGCCCTGATGCGCTCGTAGAGCGAACGGTCAGGCTTGTAGTAGTTGTAGACGGACGCCCCGGCCTCCTCCCGCAACCTCTCCGCCGTGCCCAACAGCCGCGCCGATTGCTCTGCTTCCTCTCGCACACCTGCTACCACGGCCAGCCCTTCCAGGAAGTACGAGAGATTTGCCTGATCCCCTATCTGCTCGGAGAGGGTCACCCCCTCCTCAAGCATGCGGGTCGCCAGCTCGTGGTCGCCCCGGCCAAGCGCTACCTGGGCCAGGTTGTAGAGTGCATTGTACGTGCCCAGCCTGTCGCCCCTTTGCTGCGCTTGTGCCAGTCCTTCTTCGAACATCGGGAGCGCCCGATCGTGGTCGCCCTGGATGAGCGCCACCGTCCCCAGCCAGATTCGCACCACCGGCACCACGCCGTCCTCGCCTGCCCGGCGTAGGAGTGCCAGGGCCTCCTCGAAGCAGGACGTCGCCTCACTGAACTTCCCGCGGTCCATTGCCACTAAGCCCAACCCACACCGGGCGTAGGCGGCGCAGAGCTCGTCCCCCACCTGTTGGGACAGCTTCAGAAGCTCCGCCGAGTACCGTGCGACCGCTTCATAATCACCCTGCATGTAGGCCATAGCGATCGCGGCATGAATGGCTCTCGGCCGCAAAGACGGCGGGACGTCCCTCTCCAGTAGCACCTCCATCCACCTACGACCTTCTCGCTGGTGGCCGTGGAACCGCCAGAATAGCCACAGTGCCCAGCCCAGGCGTGCAGCAGTCTCGGTATCGCCCGTATCCAGGGCCCACGACATGGCGGCCCGCAGGTTGCTGTTCTCCTTCTCCAGGCGCTCCAGCCACTCGACTTGGCGTGACCCTCGCAACTCCGGCTCCGCCCGCTCTGCCAACGCGAGGAAGTACTCAGCGTGCTTTCGATGAGCGTCCCCGGCATCTCCGCTCTGCTCTAGCTTCTCAAGCGCGTACTGCCTGACCGGCTCTAGCATCTCATAGCGCATTTCGCCGCCGGCCTTGAGCACTTGCACCACGACCAGCGACTGCTCTACCAGGGCGGCTAGCATACCCAGCACCCCCTCTGGCTCCTCGCTAGCACCCACCGCTTCGGCCGCCTCCAACGAGAAGCCCCCCGCGAATACCGACAG
>DASQMR010000177.1:0-2199 GCA_035645375.1 Rubrobacteraceae bacterium
CATTGCGGGGGATCTAGCTATATGCCTAGTATCGGTCGTGCTCTGATCCTAGCTTCGTCTGTCCTTGTCGCTGCTCACGCGGCGCCTGCTGTTCGTCGCTGGCCGGTAAGCCTTTGGTTTCCGAGGATGACCCGGGTTAAAGCGGACGATGCGGTGGCGTTGACTTTTGACGACGGACCGGATCAGGAACTTGAGGCCTTTCTCAAGGTTCTAGGAGAAGCTAAGGCGCGAGCCACGTTCTTTGTCCTTGGCGAACAGGTAGCGCGCAACCCGAGCAGGCTGAAGGAGATCATCCACTGTGGGCATGAGATAGGTGTCCACGGCTACGGACACCGCAATCACTTGTTCCGGACCCCCGCCGCGATCGTGGAGGACATGCGTCGGGCCAAGGACGTTATCGAGGAGGCAGCAGAGCGCCCCACTCGGTTCTTTAGACCACCGTATGGCCGCTTCAGTTTAGCCACTTGGCGGGAGGCCGATCGTCAGGGATGGGAGCGGGTATCCTGGTCGCGTGTCGGCCATGATTACGATATACGGGCTACCCCGTCGTCCGTAGTTGCGAATATCGGGTGGCCAGTGGCCGGAGATATACTCTTGCTGCACGACTCCGATCGGTATGGAACGCCGGGTTCTTGCCGCGTTACGCTCGAAGCGTTGCCGACCATCCTGGAGAGGCTCGCCACTCTTGAGTTACGAACCTGCCTTCTTGGAGACCCGTCGCCTAGAGCCCATCCCGTAAATGCATCAGCCGGATGACGATGCGCCCCAGGCGCACGAGGCCGAGGTGGTTCTTCTCCGCTCGTGGCGGGCTACCAAGCGCCGCAAGTTAGAGAGCCCCGCAAAAATGTAGAGTTGAGTGTGTCTTACCGTCTCTCAAATATTCAGGCTGCGAGCTGTGCGGGCGGCCATGTAGTCCAGGATTATGCCTTCAACCTCGGCTATAACGTTGCCGAGAGGTTTTGAAGCGTCCACCACGCGCCCGTTGGGCATTTCCTCCACCAGTTGTAGGTAAGCTTCGCGTTGACGAGCAGTCTCCTCGGGTGAGACTTCCTGCTTACGGGCTTGTATTACCTCCGGTGGAGCATCGAGTAGGATAACCAGGTGGGGTCTAGGGATCAACCGCCCCACAAAATAGGCCAGCCAGAGTGGTCCTCCGTAGCGGTAACGTTTGGGATACACCAGCAGGTCGTAGTAGTAACGGTCAAACAACACTAGGGTAGAATCGACAAGTCGCGGGAAGATGTCCGCTATGTATCCCAAAAACACATAGTCTGCCCACCAGAATGCGAGTTTGGCCAAGGAAGCAGCCCGGTTGCGATGCGGCTGGGCATGGGTGTCGATGATGTGCCTGCTTTCATCTCCCTTGCTTCCATCTCCCTTGCTTCCATCTCCCTTGCCCACGTGGGAGCGCTCTCTCCACCTGCGAATCGAAGCCAAGGGTCGCCGATGATACAGCTTGGTCGCGGGGAAAGCGGGGGACAGGTCGCTTGCGATCCGGGCCATCACCGTGCTCTTGCCGGCACCGTCTACGCCAAGGAGAGCGATCATGAGCCCTGCAGGTCGTAGGATGCGCTCGAGGCGCCTCCAGGGAGCACCTAGGCGATGTAGCAACAATCTCGACCGTTGCTCGCGCCCCGTCTTGTTCAGCACCTCCCGACGCAGATGTTCGCTGCGACTTCGCGTAGGTTCCCAGTTACCATTCCTTGCCGAATCCGCGATGAACTCGGCCTCTGCCCTCGGGAAGAATCGTGCCAACTGTCGTTCGCACCCTGTCGGGTCCTCCTCGTAAAGCTTCGCGAGCCGCCGGCACTTGGCTTCGTCTAAAGAGCGCTGCGTTAGGTGTTTGATCAGGTAAGCACCGAATTCGAGTTCGGCGGAAGGTACACCGAAGAACTTGAACGAGCGGCAGGAACTCAAGAGCTCTTCGCCACTGAAGAAGATACGTCCAAAGTAGCGGTAATCATCAGATACGTCTAGGTTGAGGAAGACGGGTCCGTCATCGTGTTGCCTGTGGAGGACAAAGATGTGTTTGGTTATGTACCGAAAACTCCGAACGACGGTGGCCACCTGTTGTTCGGATAGGATGCGAGGAATCTGCGCAGGGTCCTCGGAGATAGCATCTATGTCCGAGCCGATGTGTTCTGGGTAGGATTCGTACCCACGTAACACGCACATCTTGTGGCCTGTTTGCTCTAGGGC
>DASQMR010000178.1:0-1704 GCA_035645375.1 Rubrobacteraceae bacterium
ACGCTGCGGCGTTGGCACCACCCTGGACAGTAATCGTTAGCGGGCCGTTCTCGAAGTCGGCGCTTGTATCGCTCTCATCTATGCTCACGGGCAAAGTCACGCCCCGCCTGAAAGCGCCGTAGTAGCGTTTGCGGACGTAGAAAGTTACCTCTTCCTCGTCCAACTCTCTCCTGCGTTCTCTGGAGGCGGTCAGCACGCTGTTGAGAGCGTGATGTCCGCGTGAGAGAGAACGGGCTCTGCTCCAGAGAGGTCTCTACAAGCAGGGGATCCTACGACACAGCTCGCCAAGGCTCCTCTACCGATCTCGGCCAGAGGTGCCCCCAATCCGGATGCGTTCAGGCTCGGGGTAGCCAGCTCCGCCCCTTACGGTGAGCTCAAGCATCCCGTCCTCGTAGGAGGCGCTTATCTTGCTTTTATCCACGCCTTCAGGGAGGTTCATGCTTCGCCTGAAGTTGCCGTAGGAGCGCTCCCGCGTGTAGAAGTGCACCTCCTCTTCATCAAGCTCGCTCCTACGCTCCCCAGATACGCTCAGCACGCCGCCGATTAGGGAGATGTCTATGTCCTCTTCTTTGACGCCTGCGAGCTCAAACCGGATCACCAGATCCTCTCCTCTGGCGAATATGTCCGCGTTGGGGATCCAGGCTGTCGCGTGGGTCCGCCGTTGCTCTTCCTGTCCGGAGGGCTCAGGGCCGTACATCCCGTACTCCCGCATCCGGTTCCACTCGCTTATGCTGTCTACGAACCCTCGAAACGGGTCGCGTCTCTGGCTCATTCTCCCCCCTCTATTGGTCGGGGTCCGAGGAGTGTCGGTCCCTCATTCGAACGTGCCTGAGCCTCCTGGGCGGCGGGTGCATGATCTCCTGCATCTGCCGGATCTCCACCTGGCGATCGTAGGCCATCGCCTCTTGCAGTTGTCGGCGTTCCTCACGGTAGTCTGTCTTGAGGGTCTTGTACAGACCGTAGCACATGGGGACCATAAGTATCCCGAACGGTGTGGCGGCCAGGATCGCCCCGTTGGTGAGCCCGCTGAGCGCGTCGGGCCCGCCACCCCCGGCGAGTAGCAGGGCCACCGCCAGCGCCGCCATTATCACCCCCCAGGTGAGCTTGATACTCGTCTTCGGGTTCAAGACGCCGCCGGCGGACATGCTGCCGAGCACGATGGTCCCCGCGTCCGCCCCGGCCACAAAGAAGATAAAAACTAGAAAGAGCGCCACGAGCGAGGTGAGCAGGGCGAGCGGGTACTGGCCGAGAAACTCAAACAGCGCGATGGCAGCACCGTCGTTGGCGACGGCATCTCCGAGGTTACCGTTGGTCTGGTTGTCGAGCCGGATGCCTGCCGAGCCGAACACGGAGAACCAGATCATGGAGAAGAGGCTCGGGCCGATCAGCACCCCGGTGATGAACTCCCGAATGGTGCGTCCCCTGGAAATCCGGGCTATAAAGGCGCCCACGTACGGGCCCCAGGCGATCCACGTCGCCCAGAAGAAGATGGTCCAGCTACCGAGCCACTCCGCCTCCTGCGGGTCGAAAGCGCTCATCCTGAGGCTCTGGGGGACGAGGTTGGCCAGGTAGACACCGAGCTCTTGGGTGAAGGTGTTCAGCTGGAGGATCGTCGGCCCGACGACCAGAAAGTAGATGAGCAAGAGAAACGCCAAGTACATGCTCGCCTGGCTGAGGTAGTTGACCCCCTTATCTATCGGCGTG
>DASQMR010000179.1:0-7970 GCA_035645375.1 Rubrobacteraceae bacterium
CGGCGGTCGACCACAAGCTCTTCTAGGCGCACCTCCTCTCGACGACCGTGACGCAGGGTGGCATCGTCTCTCGCCGCCCTCACGTTGCGCACCCAGTTCGCGTTCTGCCCGAGCATGGACACGAGGTAGCGCTCGCCCACAACGACCACCATGACGAGCGGCAGAGCGATGGTTCGACCGGAGCGCCGGCCCCGCACCTCGAGGGCGACCAGGTAGTCCGGGGCGACTCCGAGCGCGTACAGCGCGGCCGTGCCCCGGTCGAGGGTACGAGCCACCCGGTTCGGGTGCCCGTCACGGTAGAACCACTTCTTCAGGCTCATCGCCGTCCTCCTTCTCCCCGAGCGATAGACGAAAACACTCATACGTGTACGCCCGCGTCATACCTGTACAGTGTACAAGCAAAAGGTTAGCCTGTACGGTGTACAATTATCAAGACATGGCTCGGAAAAGTCGCCAAAATGCTACTAGCAGGGTCACCCTTACTCCTCGGACGGTGGTTGAAGGTGCGCTCGCGCTTGCCGATGCGGAAGGGCTCGGGGCGGTCACGATCCGGAGGTTGGCCAAGGAACTTGGCGTGACGCCCATGGCCCTCTACTGGCACTTCCGCAGTAAGGACGAGCTGCTGGAGGGCATGGCCGCCAGCGTCTTCGAGGAGATCGACCCGTCGACGGACGCCTCTGCGACGTGGCAGGAACAGCTGAGGGCGCTGTTGGGTTCGGTGCTCGACGCGCTGCGCGCCCGTCCCTCTACCGCGATCCTCCTCTCGACCCGCACCGTCTCCTCTGAGGGCAGTCTTCGCGCGACGGAGGTCGTGCTGGACATCCTCGGGCGCGGAGGATTCTCGCCGACGGAGGCGACGCAGATCGCCCGTCACGCGCTTAGCACCGTCACCAACCTCGTCAGTGGTGAGCCCGGAGTGGTCGCCCGGGAAGAATCAGGGAAGCTAATAGACGCCCGGCGGCGTGCTCGACTCTTCTTGGAGTCGTTGCCGCCCGGACGCTACCCGCGGCTCGTGGAGGCCGCGACGCCCTTGAGCGAGGGCGTGGACCCGGATGCTTACTTCGCCTTCGGCCTCGATCTGCTTCTTGCCGGCATCGAGGCGATGGCAGTGCGCAAGCGCTAAGGGCTAGATCCGTTACCGGGTAAAACACCGAACTGAGACGCCGTATTACCGGATCGGTAATTGCACATCAAACGTCTTAGCTGTTGACAACTTCCTCTTTCCGAATAACCTTTAAGCAGGTTAAATAAACTGCTTAAGCAGTTAGGAGAAGTCACTTGGATCGGGAAGGGTTGGTCGATGAGATTCTGATGCTCTTGCCGGTTTTGACGCGGGGACTTGGGAAGCCGGATCCTTCGGAGATCGGGGAGTTAGCGAGGCGGGGGATTCCCGTGAACGCGACGCTCTCCCCAGGTCACGTGCAGGTTCTTATAGCCCTCGGCAAGGGTCCCCACTCGATCGGGCGTCTCGCGGAGGCGGTGGGAGTAACGCCTCCCGCCGCGACGCAGCTCGTAGACAGGTTATCGAAGCACGGCATGATCGAACGCCGGCACGACCCGGCCGACCGTCGGATAGTGCTCGTAGATTACGCACCGGGGATGCAGGACATCGCTCGCAGAATGATGGAGAGTCGCAGTGGAAAACTTAGGGAAGCCCTCGATCGTATGACGGACGAGGAGGTCCGGGCGCTTCTGAAGGGCCTTAGGTTGTTGATCGAGAGCTTCGAACTCTCACAGGAGGGGACGCATGAGCCGCATCGTTAGCTGGTGTCTGAGGAACAAGTCCGTGGTCTTCCTGGCGACTCTGCTGCTCATAGCAAGCGGCATCTTCGCGACGACGCGCCTAAACCAGGAGCTCCTGCCGGACATCGAGTTCCCCATTATCACCATCTCGACCCCCGTCCCAGGCGCGGGCCCCGAGACCGTCGACGAGCAGGTGACGCAGCCTTTAGAGAGCGCCATCACAGGTGTGGAGAACCTGGAGGGGATCCAAGCGAATTCCGCGCAGGGCTTCAGCGTCATCATCGCCGAGTTCGGCCTCGACGCCGACACTGAGGAGGCCGAGGCCGAACTCCAGAGCGCCATCGAGAACGTTAGGCTTCCAGACCAGGCGGCGGAGCCAGAGGTCAGGCGCCAGTCGGCCTCGGAGTTCCCGATCATGAATATCTCTCTCGCCGCCGCCGATGGGGATCTCACCGCCCTCACCTCGTACACCCAGGATGAGGTCGTCCCGCGTCTCGAAGAGGTCGACGGCATTGGCAGGGTCGACGTCGTCGGTGGCTCCGAGGAGCGCGTAGAGGTCGAGCTCGATCCAGCCGCCCTGGAGGAGAACGGCCTCCCCGCCGCCGCCGTGATCGGGGCCATCCAGGGCGCCAACGCGAACTCTCCCGTCGGCTCCGTGGAGCTAGAAGGGCTCTCGACCCCGGTGCGCGTCGCCAGCGAGGTCGGAAACGTTGAGGCTCTCCGGAACCTCCCAATCAGCACCGCGTCCGCGGCGGGTGCCGCCCCGGGTGCCGCCCCGGGCGGCGCACGAGGTGCTCCGGATGGCGCGCCGGGCGGGGCTCCACCTGGGGCTGATCTCACAGCAGGTGACGGGACCCCGCAGTATACGGTCGCCCCGCCGGAGCTGGTGACCCTCGGGGAGATAGCGAAGGTTCGGATCGCGGACGCGAACCTCTCCGGCATCGCGCGCACCAACGGCGAGTCGAGCCTCGGGTTGAACATTACCAAGGCCCCGGACGCCAACACCGTAGATGTCGCTGCGGGCGTCGAGCAGGCGCTCGAGGAGACACGCGAGGAGCTCGGGGAGGAGCAGGTCCAGACCGTATTCAACTCCGCCGAGGACGTCAAGGAGTCCGTCAGTAGCCTTATCGAGGAGGGCGTCATCGGCGCCATCCTCGCTGTACTCGTGATCTTCTTTTTCCTGCGCTCCCTGCGGGCGACGCTCGTTACGGCCGTTAGCTTGCCGACCTCGGTGCTGGCAGCGCTGCTCTTCTCCTGGGGATACGACCTGACGCTCAATATTCTCACTCTTGCCGGCCTCACCATCGCCGTCGGGCGCGTGGTCGACGATGCGATCGTGGTCTTGGAGAACTCCTATCGCTACGTGCAGAAGGGTTACGATCCTGAGGAGGCTGCGCTCAGGGGGACGACGGAGGTGGCGAGCGCCATCACCTCGTCCACGCTTACGACCGCGGCGGTTTTCCTACCGCTGGCGTTGGTCGGCGGGATCGTCTCGAAGTTCTTCGTCCCGCTCGCCCTCACCGTCGCCCTCGCCCTCTTCGCCTCCCTGATCGTCTCCGTCACCATCATTCCCGTTCTCGTCAGCGTCTTTATCAAGCGTGCAACGTCCCGCGAGGCAGCACGAGGATACGTCTCCCCGTCCGACCGCGACTTCTCGAACGAGGACGCCCCCGAAGACCGGCCCGGCAGCCGTCGGGCGCGCAGGGCGGAGCAAAGGAACGGCGGAGGCGGTCTGACGCGCATGCTCGGCGGCGGCCTCATCCTCCTACTTGCCTCCACGTTCGCGTTCGTGGTAGCGGCCCGGGCTGGTCTGCTAGACGGTGTCCCGGGCAGCCCCGCGGGCTTCCTCGACGCCGCGACAGGGCTGGACCTCGGATCGGCGGCCGTGGCGATCATGGCCGCCGTGCTTGCGACGCTGCTCTTCGTCGCCTTCGTACTGCTAGCCATGCGGGCCGCCCGCCGGTCCTCCGGCCGTCCTTCCGGGGGCGAGGAGGATGGGTTCCTCGTGCGGCTTTACACGCCGATGCTCCATTGGGCGCTCAGGCACCGGCCGGTCGTGCTCGTGCTCGCCCTCGTCGTCTTCCTCGCGGGGCTCGCCACAATACCGTTCCTCCCGGTCAGCTTCTTTCCGGCCGGCGAGGAGAGGATTGCGCAGGCCAGGATAGAGCTCCCGCCCGGCGCCGGGCTCCGGCAGACCGACGAGGCCGTTAGGCCCTTCGAGGAGTTTCTCCAGGACGATTCCGACGTGCGCAACTACCAGATCTCCGTAGCCGGCGAGGACAACTTCGACCCCAACTCCCCCATACGATCGGCCAACCAGGCTCAGGCTTTCATTAATATAAGCGAGGAGGCCGACCCGCAAGAGACCGTCCGGCGCATCAGCGACGAGGGGCGCGAGATCTTCGGCGAGGAGGCGTTCCAGGCCGAGATACTCCAGAACGGCCCGCCCCAGGGCGAGCTCCAGTCGATCATCACCGGCGGCACCGAGGCCGAGCGCGAGGAAGCCGCCGGCATAGTCGCTGACGAGATCTCCGGCATTGGCTCCGTTATTAACGTCAGAAGCGACGTCTCCGGCGGCACCCCCGAGATCGTCGCCGAGATCGACCCCGAGCGCGCCACCCGGGCCGGCCTCTCCCCCCAGACGGTCACCGGTGCCCTCGCCACCCTCCTTGGCAGCGGCTCGGGCGCCCCCGGCGGAGGAGCCCCCAGCGGAGGCATCCCCGGCGGGGAGCTCGTCGTCGGCGACACTCCGGTCTCTGTCAGCCTGCCCCCCGAGGCGACCGACTCCGTGGACGAGGTCCGCGCCCTCTCGCTCGCCCCCGGCCTGACCGCCGCCGACGTCGCCGAAGTAACACAGGTCGAGGCTCCGGCAGCAAAGAGCCGCGTGGACGGCGAGCCCGCCGTTACCGTGAACGCCCGCATCGTTTCCCAGGACACTCAGTCCGTCTCTACCGAGGCCCAGGCCGCCCTGGCGGAGCTAAACCTGCCGGGCAACGTCGAGGTCAGCGTCGGCGGCGAGAACGAGGACATCGAGGAGAGCTTTAGGAACCTGTTCTACTCGATTATCGTCGCGCTCGCGCTCGTGTTCATCCTCCTCGTGGTCTTCTTTAGCTCCGTCCTTATATCGCTCGTGATTCTGCTCGCCGTCCCCCTCACCACCGCCGGCGCCTTCGGGGCCCTGCTCCTCACGAACACCGCACTGAGTCTCCCGAGCCTCCTCGGCATCCTGCTGCTCATCGGCATCGTCGTCTCCAACGCAATCCTGCTCGTGGACTTCGCCATAAAAGCCCGAATCCGCCACGAAGACGCCGATGAGGCGGTAGTCGAGGCCGGACAGGCACGCTTGAGGCCTATCCTCATGACCGCGTTTGCCACCATCTTCGCCCTCTTGCCCCTGGCTTTGGGCCTCGCAGGCGGCGGTAACGGCCTGATCTCGGCGAGCCTAGCCATCACCGTCATAGGCGGCCTCGCGACCTCGACCTTTCTCACGCTGCTCGTCGTCCCCGTGGGATACTCCGTACTCCAGAGCGCCCGGAGCCGTCGTAAGCAGAAGCGCTACGCCTGAGATCGACGACCTCCAGCGAGGTACCTTGGATACAGCTAAAGACTTTGTCAGAGAGCACCATTTGACCAGGAATTTTCTAGCCCCACGGCGTTGACGTCGTGGACGCTCTAGCAGTATAAGACTTGGGTGTTAGGTATGAGGGGGAATATCGCATCGCGAAACTAAGGGAGTGGACGTTTAGAAATCCTCGCGATTTGCGGGGATATTACTTTGCGCGCTCGACAGGACTCGAACCTGTGACCTTCTGATTCGTAGTCATTCTCCTTCACAGACAGGGAGGTACGGTGGGGGACAGGGAAAGATAAAACAGCGCTTTTATCAGAAGTTGAGTGCACAAGAAGGGACAGGGACAGACAGGGAAAGATACCCGGTTGCGGTCAGATTGCGGTCAACCTGTATAGTAGAAACGACATCTGCTTGGAGTACGGGCATGAACAGGGAGCAACCCAGGACTGGGGCAGCGTCTTGACAAGAGGGTTGATGATCTTACGCTAGAGGCCGAGCGAATCGAGGGGAGTCTTCAGAGATTGCCCAAGGGAAGCCCATCAGTTGCTGAGAGCTCATTATATTCGACTTATATTACGTTTACACTGATTTTGTAGGTCTCTTCCTGCTAATACTTGACAGCTTTGTAACTTACTGTCATTAATCGAAATAGACGCAAGCGCATCTGTGCTGTGGGGGCGCTGCGAAAAGACAAACCCATCTTGAGGCGGAGGCACAAAGTCACTGGCCTCTTATTATCTGTACAACCTCGTCTGCCTTAGTGAAAGGTCTGATCGCCCTGATAATCCTCGTCTGTGTTGCGGCGTTGGGCTACGGGACTATTGTCCGATTTGGCTAATATAGTAGAGGAGTTTTATGCAGAGTTCGGGTAGACATATCCGCAAACCCGTCAAGCGCGGAGACGCCGAACAATACTTGGTTATAACCTTGCTGGGCTTCGCCGCCTCGGTGATCCTGATCCGTCTGTTCCTCGATCTCACCGGCTACCCTCAAGTGGGAGGCAGCGAGCTACACATCGCCCACGCATTGTGGGGGGGCCTGTTGCTGTTCGTAGCTTCACTTTTACCCTTGGTCTTCGCCAACCGTTGGGTGTACAAAGCGGGGGCGCTGTTAGCGGGGGTTGGGGTCGGGCTGTTCATAGACGAAGTGGGCAAGTTCATCACCCAGAAAAACGATTACTTCTACCCGGCGGCGGCACCGATCATCTACGCCTTCTTCCTGTTCACCGTGTTGATCTATCTTCAGGTGCGTAGACCGAGATCCAGCGACGCCCGGGCCGAGCTGTATCATGCCTTCAACAAATTCGAAGAGGTGCTGGATCGCGACTTGGACGCCCGGGAACGCGCCGACCTGAAGGAGCGGCTCCGGCGGGTCAACAGCCAGGCCGCCCATCCAGACATCGCCCATTTGGCCAACACCTTGCGAGAATTTCTGGCCTCTGATGCGCTCTCCCTGGCTCCGTACTCACCTAATGCTGGGGCACGGTGGTTGCGGCGGGTACGAGCGTACGGATCCCGCTTGATCACCGCTCGCCGCCTGAAGGTTGCCCTCGTGAGTGGTCTGATCCTCTTGGGTCTGGAGGGGCTGGTGTTTAGCCTGGTATTTATCGTGGCTCTAATCATGATGTTGCGTCTGGTCCCGTCTACAGACCTCTACCTCGACTTCGATCTTCCGAGCGGTTCCGTAGCGGTCGCCGACTCCGTCTCCATCACCGATCTTAGCTTCGGAAATCTCGTCGGGATCCTAGCCATGCTGGGCTTAGGGGGAGTGGTTGGCCTGTTGCTGATGATCGCTGCCACACTTCTGGCTATCGGCAGTGAGCAGCGAGGATCTTCGCTAGGCTATCTCGGGCTACTCCTCTCGCTTACTGCCGTCGCCCCAATAAACTTCTACTTTAGCCAGTTTGCGGCCGTCATCGGTGCGCTGGTACAGTTTGCGCTGCTAATGGCCGTAATCCTCTACCGGCGGCGCTACCTCGTCCCAGAGCCCGGCAGCGAACTACCAGAAGGCGGTCGTCACCTCGATGAAGCAGCCGGGTCTGATGCCCTCGCCGAAGCGGCTAAGACTGATCCTATGGCCGCTAATAAAGCCAAGGACAAGCTCGAAGAAGACCGCTAAGGGTACGAATATGATGAGGCCCGCGACGGTCAACCTTCTGCCAGTTTGAGCTGTACCCTGCCGATTATTTACCAAAGCGTAGATGATTTATTCAACACCGATAGAAGTGGGAACGACTAGGGCCCAAGCGTAGGTCCAACTTTGGTAGTAACCGAAGATGTTTTGATAGAGCAGTATCTCTCCAACCGTCTCGTAGTTAGATCACCTACGTTCTAACCTATCCTAGCATGTCCGGAAATCTACCTTATTTATACGCTTGCAGGTGTTATCGGAGTGTTCCATTATCCGTTGCATACTAGCCTATATTCGCCCGGTTGCAGTACGGTTACAGTACATCGGCCCCGGCGGGTGGCCATGAACTTCATTCTTTAGCCCAACATTTGCGGGACTTCTGGGAGCGCGCTCGGCAGGACTCGAACCTGCGACCTTCTGATTCGTAGTCTGAGGCGCCGTGTTTCCACCTGTTGCTGGTAGTCGCAGAATCCGCATAGTTAAGCTCAAACGGTGCCTAACTCGTTGCCTAGTGTTTCACGTCGTT
>DASQMR010000180.1:0-23190 GCA_035645375.1 Rubrobacteraceae bacterium
GACCGTCTACTTCCAGTCGGTCTCCGACACCGCGAACAGTAACTGGGACGGGGTGCTCGCGAGAAACTTCGGCTACGAGGAGTTCTACCCGCCGGAGACGATGAACACGGAGGGTTTCAAGACTACGAACTCCTTCGGCTATGAGGAAGACATCATGTTGGGGCCGAGCGAGGCGTGGCTCATAAACAACGGGTACAACGGACCCTTTCTGGCCCAGTACTTCACGGGCACGGGGCATTACGGTTATGAGTGCGTCCCCAACCGCTACGGGTACGAGCACTTCTCCGATGACGAGGAGCTAGACCGCTACCACAACTGCCTACGCATGCTAGACCACTTTCTGGAGAACCTCTTCGATCAGTACAAGAGGCTGGGGCTCTACGAGGATACGATCTTCGTCCTCTACGGCGACCATGGCGAGGGCTTTCGTGAGCACCATGGCCGCTACATGCATGGCGACACCATCTACGAGGAAGGCATCAGGATCCCCCTGATTATCCACGACCCCAAGCGGTTCCCGAGCGGCGAGCGGGTCGAGGGGCTCTCCAGCCAGATCGACGTCCTGCCCACGGTGTTGGAGCTGCTGGGCTTCGAGGTAAGGAATGGGGAGTTTCCGGGTTACTCGCTCCTCCACCCCCTGCCCGAGGACCGCATCATAAGGGTCAACTGCATCGCTGATCGCAAATGTATGGCGAGCATAAAGGGCGACGAGAAGTACGTTTATAATTACGGCAAGCTGCCCGACGAGTTCTTCAACCTGTCGGAGGATCCTTTAGAGCAGGATAATCTGGCCGACGAACGGAGCAAAAAAGAGATAGATGAGCGTCGCGGAGACTTGCTCGCGTGGCGTCAGAGGGACGACGCCGAGTACGGCCCGCTAACGTTCGAAGGTGTTCCGTACCAGGGCGCTGAAGAGTAGTTCTTGACGGCTGTTTGTGATGTCTCGGGACCGCCGCGTCGCACGGGCATATGGTGCTTGCTCGAAAACTCTTCGCGAGCGTCGCTGTGCCCAAGGTTCGGCCGAACCAGCCTCCTCGCGCGTCGTTTAAGCAAGGGGACCCGTAAGTGCGCGTAAAAACAAAACTCACCGACCGGAACGTTCTAGTCTCGGTCGCTTTTCTGCTGGTTGTGCCCGCGGTTGCGCATCTGCTGTTCTCCTGGAGAGGCTTCGCGCCCGTGGATGACGGGTTTACGCTCGCCTACAGCAGACGCATCCTTGAGGGCCAGGTCCCTCACCGCGACTTCATAATCATACGGCCCTTTCTCTCTCCTCTGATACACACACCCTTCGTGCTCTTCGGCGGCGACTATACCTACTGGTTGTCGCGTCTCTTTGTATGGTTTCAGTTCGCCTGCATAAGCTGGATCTGGGTATGCCTCGTAGACCGCGCCTTTGATAATCCCTTTAACAACCCTACGAAGGTGTTCGGCGCGTTGGTGAGCTTCGCTGCTTCGGTACATTACTTCGTGCTTACGGCATGGCACACGGTCGATGGTATTTTCCTGTCGTCTATCGGGTTGTGGTTGCTCCTTGCACAGAGGCGCACTACCGGTAGGGGGATCGGATATGTACTGGTCGCCGCTGCGTACCTTTGCAAGCAAAGCTTCCTGTTCATGGCTCCGTTATGCGTGCTGCTTCTGGGCGACTGGCGGGAGAAAAAGTACTGGCTAACCATAACTCTACCCGCGGCGGTTTACTGTGTTTACCTGCTGATTACGGGGTCCTTCACAGAAGCTGTTTTACAGTTGACTTCGCAGTCGGGCATAGTATCTACGGGCGTAGGAAGCTACCTGAACTTTGGGAGCTTTCTCGGCGTGTTTGCGGGGTACTGTGCGATGTATCTGCTGAGCACGGGTGCCGTACCACTGCTGCTTGCCAACCGCGTATGGAAGTACGCTGGAGCATCGGTGTTGACGGTAGTGCCGGCGTTGTTCGTCGCGGCCGGGTTATATCGTGGAAGTCTCGCTACGGTCTCTTTCGGCGTCATCGGGATGGTGCTCGGCGCGTTGCTGTACCGTGTCTCTACCGGGAGAACGCGAGACGGAGATAAGTTGTCTCTTATATCGATAGCCTTGTTATTAGCGTGGAGCGCTTCGCTGTCGGTAGGATACAACTCTCCGGCTTTGTTCCTGGGACCGTTGCTCACCATACTGGCCGCCGTCGCATATTCGGGATCCGGGTCGCTCGTTCCCAGGCTTCTCCAGGTAGCATCGGTCATTGCGGGGGTAGCGGTACTGCTGAGCTTCGGCGCGTCCAGACCGTACTACATATACCGGGAGCAGCCATCCAGCGAGTTGACCGAGTCGTTGGCCGGGGTGCTCGCAGGCGGACGCTTGATCTACACCAACCCAAATACCTACGATTTCCTGATAGATCTGAACGACCTCGCGGATGAAGTCTCGGCGAGGAATAAGAAGTTTGCGGTTATCCCGGACGTGCCAGGGTATTGGGTTCAGTCGCGACAGACCAACCCCTTGCCCATTGACTGGCCCCAGCCGGTCGAGCTAAGTAATCGATACCTGATCGACCGCGTCACGGACGACCTGGAAGCCCAGAGGGGAGAGGTGACCATAATAGTCCAGAAGGCGCATGCGTTCTACCTCGCGGACGGGTTCGTACCCTTGGACGAAGACCAATATCCGGTGGTGCAATACGTCCGCTCGCACTTCACGAAGACCTCCGAGACCGAGTTCTTCGAGCTTTATGAATGAACAGAGACTTTAAACCTCGCCGGTCGTTCTCTAGCGGGCCGGCTAGCAAACATACTAAGTTCTAGGTGAGCGAATTAACCTGTAGAAAGTCCTCAAGAAACCGCGCTTTCGACCCTAACTGCCTGTATAGCGGAAGCAGCTGTAAGGTGCATACGATATGCCAGCGCAAACTCTGGTTCTATACTCGGCTCTAGACAGAACGAACGCCGCCAGCCCGGCACTGCCCGCGGCGAAGATGCCGTTTATAAGGTCCAGAACGCTTTTTAAGGCGTGGTGCTCTCCTCCGCCGGCTGTTGTTGCTCCTCGAGGCGTTCGGCCGCCTCGCGCAGGAGGCTTATGAGCTCCTCGTCGCTCAGATTTTCGGGGGAGGGTGTGTCGCCGGGGGTTCCCTCGTTATCGGGGGCTGCGGGAGCCTCCCCGGCTCCTTCGGCGTTCGCACCCTCGCCACCTTGCGGGGTCGCGCCCGGGACATCTTCTCCGCTGGCGAAGGCGATGGCCTCTTCGTAGGATTCCAGGCCGGTCACGGTGCCGTCGCGCGAGTCTACAAAGGCGGTCAGGTTCACGCCGGGGCTGTCCCGGGTAGTGACGGAGAGCATCCAGTAGAGGACGCTCTCACCGCCCTCGGGGGCGGCGCGAACTACGGGACGCGGCTCCAGAGAGAGGACGTTACCCGTCTCGCCGCCGGCGCCGGTCCGAATCCACTGGAAGTCCGGGTAGGCGTTGGTGACGAACCCGAACGAACGGTTTGGGCCGAGCAGAGCGTCGTCTATGGGCAACTCGTAGATGCTGTGCTCCCCAGTGTGAGCGTCGGCGTAGAGCATGGTGTAGACGGCGTTCGACGGGCCGTAGGGCTCGAGCGCCGTGAACCAGACGGGGCCGCTGCTGGTGGGCAGGAGGTAGGGCATCTCGTTCTCGGTGTTGTCGATGTTCGGCACCTCGGGAACGTCCCGGCGCGTCACCCAGGCGTTCCAGATGCCGTTCTGGTAGGTCAGGGATTCTGCGGCCTTCCGCGCGAGCTCCTCGGGGTAGAGCCGCTCGTTCGCGAAACGGGGGTCGTTCGTGATCTCCTCTTTAGAGAGGTCCTCTATCTCGCCGTCCGGATGTACTACAAAGGTACCGGCCCAGTAGGGGAGGGTCACGGGAAAGGAGAGCCGGTATTTGAGGTAGGGGACGAGCATCAGGGCCTCCTCTCCCTCGACCGAGTAGTAGGGATCGGCGAGGGTGACCCAGAAGCGCTCCTGTATGAGCTTCCAGTTCACGTTGTCGGTTATGGACATTCCTTCGCCGTATGTGAAGGGCTCGCGCGAGGTCTCGACTTCGCCCTCGCTGCTTACGACTGCCACTCCCTGTTGCTGGTAGGTGAAGACGTTGAAGCCGCCGTTGGGCACGCGGGGGGCGACGTAGCCTAGGGGCACGCCCGGCTCCCCCGTGAGCGGCTCTAGGTCGCCTAGGGCCACGCGGGGCTCGTTAGCGCGGTTCTGGGCAGCTCGGGCGGCGATCTCCAACGGCAGATAGCGGACGCCCGCCGTCTCGGGTATCTCCTGAAGAGCCTCGGCTTCGAGCGAGTCGTAGAAGCGCACCTGCTCCAGGGCCGCGCCAAAGATCAGGAAAAAGAACAACAGCAGTATCCACGCTCCGCCTAACACCGCCGCGGGCCTGCGGTAGCCGCGATTGAGCAGAACTACGACGACTACTATCCCGAGCAACACGAGCACCCAGAAAGACCAGTTGGCGTAGAAGCTGATCAAGAACCCGTGAAACACCGGGGAGGCGAACCACAGCCCCGTCCCGAAGACGATGACCAACAACACCGCCATCGGCAGCAGGTTTTCCCGCACCCACCCGGTCAACCTCTTAAAGTAATCTTCCGGCGACACCGCCGCATCTCCTCTCTTGCTAGCCTGGTCCCCGCGCCTTGAATCCTACATCAGCAGCCGCATCGCGGGCGCACCGTTTTCGCTCGTCTCCGAAGTTCGCCCGGACGACCCGGCGAGTAGTGGCGCAGGACAACCATCTTCGGTTCTCCGCGATGCTCGGCGTGGTGTTTTCTCCGGAGGACAGGGCGCAACCGGATACCGGGGCGGTCTCCTCACCTCCCCGAGTTACATGGATGCAGCTTGAAACGGCACCCGAAAGGCGCGGAGGGCTCAAACGAGGCGTCACCATTATAATGTTCTCGCCGTGCCGCGTGCGTCCCGCTGTGGATAGCCCTACCCTTGATGTACGGTTCCGCGCTCTTTCGCATCTCCGGGGCAGCGGTCCTGGCCGACTATTCTGTAGCGTCCTCTGTCTCTCGGACCCATTCGGTCGAGAGGTTCGGAGGATACTTGAGAGTCTGCATAACGACGCAGTACTGCTCGGTCTTCTCGCACAGGGAGTCTATCTGTTCAGGTATAGCCTCTGGGGCATCGATCTTCAGGATCAGACGTATGTTCTCGAAGCCTACCCGCGCTTCTTTTGAGACGCCTAGAGTGCCGGCGAGGTCGAGGTCTCCTTCGGCGGTCGCCTCTATGCTCTGCGTGGGGATGTTCATGGCTGAGGCGACCATCTGGCAGGTGATCTGGGCGCATGCAGCTAGAGCCCCAAGTAGCAGGTCCCCGGAGCAGGCGGCGGTGCCCATGCCGCCAACACCGGTGTGCGCCTCGGCCTCATAGACGACCCGGCCGATGTCGACGGAGCAGGATATCGGGGTCTCGGTCTCACTGCCGCTGGCCTTGAGCGTTATCCGCGAGGAGCCGGGCTCGTTGCGGTACTTCTCCTTGAGAGGCTTCTGAACCTGACGAAGATCCATGCTCATGCTTCCTACCTTGGGTATAGTCAACCTTTCCTCGGAGAACTATAGCCTTCCTATGGCCAGATTGGAACTGCTATGCGGTCTTGCCGAGGGCGAGGCCAAAGAGTTCCTGGTCGTCGGTGTAGAGGTCGAGCATGCGAAGGCCAGATTCACCGAACGCCCTGTCCACCGACTCTAGGGTGAACTTCGTGCTGATCTCCGTGCGCATACCCTCGCCCTCCTCGAAAGGGATCTCCGTCTCAAGGGCGGCGACCGGGACGTTCTGAGCAACCTCCGAATCGAGCCACATCTCAAGGCGCGAGTGCTCGTGGTTGTAGGTAGCCCGGTGAGCGAAGAGGTCCGGATCGAACTCGCCACCGAGCTTCCGATTCAGGACGCGCAAAAGGTTCTTGTTGAACGCGGCCGTAACACCAGCCGCGTCATCATAAGCGGCCTCTATCACGGACGGGTCCTTCACGAGGTCCACCCCGATCAGTAGGTGGTCTCGTTCTCCGAGCCCGTTCCTTAACCTGCCGAGGAACTCCCTTCGGCGCTCCGGCGTGAAGTTACCAAGGGTCCCCCCGAGAAAGATTACCAGCATACCAGGTCCGCCCGGATCGGTACCGAGCAGGCGCTCCAGAGAGTTGTCGAAGTCTCCTACGTAGCCCTGGATCTCAAGCTCCGGGTACTCCTCAAGAAGCCTCTCGGCGCTGCCCGTTACGGCGCTCTCGCTAACGTCGAACGGTACGTAGCGTTTCGGACCTTCGCCGGTCTCCATTATCGCGTCGAGTAGGGCGCGGGTCTTGCTAGCCGAGCCGCTTCCGAGCTCCACCAGCTCGCGACAACGGGTCCGGCGCGCGATCTCCGGGGCCTTCTGCTCCAGGATCGAGAGCTCCGTCCGGGTCTGGTAGTACTCGGGTTGCTCTGTTATATCCTCGAAGAGCTCCGAGCCTCTCGCATCGTAGAAGTACTTGGGCCAGGGCGAGAGGTCCTTTGGTACGTTAAACAGTCCCGCCCGCACGTCTTCCGCCATCCTCCCGAGATCTTCGGCTTCTTCGCCAAGCGACCTTACCGTTGCCCTTCTAGCCCCGCTAGCCATGTGTCTCGTCCTCTCCGTAGGTCACGGTGCTACGCGGCACCCTCCGGCGCAAAGGCCAAACTATAGCTCATACATCGCTAGAAGGGCTCTAGAGCGCCGAAGATCTAGCCAAGGACCGGTCGTGTCACTTTCAGGAGGTCGGGCTTCTTCGGGTAGATAAACGACAGCAAACACGACCTCGCTTACCCAGGCTGCGAATCGTCGCGACTGCGCGATCGCCTCGGGCCTGGACTGTGCAGCGTGCCTACTACGGTAACCACTAAAACCCATCTCTAGAATAGACCGCACGCTTGCAAAGCCTTGCGGTGATATCGAACTAATAGGCATTATAAGTACACGAAAGCTTGTTTTATGGATGGCTGCCCGACAGATGTTGAAGTTCGTAAGGAGAGCTCGTGGAAGAAGTAAGCCCGCAGCGGCAAGGGAGTGGCGACGATGAAGGAACCGATCGCATCAACGCCCTTAGTGACGGGGTCTTCGCTATCGCCATAACCTTGCTGGTACTAAATATCGGAGTGCCCGACGATATACCAGCGGACCGGGTAGCCCAAGACCTACCAGGCCGTTTGGACGAGCTGATACCGGAGCTCCTGAGCTACGCGATCAGCTTCCTTGTGATCGGCTCTTACTGGATGGCCCATAGAGCTATATTCCAGGAAATTAGAGCCGTTGACAGAGGGCTGATGTGGCTAAACATTTTGTTTCTGATGTTCGTGGCGTTCCTGCCTTTCCCGACCGCCCTGCTGGATGAGTACCCCAACGACCAGCTACCAGTAGCGCTCTACGCTGGTAGCTTGGCCGTTGCCAGGCTGCCCTTGACCGCGATATGGTGGTACGCGACACACAACCGACGCCTTGTACACGAGCATCTGGACGCGAGGACAGTAAGGTGGCACCGTATCCGGGGCCTGGGGATCCCGTTGATTTTTCTGCTGTCTATAGGCGTCTCATTCATCAGCCTTACGACCGCGAAGCTCACTTGGGTTCTCTTGTTCGTGATCGACATAGTTATTCTTGAAATAAATCGCTCCCGGTAAGACCGAGCGTAGCGTGTCCGGTGACTTCAGCAACAGCCGAACAATCGCCTACACAAGCCTTCGAGCAAGCCAACTCTCCTGACCGGTAGCCGGGTACGAAGCTAACTGCTGTGAGCCGTTCTACAGGTTCGGGGCGCTCGTCGGCGGACTCACTTTTCAGGAGGTTTGCCTAGCGGTCACTGCGGCCGGCTCTACACCTGTCCGAGGAGGTGCCGGGTCTCGTATGACGGAATGCTCGTCCTCCTAAACCGTGCACGGCCAGGAAGCTCACCTTATGAGGGGACTGGGGCAATTCGCTCCTCGTTTGGTTACGGGTCCCGTTACGTACGCGATCTCATCGGGATTCTCCGAGAGACGTATGAACGAGCCTCTCTAACTAGGGTCTCCAAGGGCTTTTAGGGCAAGCAGTATCGCGGCGACGCCGCTGGAGCTGACGATGTTACCGGCTCGTATCTCTCCCAACATCTCGCCAACGGACACGAGCACGACCTCGACCCGCTCGTACTCATCGGGGTTCGGGGGCGAGGTAAGCTCCACTTCGCGGGCGAGGTAGAGATATGCCCAGTTGTCCTTGAGGCTCGGCGAAGAGGCCAGAGAGCCCAGGGGCTCCCACTTCCCGCCCCCGTAGCCGGTCTCCTCAAGGAGCTCCCTCCGGGCAGCCTTCTCCGGCTCTTCGCTCTCCTCGACGAGGCCCGCCGGGAGCCCGAGCTCGACCCTCTCTATCGGCGGTCGGTACTGGCGCACGAGCACGACCTCGTTCGACGGTGTGAGGGGGAAGATGATCGCCGCGTCGGGACGCTCCAAAACATAATACGGGTCCTTTATGGCCCCGTCGGGCAGCCGGAGCCTGTCCGAGCGCAGGGCGAAGTACGGCGTCTGCACGAGCCTCTCAGAGGAGAGGTGCTCCCAGGAGCGCCCTGACTCAGACAACCCGGTCGCCGTCGCCGGAGAGAACCTCGGGCAGGTTCTTGGTGAACGCGCTCCGGGCCATCACCCTGTCGCAGCCGAGCTCGCGAGCCGCGACGGCGAGGTCCTTTTGGACGTGAGAGAGGAAACCGACCACGGGCACGTCTCTCAACGTCTGGTCTGACTTGATCTCCCTGAGAAGGCTCAGGGGCTCGTAGCGTGCCGAGTTCAGGTCCAAGACGAGGAGGTCCGGCGGGGAAGAGGATGCATGCTCGATGAGCTTTTTCGGGCTACGCGGGAAGAGAGCCTCTACGCCGAGCGTGTTGGCGGTCTCGGAGATCTTGCTCTTAAACAACAGGTCCTCGACTGCGGCCACAACCCTACGCGCCAAGTTGCATGCTCCTCTATCTCTCGATTCTCTCTGGATCTGCTCATACATTCTACTCCTTGGTGGTGAGGTATCCTAACTAAATGACCGTATTGGACGTCAGGGTTGGGGAGAGGATCTCAAAGGCTTCGGAGAGTCTCGGGCGTATCAGGGACGCTCTCTCACACTTCGGGCCGTTTCTCAGGCCGCGCAAGAAGGGTCTACTGCTGGCGCTCTTGTTGTTGCTCTTGGAGACGGCAACGAGCCTCGCCCAGCCGTGGCCGCTCGCCTTGATCCTCGACTACGTCCTGGGCGACCAGACGCTTCCTCTCTCGGTAAGCCAGCCGGCCCTACTCGTCGCCATCGCCGTGCTCGTCGTCGTCATCTCCACCTCTAGCCGGGGCATTACCGCCTGCCGGCGTTATCTCCTCTCAAAGCTCGGCCAGGAGACCGTCTTCGACATGCGCGACGCGCTCTACCGCAAGGTCCACGCTTTAGGTCTCGACTACCACGGCAAGAGGCGGACCGGCGATACCATCACGCGGGTCACCAGCGACGTCAAGGAGGTCAGGAGCCTGCTCGTAGACTCGATCGTCGAGGTCGGATCTTCCTTTCTGATACTTATAGGAATGCTCGTAGTCATGGTGTGGCTGAATTGGCAGCTCACCCTGCTCGCGCTTCTCACCGTTCCGTTCCTCTTCCTGGCCGTCAAGCGCTACCGGCTCGCACTTATAGAGAGGATGCGCGTGGTAAGGGCGAAAGAGGGGGCGATAGCATCGGTCATCCAGGAGGCCGTAACGGGAATACGCGCCGTCAAGATCTTCTCCCGCGAGGACGATGAGGTAGACCGCTTCCGCAAGGAGAGCCGCGACTCCCTGACCGCTAGCGTGGACTCCTCCGCGATAGAAGCTAAGTTCAGCGTACTGCTTGGCATCGTCGGAGGGATAGGGACCGCGCTTGTCGTCTACTTCGGTACTCGCCAGGTGCTCGCAGGGTCTCTGAGCGTTGGCGGCTTGACGGTCTTCATCTCCTACCTCGGGCTCTTCCTCTCACCTCTGTGGGCGCTCTCCCGGCAGGTCAACCAGATCGGCAAGTCCCTCGTCTCCGGCGAGCGAATAGTCGAGCTGCTCACCGCCGAACCCACCGTAAAAGAGAGCCCGGATGCTCGCCCCGCGCCGTCGTTCAAGGGACGCGTGACGTTCGAGGATGTCCGTTTCTCTTACGAGGAGGGGACCGGGGAGGTGTTGCGCGGGATCAACTTCAAGGTTAAACCCGGTAGCCGGGTCGCGCTCGTGGGGGTCAGCGGGGTCGGCAAGACTACCGTAACCAGCCTGCTCGCCCGGCTCTACGATCCGCAGCGGGGGAGGGTGCTCGTAGATGGCGAGGATATAAAGGAGTATACGCTCAAGTCTTTGCGCGACCAGATCTCTTTTGTTCCCCAGGAGCCGATGCTCTTCCGGGCAACGGTCGCCGAGAACATCTCCTACGGCAAACCCGGGGCGGCGATGGCGGAGATCGAAGAGGCGGCCCGTCTCGCCGGCGCCGACGGGTTCATCCGGGAGATGCCAGAGGGCTACGAGACCGTGCTCTCGGAGCGAGGCGAGAGCCTCTCGGGCGGACAGCGTCAGCGCGTCTCGATCGCGCGCGCGATGCTGCGCGACGCCCCTATCCTTATCCTCGACGAGCCTCAGTCCGGCCTGGACGCCGAAGCCGCCGAAGCCGTTGAGGCTCACTGGCGAGAGCTTACCGCCGGTCGCACCACCTTTGTCATCGCCCACGAGCTCAGGCTCGTCAAGGACGTAGACGAGATCCTGGTCCTCGAAGACGGCCGGATCGCCGAGGCCGGCGCCCACAGCGAGTTGGTGGCCTCTGGCGGCCTCTACTACAGGCTTTATACTCTGCAAGAGCGTCCGGCCGTACAGTCTTGAGGGAGGCTTTAAGTCGTTGAGAGAGCTACTGATAATAAGCATAGTCCTGACGCTCGTCGTAGCCGCTATCTACGTCTCGTTCGCGTAGCGTCCAAGGCGCCTTTTCCCGGGAGACCATCGATGATCCAGCTGATCTCCGTCGCGGGCGCCCTCGCGATACTTATAGCCTACGCCGCCAACCAGCTACGCTACATCGGCCCGTCGAACCTCTCCTATGCGTTGCTAAACTTCGCCGGATCGGCCGTCCTAGCCGTGGTAGCGGTCTTGGAGGAGCAGTGGGGATTCCTACTGCTCGAAGGAATATGGGCCCTGGTAAGCCTTTGGGCGGTAACGAGGTCTCTTAAGGACATACCGGCGAGAGACCGTTAGCTTACACGCGTCCAAGCCGGCCGTATCAGGGCGGTCTTTTATGGGCTTGAGAGACGACACGACGGTACCTCTCTAGCCGAGATGTGGGCAGCTAATAGAGCAGTCCCTTATCCAGCTCGTTCTTAAGCGGCTCCCCATCGAGGTAGCGTCTGAGGTTCTCACGAAAGAGCTTCGCCTGTAGCTCGTTTGTCAGGCCCGGCACGTTGTCTGTGGAGTGGGGGCTTATTATGATGTTCTCCAGGTCCCAAAGAGGACTCTCCTCCGGCAGCGGTTCCTCCTCGAACACGTCGAGCGCCGCCCCCGTGAGGCACCCGGCCTCCAACGCCTCTACGAGCGCCGCCTCGTCCACCACCTTGCCCCGTCCTACGTTGACGAAGTACGCTCCCTGCTTCATCGCGGAGATCGCCGCCGAGTCAAGGAGTTGGCGGGTCGCGGGCGTACCCGGCAGCGCGACGGCCACGTAGTCCGCCTCCCGGAGCGCCGTACGCAGGTCTCCGGTCTCGTATAGCTCGTCTGCATACCCCCACGCCTCGTCGCGTTCCCGAACGGTCCGCTTCACCCCGGCCACGCGCATCCCGAAGGGCCGCGCTCGGGACGCGATAGCCTTTCCGATGTCTCCCATTCCCACTACGCACAGGGTTTTGCCGTACAGCGTCTGCGTGTGTGTCTCGCGCCAGCGTCTCTCCGCCTTGTCGCGCCGCAGACGTCCCAGGTCCTTGACGTGTTGGAGGAGCGCCATCATCACGAACTCGGCCAAAGGACCCGAGTAGACCCCGCTCGCCGTAGTGACGGTCACATCTGTGCCTTGCAACCCCGCGCGTTCGGCGACCTCCCCGGCACCGGCCATGCTCGCCTGCACCCACCGTAGCCGCGGGGCGACCCGGACAAGGTCCTCCACATGACCCCGAGGGAAATCGTAGAGAACCTCTGCCTCCCGGAGCATAGCTAGAAGCTCCTCGTCTCCCTCCGGCGTGCGGCGCCATTCCGGGGGGCCCGCATGGTCGCCCGGCCAGCGCGGCGGCGGAACCAGATCCTCACGGTAGAGTACCCGCAGCCGCTCGTCTACGGCCCGTATGCTCGCTACGTGCTCCTCTTCCAGATAGCTCGTTATCACCACGTCGATCAACGCGTCTCCTTAGTCTGTAGCCTCTGGCCGTAGACAGGATGCTAACCTACGATGATGGACGAGAAGATAGACGTTCTGGACGAACATGGCGAGAAGACCGGACGGATCGTCTGGAGAAGCGAGGCGCACCGGAAAGGCCTGTGGCACCGGTGCTTTCACTGCTGGATCTTCTCGCCGGAGACGGAACTCGGCGGCCCGCGCCTCTTCGTACAGCGCCGCGCTTCGGGGAAGGAGACTTGGCCCGACCGGCTGGACGTAACCGTCGGCGGGCACCTCGGTGCGGGCGAGGAGCCGCTCGACGGTCTCCGGGAAGTCGAGGAGGAACTGGGCCTGGACGTTGAGCCCAACGAGCTGATAATACTCGGGATTCGCAGGGCCGAGCTCCAGATACCAGCCGGGCTCGACCGGGAGTTTCAGGACGTCTTCCTGCTCGCGAGGAACCTCACCCCCGATGATCTGTGCCTCCAGGAGGAAGAGGTCGCCTCCGTGGTGAGCCTTCGCCTCGCCGACACGGAGGCGCTGTGCGGTGGAGCCGCAGTTCGAGCCGAGGAGTGGACAGACGGCGAGAGACGCTCTGTTGAGATAAACCTCGCCGACTTCGTCCCCGGGGAGGACGGCTACCTCCCGCGCGTCGCCTACGCTGCCCGCGCGGTCCTAGCCGGAGAGCTCCCCGAGGTCATCTTCTAGCCCTCGTTCCGCAGGAGGAAGTCGTCCACTTGGCGGGTGGCGTGCCGCGCCCGCCACGCCACCCCCCCTCGCGTCCTTGAGCGTGCTGCGCTCCCGATCTCCCGCCCTCCGGGTCGCGTTCGCTTCAGCGAGGGCGTGCAGAGCCCGGGCGGCGCCGGCGGCTAGATGGGCGGAGGCCGCGACCTCCGAGGCGCGGGACTCGGGTAGCTCTGGGAGCGCAGAGGCCGCGAGGTTCGCCACGTCCGCCGCTCGCAGCGCCCCCTCGACCACGGCTGTCTCCCGGTCCGCCAGTTCGGCGAGCGCCTCTAGCTCCACCCTCAAGTCTCGCGCCAACGTGCGCAGCACGTCGAGCCGTAGAGGGCTTCCGGGACCCTGCGCAAAGCTAGTTTCGAGCAGCCCTGCTGCCAGCGCCGCGCCGCGTAGGGGATTCGTTGCCGGGTCCGGCGCGTCCCCGGTAGGGTTCGATCGATCCTCCCTCATGCTCACAGCGTTGATTCTAATGCCCAGATATCGACCTTTCTTCGGCAAGTCGCGCAGATATAACCGTTCACCTCCAACAGCAGATCGCCGGAGGCTATATTATTAACGGCATGAAGGTGGCGCTGGCCCAGATCGACACAGTCGTGGGCGATGTGTGGGGGAACGTGGAGAAGGCGGCGGATGCTCTCGCCCAGGCGGTAGAGGGCGGCGCGGAGTTGGTCGCCTTTCCGGAGTTGACCACGACCGGCTACCCGCCGGAGGACTTGCTCCTTAGACCGAGCTTTATCCGGGATAACCAGCGTGCGTTGGAGGAGTTTGCAGGAGAGGTGCCGGAGGGTGTTGCGGCGGCGATAGGGTTCGTCGACCTCAACGGAGACCTGTACAACGCCTGTGCCGTAATCTCTGGCGGAGAGATTCTGCACCGATATCACAAGCGCTACCTTCCGAACTACGGTGTCTTCGACGAGAACCGCTACTTCCGCGAAGGATTGGGAGCGCCGATCCTCAAAGTAGGACGCAACCTGGTGGGCCTGAGCGTATGCGAGGATATTTGGTATCCGGGCGGTCCTCCGCGCGAGCAGGCCCTCGGAGGTGCGGGCGTGCTCTTGAACGTCTCCGCCTCCCCTTACCACCGCCTCAAGGGGGCTTCGAGGGAGAGGATGCTCGGCGTTAGAGCCTCGGATCACGGCTGCTACGTCATCTTCTGCAACCTCGTAGGCGGCCAGGACGAGCTAGTCTTCGACGGCCGCTCCGCCGTCTTCGACCCTGAAGGGACCGTTATAGCTCGCGCCAAACAGTTCGAGGAGGATCTTCTCTTCGTGGAGATACACCCCGAAGAGGCGATCTTCCACCGTCTTCACGACCCCCGTCCCCGCAAGGAGGATCCTGATCACCCGCCCGAGATCGTAGAGTTGGGGCTACCCGAGCCGGAGACCTTGGAAGAGTCGGCCGGCATCGAGCACCGTATGGAGCCGCAGCTCTCCGAGGAGGGTGAGGTGCTGGAGGCGCTGACTCTGGGTCTTGGTGACTACTTCCGCAAGAACGGCTTCTCCCGCGCCGTTCTCGGGCTCTCCGGCGGGATCGACTCCGCCTTTGGCGCGGCCGTCGCCGCGCGCGCCCTGGATCCCGAGAACGTTACCGGCGTGCTCATGCCGAGTAAATACACCTCCGACGCGAGCAACACCGACGCGCGGGCGCTCGTAAAGAACCTCGGTATAGACTCTCAGGAGATCCCCATAGGTCCCGCCTTCGACGCGTACAGGGAGATGCTGGAGGAGAGCTTTAAGGGCCTGCCCGAAGACGAGACCGAGGAGAACATTCAGTCCAGGGTCCGCGGGAACATCCTCATGGCCCTGTCAAACAAGTTCGGTTGGATCGTTCTCAGCACCGGCAACAAGAGCGAGACTAGCGTCGGATACTCGACGCTCTACGGTGACACCGCCGGCGGTTTCTCCGTGATCCGGGACGTCCCGAAGACCCTCGTTTACCGTGTCTGTCAGCACATAAACGAGATAGAGGGGCGCGAGGTCATCCCGGACTCTATCCTTGCAAAGGAGCCCTCAGCCGAGCTCCGCGAGGACCAGCGCGACGTAGACTCGCTGCCGCCCTACGAGGTCCTAGATCCGATCCTCGAAGCGTACATAGAAGAGGATAAGGGGATAAGCGAGATCGTCGCCGCCGGTTTCGACGAGGAGGATGTAAGACGCGCCGTGCAGCTCGTGGACCGGGCTGAGTACAAGCGCCGCCAGGCTCCGACCGGCATAAAGGTCACCGCCCGCTCTTTCGGCCGCGACCGCCGCATGCCGATCACGAACCGTTACCGCGAACGTCGGGGCGAGTAGAACGTCGTACATTTCTGTCGTCAGCGGAGAGCCGGCTGAGAGTTCAGCAAGGAAGACGCTGGCATAATCTAGAGCTTGCAGGCGTCGTCCCGGAGGTCGTTATAGTGAATCCCTTTGCGTTGCTTCTCCTGATCCTCGCCATTGCGGGCGAGGTGATAGGGACCGCTGGTCTCAAGGCATCAGAGGGCTTCAGTCGGCTCGGACCGTCCGTAATTGCGGTGCTTGGGTACTGCGCGGCGTTCTACTTCCTCTCACTGTGTCTACGCCAGCTCCCCTTGGGCATCGCTTACGCTATCTGGTCGGGGCTCGGCACGGTCGGCTCTGTGCTCATCGGGGTACTCATCTGGCGGGAGGCGTTGGGGCCAGTTCATCTCGTTGGTATCGGCCTGATCCTGGTGGGCGTAATAGTATTGAACTTATTCGCTGGCAATCCCGGCGCGTAGGAGCTCAATCGCGCAGCAAAGGTCCTCTCCCGAAGAGCGATACTGGTTACGACCGCCGGGAGACGGGGCTTTTGCTAGACTAGTGTCATGAACCCGTACGAATTCGAGGTGAGTCTGACGCCGGCGGCGCGGGAGATGCTCCAGCCTGACGAGGCTCTCGTCATCGACTGGCACCGGCTCGCGGTCTGTTGCGCGGGTGCGGGGGAATCGAGCCTTTATGCGATGAAGGAGGAGGGCGCCCGTAAGCGAAGAGGCCTCGTGCGTATCAAGGGAGAAGATCCCGTCTACGCCGCGCGCGCCATCTTCCCGCATCTAGCCGGTCGCGAGGTCAAGCTGGATGCGCGTAAAGTTCTAGGATTTCGTCGCTTTACGTCAAACCTACCGGGTGACTTCGGGCTGAGATCCGTAATGGGAAGGCTGCCGGAGCCGAACCGTAGCGTACGCTAGGAAAGAGCTGCTAGAGATCCGTCTTCAGGCCCGGTCTTGCGCTTCGGTCGCGCCGGCCATGCGGGCGCAGTGGGCGCAGCAGTAGAAACGGCCGTCCGCCTCCACGCCGTGGCCTATGACTTTTACTCCGCAATGCTCGCATGCGGGGGCGAGCGCATGTATAGCGCATTCGAAGCTGTCGGGGATATGGATCCTCCTTGTCCTGCCGCCGACACCTCGGCCCGGCCCTCGAAGATCAGGTAGAGTCGGTCGCCCGTATCCCCCTCGGCCACCACGACGCTGCCGGCAGGGTAGTGCTCCTCACGAAGTAGGACGGCCAGTTCCTCTAGCGCCTCATCCGGCAGCCGGGCTAAGGCTGGCACCATCTTTAGCAGCGTCACCCGCTCCCCGGTCGGGACGCCCTCGCTCTTCAACTCTGCCTCGGCTGCCACGATCTTCTCGCCGCTCTCCCGCTCCTGTTGCCGACACCGCTAAGTAAACACCGACTCAAGCTCGGGCGGTAGTCATGGCGGAGACAAGGTGTGGCCGGACAACCTACAGGCTAGCTATAATGATTACCGCGTCCGAGTGGCCTCCCCGTGTTGCTCGCTGCTCATCGGCGTAGAGGAGGAGAACCAACGTGCCGCACGCGCTCGACCCGAGCATCCTCTTTAGAATAACCTTGTTCCGGGGTCTTGCCTCCGAACAACTCTCCCGTCTCGGTCCGCTCCTCCACCAAAGGAGCTTCCCCGCCGGCGCCAACTTCATCACCGCAGAAGAGCCGGGCGAGAGCGCCTACTTCATCCTCACCGGTAGCGCCAAGGTCCACGATACGCAACCCGACGGCACCGACGTTGTCCTCGCTATCGCGCCTAGGCGGCTTCCTTGTGAGCCCCCGGGAGATCGAAGCTCACCTCGAAGACCTACCCAGCGTCGCCGAGGCGCAAGTGGTCGGGGTCTCCACCAAACGGGGTACCAAAGGGGTCGGCTTCGTCATCGAAGAGGAGGGTCACGAGCTCGTCGAGGAGGAGATCTTGGAGCGGTGCAAGAACGACCTGGCGGAGTTCAAAGTGTCACGCTGGATCGTCGCCCTCCCCAACTTCCCGAAGACCGAGAGCACCAACGGCGTCAACATCAGGCGCGACAAGCTGAGGAGGATGGCGTCGGAGTTGCTCGAAATCAAAGAAGCAAGGGGCTGAGGCAGCGCATGAAGGTCCAGACCTACGGGTGCACCCACAAGGTCCGCACCTTCACCGTCACAGGCAACACAATCACCGGCATCCCTACGTTCCGCTAGGAGATCATATGGCATACGAGAACCTGCTCACCGATATACAGCACGGAATTGGCAGCATCGTCGTGAACCGCCCCGGCGTCCGCAACGCCATGAACCGGCGCGTGATGGAAGATCTGCACGCCGCTCTCGATGCTTTCCGGGAGGACGATAGCGTAGGTGTCGTGGTGCTTACGGGCGCCGGGGAGAAAGCGTTTGTGGCCGGGGCGGATATCGGGGAGCTGAGGGAGAGGACGGCGCGCGACGGGCTAGCCGCGAGGATGCAGAGGCTCTACGACGAGATCGAGGGCTACGAGAAGCCGACTGTCGCTGCGGTGAACGGCTACGCTCTGGGCGGTGGCTTGGAGCTCGCCATGGCCTGCGATATCCGCATCGCCTCGGAGAACGCCCGCTTCGGGCTGCCCGAGACGGCGCTCTCGATCATCCCCGGCGCCGGCGGCACCCAGCGCCTCGTCCGCCTCGTCGGCAAGGGCAGGGCCCTAGAGATGATCTTGACCGGTCGCGCGGTCGACGCTGAGGAGGCCCGGGCCATCGGCCTCGTCACGAAGGTGGTTCCACAGGCCGAACTTGTGGATGCCGCGCGGGAGTCCGCCGGCCAGATACTCTCGAAAGGTCCGCTCGCCGTGCGCCTTGCGAGGCTCGCCGTGCAGACCGGCTCCGAGACCGACCAGAGGACAGGCCTCGTCGTCGAGCGCCTCGCCCAGGCGTTGCTCTATGCGAGCGAGGACAAGCAGGAAGGCACGAGCGCCTTCATCGAGAAGCGCAAGCCGGACTTCAAAGGGAGGTAGAAGATGACCGAGCCTCGCATAGAGGACGTAAACGAGATCCTCGTCGTAGGGGCCGGCGCGATGGGTTCGCAGATCGGGATGGTCTGCTCTTTAGCCGGCTACAGCGTGACCGTCCAGGACATAGACGAGGGGATGCTCGAGAAGGCCCAGGAGCAGCTCCGAGCCCGCATGGCTCGCGACGTCGAGAAGGGCCGTATGGAACAGGATGAGGTGAATGCCGCCTTCGACCGGATGAACTTCACTAACGATCTCGAGGGTTCGGCTTCGGAAACCGACTTCGTCATCGAGGCCGCCGTCGAGAAGCTCGACGTCAAGCGCGAACTTTTCGGCATACTCGACGAGGCAGCCCCGGAGCACACAATCCTCGCCACCAACTCCTCGACCATCGTATCTTCGCAGGTCGCCGACGCGACCGATCGGCCCGACCGGGTGTGCAACATGCACTTCTTCAACCCTGCGCTCGTCATGAAGTGCGTCGAGGTCGTGAGAGGCCCTAAGACATCGGACGCCACCGTGGAGACGACCGTGGAGCTGACCCGCAGGATCGGCAAGGCGCCGGTCGTCCTCAGCAAGGAGATATCCGGCTTTGTCGCCAACCGCATTCTTGGGGCCCTCCGGGACGAGGCCATAAGCCTCCACGAGAAAGGTGTTGCCTCTATCGAGGACATAGACACGGCGTGCAAGACGGCGTTGGGGCATCCAATGGGGCCGTTCGAGCTGATGGACCTCACCGGAATAGACGTGGGCTACTACGTCAAGATGGCCCGTTACGAGGAGAGCGGCGACCCGAAGGACAAGCCCAAGAAGAGCGTCGTCGAGAAGTTCGAGAATGGCGAGTTCGGCCGAAAGACCGGCAAGGGATGGTACGAGTACGACGAGCAAGGCCGGAAGAAGGCCCCATCGGGATCGGAGGTGTAGGGGCGTGACGCTGAACCTGGCGGTGCTCCTCGAAGAGAGCGCCAAGAAGCGGCCAGAGAAGCCGGCCCTGATCCTCAAAGACCGCGTCCTCGACTACGCCGGGCTACGCGACGCGGCCAATAAGTTCGCGAACGCACTCGCTTTCTTAGGAGCGAAGCGCGGTGACAAGGTGGCGATTATGGTCCCGAACGCGCCCGAGTTCGTCGTCGCCTACTACGGCATCCTCAACGCGGGCGCCGCGGTGGTCCCCTTGAACCCGCAGTTGCAGGGGCCCGAGATCGCCTACCACCTCGACGACTCCGACGCGGTGGCCCTCATCGCCTGGGAGGGGGTCCTGGAGGCGGCACAGAAAGGTTTCGAGGGGGCGGTTGGTTGCGAGAGCCTCGTCGTCGTCGAGGAGCCGAACGGGGAGGGAGCGCCTGAGGGAGCGCACGGTTTCGAGGGGCTGTTGAGCGACCACCCGGCGCAGTTCGATATGGCGCAGACCATGCCGGACGACACGGCGGTCGTGATCTACACCAGCGGGACCACGGGGCGACCGAAGGGGGCGGAGCTCTCACACTTCAACCTGTTCTTCAACGCCGTCTATAAGGCGGACAACCTCCTCAAACTGCGTGAGGACGACGTGGGAATGGCCATTTTGCCGCTCTTCCACATCTTCGGCCAGACCACCGTGATGAACGCCTCGATCTACAAGTGCAACACGATCGCGATGGTCCCGCACTTCGAGCCCGAGGCGGCCCTCCGAACCATACAGGACTTCGGCGTCACCGCCTTCGTCGGCGTGCCCACGATGTACCAGTACCTCTTGCGTCACCCGAACGCGGGCGACTACGATACCTCTTCTTTGCGTCTAGGCATCTCGGGCGGGGCCTCGATGCCGGTCGAGGTCATGAAGGCTGTCGAGGAGCGCTTCGGGCTCGTGATCCTGGAGGGCTACGGTCTCTCCGAGACGAGCCCGGGCACCTGCTTCAACCGCTCGGTCGAGGAGCGCAAGGTGGGCTCCATCGGGCTCCCGTTCTGGGGCATCGAGGTAAAGGTCTTTGACGAGAACGATCGGGAGGTCCCGCACGGGGAGCGAGGTGAGCTGGTCGTACGGGGCCACAACGTGATGAAGGGTTACTACAAAAGGCCGGAGGCGACCGCCGAGGCGATGAGGAACGGCTGGTTCCACACTGGGGACATCGCGAAGATGGACGAGGACGGCTACTTCTATATCGTGGACCGGGTGAAGGACATGATCATCCGCGGGGGCTACAACGTCTACCCGCGCGAGGTGGAAGAGGCCCTCTACGAGCACCCCGGCGTCGCCGAGGTCGCCGTCGTCGGCGCCCCTCACGAGGAGCTCGGCGAGGAGGTGACCGCCGTCGTCGCCATGAAGGAGGGCGAGTCGGCCACTGAGGAGGAGATGATCTCCTTTGCCAAGGAGCGCGTCGCCGCCTACAAGTATCCTCGCCGGGTCGTCTTTATGGAGGAGTTACCCAAGAACGCGACCGGAAAGATCCTTAAACGCGAGCTCGCCAGGACCGGGGACGAAACCCGGGCCTAGAACGAGCCGGGGCGCGAGGAAACCACGGCAGAGAGGAGAGAGGCATTGTTGGCCGACGTTACCCGATCCCTGAACACAGACTACTATCTACTAGAAGAGATGCTCTCGGACGAGGAGCGTGAGATTCGGGACAAGGTGCGCTCGTTCGCCGACCGCGAGGTCATCCCGGTCATCAACGAGTACTGGGACAAGGCCGAGTTCCCGTTCGAGCTGATCCCCAAGATCGCAGGGTTGAACATAGCTGGCACCACCATAGAAGGCTACGGTTGCCCGGGGATGAGCCAACTCGCGGCCGGGATCGTCGCCATCGAGATGGGAAGAGGCGACGGAAGCCTCAACACCTTTCTCGGCGTCCACTCAGGGCTCGCGATGGGCACCATCCACATGCTCGGGAGCGAGGAGCAGCGCCAGAGGTGGCTGCCCGCGATGGCGCGGCTTGAGAAGATAGGCGCCTGGGGCCTCACCGAGCCGACGCACGGATCCGATACCGTCGCGCTGGAGACTAGCGCGAAGCACGAGGGCGACGAGTACGTCATCAACGGCGAGAAGCGCTGGATCGGCAACTCGACCTTCGCGGACAACGTTATCATCTGGGCGCGCGACGTCGAGGACGGGCAGGTCAAGGGGTTCGTGGTTGAGAAGGGCGCAGAGGGCTACCCTGAGGGCTACTCCACGGAGCTCATCACCGGCAAGATGGGCAAGCGGGCGGTCTGGCAGCCGGACATCACGCTCGAGAACGTGCGCGTCCCGGTCGAGAATAAGCTCGAGGGTGCCAACGCCTTCAAGGACGTCAACAAGGTCCTCACCGCCACGCGTGGCGGCGCGGCCTGGGAGTCCGTGGGTCACGCGGTGGCCTCCTACGAGGCGGCGCTCACCTACGCAAAGGAGAGGGTACAGTTCGGCAAGCCCATCGCCTCGTTCCAGATCGTCCAGAACAATCTGGCGAACATGCTCGCCGAGATCACCTCCATGCAGCTCTTCTGCTTTCGCATGGCAGAGCTGCGGGAGCAGGGCAAGATGAGCGGCCCCATGGCCTCCCTGGCGAAGATGAACAACGCCAGAAAGGCTAAGCTGGTCTGCGAGATGGCCCGCGACATCCTCGGTGGTAACGGCATACTCCTCGAATACCATGTGGCACGCCACCTGACAGACATGGAAATCGTCTACACTTACGAGGGGACTGACACCATTCAGTCGCTTATCGTCGGCCGTGACGTCACCGGCATCTCCGCGTTCGCTTGAGAGGAAGAATGCATGCGACGGGTTTTTCTACACGTGGCTCCTACAATCGCAGCAAAGGAAGCCGGAGGCGCATCTGGGATATACAAGAGCTAGGATAGCTCTCAAAGACGTTCTTATCCTCACCCGCGTAAGCAAAGAGCCGTGCCGCCTGCACACCAAAAGCGAACCTGAATAGGAACCCTGCCGAGCTATAGCTGCGCTCCAACCTACAAAGTATAAGTGCCGGTAGAGGAGGACTGGGGAAGGTTCGGTGTACCCGCGTCAAAGGAAGGTTACAAGCCTCGCTGACAAGAGTACGCTGAGGGTGCAAAGAAGGATACTTAATACTAAGACCGCCGGGCAATGGGACCTTGCGTTGAGTATTTCTATGCGTTTGCTCACTCTACGGTGTTGGGTAGGTAATAAACTGTAGTTAGGTCAGGGAGAGGACGATAAGTATGGCACAATGTGACGTTTGCGGTAACGATTATGACAAAGCCTTTGAAGTCACCGTGCCCGGCGAGGAGCCGCGGACGTTCGACAGCTTCGAGTGCGCGATCCACGCGCTTGCCCCCACCTGCGAGCATTGCGGGGTAAAGGTCATAGGTCACGGCGTGGAGGCGAACGGCTCTTTCTACTGCTGCGCCCACTGCGCCCGTATGGCTGGGGCGACCGAGGCACAAGACCGCGCCTGACATAAGCTTCGACGCTCCCACCCTTACTTAACGACGGGATTTAGCCGCGGGGCCATAAAGCCCTTCAACCTACTCTGTAACAGCCGACGGAGGAGGTTGGCGGACTGTCACCTCTATCGTGGTCATGGGGTGTTAAGTCGCATCTCCTCCTCACCGTCTGTGGTGAGGGTGATAGAAAAGTTAAAGCCTGTTGTAAGTTGATAATGCTTTCTCGTAGTCGTTTCCGCACACGTCGCATTGGGCCATCTTCCCAGCCTCCTCTCCTTAGTTCTCGTCGCCACATAGTTTGCCTAAGGGACAGGTATCTAAACTTTCGAACAGTCCAGAGAACTGCGTATAGCCCATTAGGATGGGCGAGCGAGCGGTCTTTTGGTGTAGTGCAGCAGCGGAAGCTGGGTGATCAGGGCCGGGTCGTCTTGGGGGTGGGCGCGGAGGTATGAAGATTAGCGAGTTTTGTGGTGCTGGCTGAGGTGGATGGGTCGTTCTCCAAGACTAAAGGGCTAGAGACCTTAGCGTTGTACGTTTCTCGAT
>DASQMR010000181.1:0-1697 GCA_035645375.1 Rubrobacteraceae bacterium
TTTACACAACGTTTCCTGGCAGTTAACTCAAGGTTTTAGGCCTGTCTCTATACTCCAGCTGGTCGATATACCAACCTTCTCTAGGGTGGTGGTGTGAGTAGGACTAAGGAAGTCGTAGTTAATGAGCGACGAGAGCTAGCACTAGTAGCCGGGCTAGAGCTAGGTGAAGCGGAAGGCGACGACATCCTCCTGAGCACTGATGAAGGCAAGCCAGTAGTAGGCCTTGTGCTTAGTGTGGTCGGGGTAGTCCTGATGGTTCTGCCGGTTTATTGCCCTCTTAGAGTAGCCATGTACGTTGTTGACAACCCCCGAGAGAGGGAAAAGGAAAGAGATCTAGTGTCTACCAAGGTTATAGAGCGTGTCAACGCACGCTATGACATACAAGAAGTGCAATTAGGCAAGGTCTACAAGTGGAGGCCCGAGAGCCTCCTGATCGAGTGCGAGTGTGGGCAGAGAGCTACCCTCACCCCTTCAGGTACAACCTGCGAGGAATGCGCCAAGGAGCATATAGAACTCGTAGGAGAGGCTCTGAGAGACCAGCAAGAGCTGCGGCGGAGGCTGAGGGAAGAGGAACTCCACCCCTGGCGCTATGCTGTGGATAGCGAAGACGAAGAAGATCCGATCTTTTGGGTGTAAGCTGATAATGCGTATCAGAAACCCCTACTCCTCTGCTAGGAAAACCTTAAAGAGGCGAGGTGTAAGACCTGAGGAAACCTCCCAATGTGAGCACGTTGCTCCGATTCTGGTGTTGAGTACCGAGGCAGGCTACTGCGCTCAATGCTTAGTGTGCCTTGAGGCAGGACCAGGTTACCCAACCGCTAGAGAGGCACGCAAAGCTCTGCTAGGCGCAACATCAAGGTAGTAGAGTGAAAGCGCTCACCTTACCTAGCGGGGTCCTGGTCCCTTCTCGCGCCATATTGCCCACCGACGTTCCCGCCCTCAAGCGATTTCATACACGGCTTAGCGAGCGCTCCATCTACCTGCGTTTCTTCGGTTCGTTAGAGGAGCTCCCTGAAGAGAAGGCTCGTTATTTCTCTCAAGTCGACGGCGCAGACCACTTAGCCCTAGTCGCGCTTGATCCTAACGAACCGGACGAGATCATCGCTGTGGTGCGCTATGATCGCGAACCGGGTAGCGAGAAGGCCGAGTACGCGGCACTAATTGAGGATCGCTGGCAGAAGTCCGGAGTGGGAACAGGCTTGACTCGTCAGCTGATCGACGAGGCGCGTGACAACGGAGTTAGATTCTTCTACGCACTAGTGATGGGTAAAAATAAGGGTATGCTCAAGCTCCTTAGGCATCTCGATCTCCCAGAAACCGAGCGCCTAGAACACGGCCACAAGCACGTCGAAGTCGAACTATCCTCCGAAGGGTTCAGATAAACAGAGAGGAGAGGAAACGTCTGGTAAAGGGTGGCTAACCGGGGGAACTCAGCGTTTTTTCGAACTTTTGGCGTGAGTAGCTCAAGCAGAGTTCGGTTACGGCTGGTGAGTTGCAGTCGGTCTTCCCTTCGTATCTGTCCTTGCGCGAGGGGTGCTACGAGCTGTACAAGACAATAGGAGGTTCTGAGGTGGCGGAAGTCACGATGGAGGAAGTCAGCAAGATCTACGGTGAGGACGTGCTCGCCGTGGATAGTATGAGCCTCGATATAAAAGACGGCGAGTTCATCGTCTTCGTGGGGCCTTCGGGCTGCGGCA
>DASQMR010000182.1:0-10443 GCA_035645375.1 Rubrobacteraceae bacterium
GGACAGCGGTTCTATAGAGCAGGACGCGGATATGGTGATGTTTCTCTACCGCGACGAGTACTACAACCCGGACTCAGACGACAAGGGAATCGCCGAGGTCATCGTCGGCAAACACCGCAACGGCCCTACCGGCAAGGTGCAACTCGCCTGGCTGGAGCAGTACACCAAGTTCGCCTCTCTCTCTCGCCGCTAAGGTTCTTCTGGAGCGCTGATAAATACTAGTAACGCAACGTAGGACTCGGAGAGCCGGCCGTTTGTGCGTCCCGCGGCGATTTTAAGGGCCCGGATCTTACCTCTACTCGCCATCGTCGGCATGACCTTTGCCCAGAAAAGCGTCTTTGGTAGCTAGCAGTCATTTTGTGCTACTGAAGCCACGAGCTCTGACAAGAAAGCCAGTTTGTTTCGCCTAGAGCCCGCTTCCGATGCCCCCGCAGAAGCGGTCGCGCAGGGCGAGATAATCCGAGGGCAAGTGTAGAGAAAACCAAGGCGACTTAAGCGATGAAGACAAGGGGAAGGCGAAGCTCAAGAGAAGGTGACAGTCTGCCACAAGGAGTCAACCCTGGCCGCAAAGTGCGCGACGCATAGCGGGACCCGCACTGTTGGCCAAACCGAGGGCCACGAGGCCACTACAGGAACCCCGAACGTCAAGCCTGGGCCGCGGAGGGCCGTCTTCCCCGATGCAAGCTTCGCAAACGGGAAGGAGCCGCGTCTCGGTCGCGCCCGGGGCAGTATCCTGCCTACCCGCCGATCTCTGGAGCGGACGAATGGAGGCACGGGCGGAGCTTGCTGGGTACGGCCGGTGTGGGAGGCCGGCACAGCCCTTGCTTAAGACGTGGCCGCGCTGCAGGTTGTCCGGAGCTCTAAATGCTGCCGTCGCCTACGGCCAAGCTGGTCGAGACGGTTCTGCATAAGACTGTGTTAGGGAGGGATTTTACGGGGGTGTGTCAGTACCATAATAAGGTAGGCATCAAGAGTATAGGAGTAGCGGATGCCTGAACCGCCGAGAAACCGCATGACGGCTCAGTGCGCATGCGGAAGCGCTGAACTCGAAGCGAGCGACGCTCCTATAATGAGCGTTGCCTGCTACTGCGACGATTGCCAGGAAGGCGCCCGTCAGATCGAAGCGCTCCCGAACGCACCTCCCGTTCGCGATACCGATGGCGGGAGCGCATATGTGCTCTACCGGAAGGATCGCGTCGAATGCTCAAGAGGAGCCCAGTTCTTGCAGGACTACAAAATCAGGGAAGAATCGCCCACGGCTAGAGTTGTCGCGACCTGTTGCAACTCAGCCATGTTTCTCAACTATGAAAAAGGGCATTGGTTTTCGGTGTACCGAGCACGGTTTCAGGGAGATGTTCCACCCTTGCAGATGCGTATCCACACAAAATTTAAGCCCGAGAACGGCGATGTACCGAGTGACGTGCCCAGTTACCCGACGTGGCCTCTCAAGTTCTTGACGAAGCTCCTTGCTGCCAGGATCGCGATGCTGCTTCGTCGATGAGCCGTGAAGCCCGATCGTTCTTCCGTGCGTAGGATCGTGGCCCGCGTATCGTGCAGACGGGTTCGGTTTTCGTTGGTATCAGGAGGTGTGTAGTCCATGCGGGCAAGGATTCGACCATTTGACGATCGAGACGCCGAGGCGGTAGTTAACCTCTCGTTGCGAGCGTGGGCGCCGGTCTTCGAATCCCTTGAGCAGGCGTTGGGTTCCGAGATTTTCAGGCGAGAGCATCCAGACTGGCGAGAAGATCAGCGGCGAGCGGTAGAGGACGTCTGCGCTGCGAAAAAGGGGCGAGTGTGGGTCGCCCAGTTAGGCACGAGCGCTGTTGGCTTCGTGGCGGTCGAGCTTCATCATCCTGAGCGCAGCATGGGTGAGGTCGCCATGCTGGCTGTTGACCCTAACTACCAGGGCGGCGGCATCGGAACGGCCCTGACCGAGTTCGCGCTCGACCGGCTCAAAGACGCCGGGATGACGGTAGCAATGGTCGAGACGGGAGGAGACCCCGGGCATGCCGCGGCTCGCCGCACATATGAGAAGGCCGGCTACGTCCACCTACCGATAGCCAGGTACTTCAAGAATCTGTAGCAGAACCCGAATACCGGACCCCGCAGTGGTCGGCAGAGGCCGCCGCCGATCGGAAGTAAGCTACAGAAGGGGCTTTGCCATCAGCCCTGTCTCATCGACAGCCTGGTCCCGCTATGCGTCGCTCACTTCGTGGCTAGGTTTGAAGGAGCCTGCCACAAGGACAAGAAGATCCCTACGTTCGGCGCGTCCGCGCTAGGCGCTTACGTGCGGCATGGCGAAACGCTGGAGGGCGCCGGTAGTAGTCCGGTAGCGGAGGTACAGGCCTGCAGTACCGAGGGAGCTTAAGTATGTATCCTCATGTTGCGCTTATTATTTAATAGGGGCGCCCATCGCGTGGTATCCGCCGTCAACGTGTATAAGCTCACCGGTAGTGGCGGGCCACCAATCGCTTAAGAGGCTCACGACTGCCCGTCCAACTGGCTCTGGGTCGGCGGTGCTCCAGCTGAGGGGAGCCTGACGCTCCCACTCGCCTTCTATGCCCTCGAAGCCGGAGATGCCCTTGGCCGCGAGCGTCCGCAACGGCCCGGCGGAGATGAGGTTGACCCGGATGCCTCTCGGGCCCAGATCTCGGGCGAGGTACCGTGAGGTGGACTCTAGCGCCGCTTTTGCGACACCCATCCAATCGTAGGCGGGCCAGGCGACACGCGCGTCAAAGTCGAGACCGACGACGGAGGAGCCCGGCTTCATCAGGTCCATAAGGCCGACGGAGAGAGCCTTCAAGGAGTAGGCGGAGGTCTGTACGGCGGTGGCGACGGAGGGCCATTCAGCGGAGAGGAAGTTACCGCCGAGGGCGTCTTCGGGGGCGAAGGCTATGGCGTGCACGATGCCGTCCAACTCGCCCCAGCGCTCCTCTAAGTCCCTGGCGACTGCCTGAACGTCCTCCGGCTTGTTGACGTCGAGCTCCAAAACAGGGGGTTCGGGGTCTCCGAGACGTTTCGCGGTGCGTTTGGTGAGGCTCATAGCCCTACCGAAGCCGCTAAGGGCGATCTCGGCTCCCTGCTCGGCCGCGAGCCGAGCCGCGGAGTAGGCGATGGAACGCCGGTCCAAAACCCCTGTGACCAGCACCTTCTTGCCCTCCAGAAGTCCCGCCATTCGTCCTCCCAGTACTTTCCTACACGGCCCGGCACAGTCTAGGGGAAGCGATCCGGCGTCGCCAGATCCAGCCGACATCCTTCCCTGCGCTGGCTCTCCCAGCGTATGCTAAGTTCCATGGATGGACGGTAAACGTATCCTAACGGCTCTAGCAGCCGGTCTCCGAGGGATCGAGACCTCCGTCCTTCGCAGAGGAAGGGCGCCGCGGTGCCGGGACGGCGGTTGGCCGGTCAACTTCGCGCATCGAGGCGCGTCGCTCAGAGCGCCTGAGAACACCCTGGAGTCCTTCCGTCTGGCCGCTGGGGCCGGGGCCGGGGGGATGGAGCTTGATGTACGCATGACCTCGGACGGGCGTGTCGCCGTGATCCACGACGACTCTGTGAGCCGCACCACCGACGGTGTTGGTTTGGTCCGTGAGATGACGCTCCGGGAGGTGCAGAACCTCGACGCGGGCTACCGCTTCACGCTGGACGGGGGCGCAACATACCCGTATCGGGGCCGGGGAACACGGGTACCGGAGCTCGAAGAGGTTCTCCGCGAGTTCCCGGACTACAAGATAAATATAGACGTTAAGGAGGCCCGCTCGGGCATCGAGGCGGCCGTTCTCGGCACCATAGAAGAGACGGGTGCTGAGGAGCGCACGTTGGTCGTCTCCGAGATGAAGTACGTCATAAAGCGCTTCCGGGAGCTCGCTGGAGACAAAGTTTCGACGGGGGCGTCGCGGCCTGAGATCGGCATGTTCTATATCCTGAGCAGGCTGCGCCTGGAGTCCTTTCTGCGTCCCGGCTACGCCGCCCTTCAGGTTCCGGTCAGATATGGAAGGCACGAGCTTGTCACGCCGCGCTTTCTGGAGGCCGCCCAAGGCCGGGGCGTGCGCCTGGACGTCTGGACGATAGACGATGCGCGGGAGATGCGCCGTCTCCTGGATCTCGGGGTGGACGTCATAATGACAAACCGCCCGGAGGTGCTCGGGGGGGTGCTCGAGGAGCGGCGCCGGAGAGAGGGATAGGCGAGGAGATGGTGTAAGCGAGAAGAACAAGCGTTGGAGGCTCGAACTTGCGCAAGGAATCAATTATAAAGGACCCTGCCCTCGCCCCCGAGGGACATCGCAAGATCGACTGGGTCGCTCAGCACTCGCCCGTACTGAACGCTATCTCGGAGGCGCAACTAGCCGACGGTAGGCTGAGCGGGCGGAGGATCGCCATGACCATCCACCTGGAGGCGAAGACGGCGTATCTGGCGTTGTTGCTCGCGGGTGCCGGGGCTGACGTCACGGTCGCGGGAAGCAACCCGCTTTCGACCCAGGACGACGTCTGCGCCGCTCTGGCCGAGCGGGGAGTGCGGGTCTTTGCCACCCACGATCCTACCGACGAGGAGTTCGAATACTATCTGCACCAGGCTTTGGAGACCGGTCCTGAGATACTAATCGATGATGGGGCGGAATTGGTGGGAAGGCTGGTCGAGCACCACCCGGATCTGGTCGGGAACGTCGTTGGTGCGTCGGAGGAGACGACGACCGGCATCCTTAAGCTCAAGGCTATGGAGACGGCGACCGTCCTTCCTTTCCCGGTGCTCGCCACCAACGACGCCCGTATGAAGCACCTCTTTGATAACCGTTACGGCACCGGCCACTCCTCGCTCGTCGCCCTGCTCGCCAATACCAACCTCTTTATCAGCGGCAAGGCGGTTGTGGTGATGGGGTTTGGCTGGGTCGGACGCGGTCTGGCCAAGTACGCTGACGGTCTCGGTGCCCGCGTCATCGTCTGCGAGCCGGACCCGGTCAAACTCCTCGAAGCCTATGCCGAGGGCTACGAGGTTATGAACTCGCTGCAGGCGGCGGAGATCGGAGACGCCTTCCTTACCGGTACGGGAAACCTGAAAGTCCTTGCTCGCGAGCACTTCGAGAGGATGAAGGGCGGGGTGTTACTCGCCAACGCCGGACACTACGACCACGAGTTCGACCTTTCGGCGTTGAGAGAGATGTCGGTAGAGGCGCGCGAGGTGCGCGAGAACGTCACGGAGTACGAGATGCCCGACGGGCGGCGGCTGCACGTTCTGGCCAGGGGGAGACTCGTCAACATCGCCGCCGGGGACGGTCACCCGGTTGAGATAATGGATCTCACCTTCGCCGTTCAGGCCCTCGCCGCTCACTACCTCGCGAAGAACGCTACTGACATGCGGCCCGGCCTCCACCCGGTACCGCCCGAGATCGACGAGTACGTTGCCCGCGCCAAGCTCGCTTCTTTAGGCATCGAGCCCGAAGAGCTCTCGCAAGAGCAGATCTCTTACCAGAGTAGTTGGCGATGGGAGAGCTAAGTGGCCGACAGTTAGTCAGGCAGACCGTGTGCGATGACAAACCGATCCAACCTAGAGAGCGACCGAGAATAGAGCACGTTGCTGACGAGCGTTTGATAGTAGTGCTAACCCAAAGCTGATGCACTGAAACGTTATCGTGATAGAAAGCGGAGATGGCTAAGAAGCTGACGATTCGTTATACGGGCTTCCGTGCTTGCCCCAACTGCGCGGGGCGCGGGGATGATGGGGCTTCGTGGCGGCCGATCCCCTGCAAGCGATGCGAGGGGCGGGGGAGGCTGGTTACGGACGTGGAGGTCGAGGACTCGGAGCGGGGGAAGTTGTCCCAAGAGGCTTACGACTTCAACACGAAGGGGGAAGTCTTTCTCCTGGACGTCGACGAGGACGAGGAGATCGAAGTTACTCGTCCCGGCGGCCCTTGGGGTTGACGTGGGTCATGAGTCGCAGTCCTTGGGCGAGGGCGGCGGCGGCGGCGACGAAGACGATGTCGAACACGGCCCAGTTCGAGTAAGAGGGCCACGGCCTCGCGAACCTCTCCGCGTAGCCTTCCGGGTCGCCGACACCGGCCAGGCCGAGAGAGAGGGGGAAGAGCGCCCAGATGATCGCCGTGGCCCCGACCATCATGAAGAGCGTCGCCAGGACACCTTTCCAGCCGCCTTTGAAGACCAAGAGCAGGGCCAGTCCGAGGTAGACGAAGATGGAGGTGGCCTGTATCAAGGTCTCCCGCCCGAGCTCCTCGTAGGCGCTTCGGAAGGAGAACACGTTCGCCCCGAACCCGAAGAGGATGGCCGCGAAGGTGTAGCCCACGGTGAGTGCCAGGAGCGACCTGGTGTCCTTGCTCATCCTTCCATTGTAGCTTCGGACCTATCTTTCCCGCCGAGCGCCACGAGCACGGACTTCACGTCCAAACGGCTCTTGAAGGGGATGACGTAACCCCGCGTCGCCTCGGAGAGTGTTTCGGCTGAAGCGCCCAACGATTCGGGCGCGGCAACGAGGACCCGGTAACCGCGCTTCGCAGCCTCCCGGAGGAGCGTGGCCCGCTCCACCAGGTACCGCTCGGACCAGAAGCCTAGTATCTCCAGGTAAACCCTTTCGTCCGTTGCGGCGTTTCGGAACGCGAAGTCCGGGACGAGCGCGGCCTTGAGCGGCGGAACCGGGATAACCTCTGTTCCTTCTTCGATCTCCCACCCGCCCTTGTCTTTCGCCCGCTCCCACGCTTTGCGGAACGCCCCGCGTACGTCGGCTTCGCCGGTGTCGGAGAGGCCCTTGTAGTGGCTCGCGAGCCCCGGAGTCTCAGACGTTAACTCCAGACTCGCTTCGCGGCCCTTCCAGGAGACGTTGGCGTGGAGAGTCCAGGGGGCGGTGAGGAGGAGGCCGGGGAGGAGTTTTGCGAGACGGAGACCATACTTGCGGGTGCCGCCGAAGAGAGAGAGCGGACCGTCGAGGCGGAGGCGGTGGCCTTTAGGGGTGGGCTCGAGGGTGTAGATCAGACCCAAGAGCTTCACGTAGTGAAAGACGAGCCGGGCGTCGGCGTCGCTCCCGAGGTCTACGGTCAGGTCTCTCGCGGAGTAGAGTACGCCCTGCACCTGCGCGACGTTGTAGCGGGAGATCAAAGCCTCGGCGGAGGACGGGTCAAATCCGGCGAGGAGCTGCGCCCCCTGCCGGTCGGCGTACATCAGGGCGACCGGGTCCTCTATCCCGGTCTCCGTCGAGACCCGCGCGAGCACGTCCTCGCGGGTACCGCCTTCGAGCAAGTTGCCCGTAGCCAATGGTAGCTCGGGGAGTGTTGCGCTGAGCTCGAAGAGACGGGTTCGCAGGGTGTACGGGTCGGCCTCTGTCGGCGGCGCCCATTCCGACCTCTCTTCGAGGAGCTTGGCGAGCCCGCGTAAAATCTTGAATCCGCGCCGGGCGTCGAGGCTCGGCCCAAGCTCCTCCTCCAGGAGGGATAGCTCTTCTTCAAGCTCTGCCTTTGGCCCCCCCAGATGGCTTGTGTAGAGGTTCACGAGCATCCCGGCGACCTCCCGGGCGCGTTCGTCGCCGGGCGAGAGCCGGTGAGGGACGAGCCGACCGCGCAGCAGGCGGGCCATGACGTGCTCGCCGCGGAGCATTAGGGAGATGTCTCCGGAGGGGCTGCCGCGATAGGCTCCCGGCGGCGGCGCGAGGCGGCTTCCTCGCCGGTGCCTCCGGTGACGAGCTCGTAGAGGATAGCCCTCTTGCCTTCGCGCGGGCGGAGGACCCGGCCGAGACGCTGGACGTACTCGCGGTGGGAGGCGCTGCCGGCCAGGATCACGGCGACGTTCGCCTCCGGCACGTCGACGCCCTCGTTCAGCACATCCGAGGCTATGACCGCCCGGTAGCGGCCCTCCCGGAAGCGGTCTAGGATCTCCTTTCGCTCCCGGGCCGGGGTCTCATAGGTTATGCCGGGCACGAGGAACCTCTTCGAGAGGGCGTATACTTCTTCGACGCTCTTCGTGAACACGATGGTACGGTCGTGCCAGTGTTGCTTGAGCAGGCTCTCAAGCGTCGCGCCCTTACGTTCGGCGTTTGCTCGGATCTCTCGCCTCCGACGCGCCGCCAGCAGCGCCTCCCTTCCCCCCGAATGGCTCGTGGACGCGACCATGATGAACCTCTGCCAGTCCTCTGGCGAGCGCATCGAGAGGCGATGCTTGCTCAAGAAGTCCCTGTACACCGCGTCCGCCTCCGCATACTCGACCCGTTCGACGGCGGTCAACTCCACGGGGATACGCACCGTATCGAAGGGCGCAAGGTACGTGCCGGCCAAGTCCTCCGGCGAGCGCCTGTACACGACGGGGCCGGCGAGCTCGGGTAACATCTCGTGCCCGCCGTCGGGGCGCTCCGGGGTTGCGGTGAGGCCAAGAGAATAGGGGGCGAGGAGCATCTTGGGGATCACCGCATACTTCGGTGAGGGCAGATGATGTACCTCGTCGTAGATCACAAGCGCGAACCTGTCTCCGTACCGCTCCGCATGGATATATGCAGAGTCGTAGGTCGTAACGGTCAGAGGCGTCACCTCGTGGTACCCGCCGCCTAAGAGCCCGACCGGCACCGAATGGCCGAACGAGTCCGAGAGTATCGAGTACCACTGCTTTAGGAGGGCGAGGGTGGGCACTACGACCAGCGTGCTCCTGTCCGTCCGCTCGATGGCCCGGACGGCGACGGCCGTCTTGCCCGCGCCGGTCGGCAACACTACAACCCCTCGCAAACCTCCACGCCGCCAGGCGTTCAGGGCCTCCCTTTGGTAGGGGCGTGGCTCCATCGCCACGCGTGACTCCAGGGAGAGCTTCTCGAAGCGGGCGGCGCGATCCTCGTAGGGAGCCCCCCCTTCGCGCAGAGCCAGCACCGTTTCTCGGTAAGCGCCCGCTGGGGCTCGCCATTGTTCGGTACGTTTGTCCCACACGAAGGGTTCCGGCGGCTTGCCGCCGCAGGCGACGAGGGTGCCGGATTCGTAGGATAGCTCGATCACATCAAAACAAGGATACCCGAGACTCGCCCGGCTCTCATCAGTAAACTTGCACCGCCCGCTACCCGGAACGGAGGAGCTTGAGGACGAGAAGCCCGACGAGACGCTCTTTCCATCTCCTGCTCTGCGTGGTAGTGGTCTCCTTAACCTCGCTCACCGGGTGTGGGGGACCGCCGTCGCCCACCGAGGAAGCGCCGGAGGAGCCCAGCGCCGGGAAGGCGGAGACTACTGAGGAGGCCGGGAGGTTAAGCATGCGCGACGCGGTAGGGCAGATGTTCATCGTCGGCCTGGGCGGAACGGAGCCGGACTACTACATCGAGAAGATGGTCCGGGAGCGCAACGTCGGCGGCGTGTTGCTCCTCGGACACAACATGCGGAGCGAGGAGCAGACAAAGAGCCTCACAGACGCCCTGCAACGGCTCGCCACGAGCACCGACCCAGCCATTCCTCTACTCGTAGCAGCGAACCATGAAGGCGGAGAGGTGCAGGGAGCCCCGTGGGTCTTGGAGCAGCCGGCGGCGGCGGAGGTGGGGGAGAGAGGAGATCCGGGAGAGGCGCGCCGAATTGCGGAGGAGATAGGGCGAGAGCTGCTGCGGGGCGGCGTGAACACGGACCTCGCTCCCGTGGTCGATACCGGTTCGGGCGCCGCCATAGGGAGCCGCTCCTACGGCGCGGACCCGGCTCTCGTCGCCCAGATGGGGGCGGCTTCGATAAAGGGCTTCGAGAGAGCGGGCGTAGTCTCGGCGGCGAAGCACTTCCCGAACCACGGCCCCGCCCTCGCGGACTCCCACGTCGCCTTGCCAACGGTGAACCATGATGTGGAGACTATCCTGAATAGCGACCTGCCCCCGTTTAGAGCGGCGGTCGAGGCAGGGGCGCCGATTGTAATGCTGGGTCACCTCGTATATCCGGCGCTCAACCCGGTCATGCCCGCGAGCCTCTCGCCCGCGGCGGTAGGGCTGCTACGGGGAGAGCTCGGGTTCGAGGGCGTGATCGTTACGGATGATTTGATGATGGAGGGCGCCCAGCGCGGCGGCACGACCGCCGAAGCGGCGGTAGAAGCCGCAAAGGCCGGCGTGGATCTTCTCATGGTCTCCGCTCCCCCCGAGGAGCAGGCAGCAGCCTACGACGCGGTCGTGAACGCCGTAGAGTCCGGGGAGATACCGCCCGAACGCATAGAAGCCTCCGTTAAACGTATCAAAAATATCAAGAACCGTTACCTACTCTACAGCGGGGATTAGCGTTCAGGTAGAATAGTGGGCGATAAAGGGGTGAGTCGGGCTTTCTGAGGGCCAGCCGAGTTTCGAGGCGAGGCGTAAGAGGTCCCGCACGTTAGGAGGTTCTGAGGTGGCGGAAGTCACGATGGAGGAAGTCAGCAAGATCTACGGTGAGGACGTGCTCGCCGTGGATAGTATGAGCCTCGATATAAAAGACGGCGAGTTCATCGTCTTCGTGGGGCCTTCGGGCTGCGGCA
>DASQMR010000183.1:0-1650 GCA_035645375.1 Rubrobacteraceae bacterium
AGGACGGATGGCGGTCGATAGGGTAAGCGTCCGCTCGGCTCGCAACCTCTGACCCTCAGCAGGTTCACACCGACGAGAGCAGGATATTCGGCAGGCGGACAGGTCACCGTAACGGCAGTATGATCCTGCCGCGATTCTCGGTGATGCACGAAGATCTCAACCTAGTTCCAGGGCCGCTCACAAATGCTCAGGCTTCTCGTCCGGCTGATCAGATATGCGCGAGGGGTACAAGTTGGCCGGGTGGTACAAACAACACAGACGGCGTCCCGGTTGAGAGTTCAGCTAAAGCCCGCTTTCGGGAGAAGACAGAAAACGATGCCGCAGGTAGAGCTCAACTTAGTGAACACCGTCTCGCCACAACGTTAGCGTAGTCAGTACGTTGGCGGCGTTCATTCTAGGCCGACTCTCGAGGATCCTCACGCCAACGGAGAGGTCTAAACCCTGTTTGGTAGGATTCCGTCGTGCGAACTCTCCATACACCAGCGTCTTGGTGCCGGTCGCCAAAGGCGCCTTAGACGAGCCGACACGTCTCTATCTTCTGGTGTGAACCTCTGCCTAAGGTAAGGGTTGGCCGCCGGTGACACCGAGGACCTCGCCGTTTACGAAGCTCGACTCCTGGGAGGCCAGGAATACGAAGGCGGGCGCCAGCTCCGCCGGCTGGGCTGGCCTTCCCACTGGCGAAGTGCCCCCGAACTGGGCCGCCTGATCTCCGGGCATCGAGGCAGGGATTATCGGGGTCCACACAGGGCCGGGCGCCACCGCGTTTACCCTGATCCCCTTCTGTATGATCTCCTGGGCGAGTCCTTTGGTGAACGTCACGATCGCCCCCTTGGTCGCCGAGTAGGGGAGCAGCGGCGGCGAGGGCTGATAGGCCTGGATAGAGCTTACGTTAATGATCGAGCCGCCCTCCGTCATGTGCGGGAGCGCCGCCTTGCAGAGCCAGAACATGGCGATGATATTGGTCTTGAAGGTGTGCAAGAGTAGATCTGAGGGGATCTCGGTGATACCGTCGAAGGTCATCTGGTAGGCGGCGTTGTTGACCAGTACGTCTACCTGCCCGAACTCCTCGACGGCCCGCTCTATGACGCTCTGACAGTAGGCCTCTTCGCTTATGTCGCCCGGCATCTTGACGGCCCTCTTGCCGGATTCTTCAACCGCCCGCGTTGTCTCCTGGGCGTCCGATTCTTCTTCTTCAAGGTAGGAGATAAGGATGTCCGCCCCCTCCCGAGCGAAGGCCAGGGCAACCGCTCGCCCGATGCCGGAGTCGCCGCCGGTTATGATCGCCGCCTTGCCCTCTAAGCGACCGTGACCGCGGTAGGTCTCGTACCCATAGTCAGGCTCGGGGCGCATCTCAGAGTCTAGGCCCGGGTGCACCTGCTCCTGCTCGGGGAACTCTGGCTGAGGGTGTTGTTCTCTCGGGTCTTGCTGACTGGTCTGGTCCTCGGTCATTTGTGGCTCCTTTCCTCTCACGATTCGCGGATCGTCCGGCGAATATTCCTGAAATCCCGCACGAGTGGTGGACTCGGCACGGTTACAGTTTGGCTTATCCTCTCCCGCTGGTGTCTACAGTAAACAGGCTGCACTTTCGGCTTCAGCTCAGGCATCGGTTTCGTTTGCCTTGGGTGCGCCTCCGATGCTGTGGGTAACATA
>DASQMR010000184.1:0-2634 GCA_035645375.1 Rubrobacteraceae bacterium
CCGCATCGCCTTCAACGGCCGCGAGGTCGTCCTGGCGTTCGACGAAGATGCCTTCCGGCCCGACCGCCTCGACCTGCAGAAGTCGGTCGACCGCGTCGCGTCCGTCCTCCTCGGCTACGGCGCCACCGTGCTCCGCAGCAAGAGAGGAGTGCGCATGAGCGGAGCGCAATCCGAACGCTACCGCGACCTGTGCGTTCGGCTGCCCGCCGAGGAGGACGCGGTGCCGGCGCTCTTGCGCGAGGTCCTCGCCGAGGGTGCGGGCCGCGGCTGGAAGCTCATAAGCGCCATCAAGCGGCCGGAAGCCGACGCGCTGGTGGTGACGTGGGACACGTCTGGGGCCTTCTCCGGTTAAGTACCCGATCGGAGTTTTGTCCGGTTGTGGCGGAACTTCGGAGAACTCCCTAAAGGTGAAGTTCGTAGAACTCTCCTCCCACGCACTCCGGTGAATAGGCTGCTGCGGTGCGCAAGCTTTTCCGCCAGGTGGCCTCTGCTACCTTCGTAGAGAACACTCTTTACCTCTAGCTAACGGTTCTTCGCGCCGGATAGGCGCCCCCATAGGCTCTTGGAGCCTTTAGAAGAGTCGCGCCTTTCCCACGCCTCCTCCAGTTCCTCGACCAGCTGTCTAACCTCTAACCGCAAGCGTTCGACCTCTCGCTGGTCCCCAGAACGCGCGAGGCGTTCTTCCTCTAGCTCCTCTACCAAGCGTTGTCTCTCGCGGTGGTTGTGCAGGCGCCCCTCTCGCTCCAGCTCCAACTCTTCGGTGAGGCGTTGGAGCTCTCGCTCTAGCTCCAGGTGTGGGTGTTCCCTCGTAAGCTGATCTACCCTGCGTTGTGCTTGCAGACGTTCTTGGCGCTCCAGCTCTAGCTCCTCGGTAAGCGTCTTGCGCTCTTCGCGCAGCAACTCCAGACGCTCGGCTTGGTCGCACAGCAGCTCGTACCGGCTTTCTCCCGATTCCTCTGCCCTACGCGCGCTCCGTAGCGCCCCGAAGGCGACGAGAAGGGTGGCTGCCCCGAGGGCGGCAAGGGCAAGGAAGGGAAGCATCTGCGTCACTGTGTCTGGAAACATTGTCCCTCCGAGGAGCAAGTCAAATCGCCATGGTGCGGTAGCCCACACACAAGCTCCGGAGTGTAGCGAGAACAAAGTCGCATTGTTAGCCTTTCGTCCTACCGGGTAGCAGTCGTCGTCGCTTGTAGCACCTTCCTTAACGAACTTCTGAGAATGCGATTAAGGCGAACTTCGGAGAACCCCCTCAAGGCGAAGTTCGCCTTGCCCCACCGCCCCGGTCCGGAGGCCCTACCTTAAGGAGGCCCCATAATACACCCAACGGGTATTATCGGCTCCCTTTTGTACGAGACGACCCAGGATGCGCTCTACTGTGGACTTAAGAGACAGACACAGAGCACATTCGCCTTGGTTCGTACGATGCTCCATACTTTTCCTGTGCAGGAAAAGGAGTACGAAGTGGTTCGGGAACAGGAACGCGGTTAACAATTGTGCGTGCGCGAGTCGGTATCCGGCTAGCGCCCGACCGGGGATGGGACCGATTGCTGCGGCTGATGAGAATAGCCTTAACAAGCGTGGCTGTACTCTTAGCATTCACCGTGCTCGCCTTGCTCGGCGTCGTGCTGTGGACGGTGTTGGGCATGTACATCGATCCCCAAACCGCTACGGAAAGGAGGTACCTCGTTCAATCCTTTGTCGTTGTGGTGGCCGGGGGGACTTGGTTGCTCGTCGGCGCTGGTGTGGTTGGAGTTCTCTACGTCTCGCGCAGGAACCTACGGCAGCAACGAGAACTCGAAGGGCTGCGCGCCCAAGAGAACGCCCTGCCAGCGTACCTGGATCAGATGGTTCGACTGTTGAACGACAAAGATAGGCCGTTGCGTCGGTCCGAAGGGGGCGCCGAGGAGAGCATTCTAGCCAAGGGGCTCACGCTCAGTGTGCTGCCGAGGTTGGATGGCGAACGCAAAGCCCGCGTTTTGCAGTTCTTGTATGAGACGGGCCTGATCATCAAGGACCACCCGGTTGTTGATCTGCTCGGAGCAGACCTGAGAGAGGCCAACCTCAGAGGGGCCAACCTCAGAGGGGCCAACCTCAGAGAGGCAGACCTGAACGGGGCTAACCTGGGAGGGGCAGACCTGAGGGGGGCAGACCTGAACGGGGCCAACCTGCGCGAGGTCAACCTGCACTGGGCCGATCTAATCGCGGCTGACCTGAGCGGGGCCTACTTAGGCATGACAGACCTGAGCTTGGCCAACTTGATCGGGGCCGACCTGCGCAACGTCAAGGACCTCACCGTTGGGCAACTAGACCAAGCCTACTCCCTCGAAGGTGCCACCATGCCCGACGGATCGAAGCATCCCTAACAGCGAGCTTCCGAGGACTCTGTACAGGCCAACTTCGCAGAACCCCCTCAAAGCGAAGTTCGCAGAACATAGCGCTGCCCCGGTCCCCTCGACCCCGTCCGCATATCCGCGTAATACTTTACTAAGGTATTACGCTTCCTTGCCGGCCTGCCCCATAGGACTGGGGCCTTGCACCTTGCTACACGATTGGATGGATATTCGCCCTCGTGGATGGTCCAGGGCTTGCGCGGGCTAGGCAAACATCGAGTAGTCCGGCCTCTCGGGCTCCCTC
>DASQMR010000185.1:0-6777 GCA_035645375.1 Rubrobacteraceae bacterium
CCTCCAAATACCTGGCGAGGATTTCGAGAATCGCTCCGGGCGCGGTCGAAACGTATGCTATCTTGAGTCCCCTGATCTCGCCTACCGGCCGCGGCCTGAAGACCGCCGGGATGATCCGCATGTCAGGCTTTATCCCGCGCACCTCCTCCACGAGTCTCTCGACCCTCTGCGCGTCCGCCATCGGCTCCTCGCTCATGGTGAGCAGCAAGAGGTCTGATACGAGCAGACGATAGGCTCCCAAAAAACCGCTTATGTACTCTGGATCCTGGTTTGCGCCTGCGACAAGCACGCGCCCCCCGACCGCTACCGGCGGAACCGCCGCCCCCGACCCATCGAAGAGCGTCATTCCGGTTTCGAGCGTGTTCGCGAGGCTCGCCCCTTCGAGCACGTTGGACACGAACGGTTCGCCCGCCAAGCCGCCGCCGCAACGCCTGCAGCCGACGGTCACAACTCGGCTCAGGGCGGCTGTCTCGTAGCAGTCGCTCGCCGCGTGCGCTCCTTTCTTCAGTGCTTCGAGCAGGTAACCGCTCCCGACCTCCATGTGATCACCGCGGATCACCTCCGGCTCCGCGGGTCCGCCCCTGCCCATAGAGACTACCCCCGGCGCGAAACCGTTCCTCGCGAGGAGCCGGGCCAAATAGCCCGAGACTGCCGTCTTTCCGACCCTCTTTCCCGTCCCGATCACGGCGAGCGAAGGCTTGGTCGAGACATCGTGATACTCCGGCGGCCAGAGGTCGAAATCACTTCCCCTGTATCGTGTTCCCGTCGCCAGGACCAGCGACGCTATTCGCATCCGCTCCCGGTAGCCTACGACCGGCTCATCCGAGAGATCCACTACCACCTCGACCTCATACTCGCGCAACGCCCTCTCGACCGCCGAGACCGGATCCTCACCCCGTACGAGCGGGAGACCATAGTCTGTCCCCTCCTTGAGCTTCTCCGTTCCGCCCAGGAAGACTGCGGCCACGCCCCTGATCTGCAGGGACTTCTCCACGCTTTTCATCGCATCGAGGACTACGGGCGGGTAATGCTCGCCGTCTATGAGAAAAAGCGCCCGCATGGTGCAGGATGGGCTAACGGTCACTCAGGCCGCTACCATAAGGGGAGCTGGGGACCTCCGTGTCTATCCTGTCTTCGAAGCGTGAGTACTCGTGAGTATCGGAGTCGAAGTCAACGATCAGCTCGCGCTCCTTGAACGGGTACTTGCGAAAGACCTTGACCCTACCGTTCTCGATCTCGATGATGTTGTAACAGGGCCGGGTGTTGCCTCTGAGGCGTGTCGTCGAGGCGGTCCCGGCGTTCACGATGAACATGTTCTCCAGCCTCCACGAGTACGGCACGTGCTTGTGTCCGGAGAGGACCAGGTCCACGCCCAGCCCCGCCAGAAGCTCGAGAATGTCCCCCGCGTCGAAAATGATGTTACGCTCGCGGCCCGTACCGGGGATCGGGATGAGATGGTGGTGAACCACGAAGATCTTGAGCTTATCCCCTGAGTTCTTGAAGCAGTCTCGAATAAAGCTGTAGTGCTCGCGCCCCAACCGCCCATCGTTCAGGTCCGGCTCCGAGGAGTCCACCCCGACCATGATCGCCTCGTCGAACTCGATAACCGAGTAGCGCTCACCGAAGAGCCGTTCGAAGTGTATGTAGCCTACGTTTCGGGAGTCGTGATTGCCCGGAATGACCATCAGGTTCTCACACCTGAAACGCCCCACATACTCGGCCGCCTGCTCGAACTCCTGCCGGTAGCCCGCGTCCGTTAAGTCGCCAGAGACCACCACCGCCGTCGGCTCCAGATCGTTAATCTCCAGAATCGAACGCTCCAAAAGATCCGGTATAAAGTACGCGCTGCCGCAGTGGATATCGCTAATCTGGCAAATCGTCATACGCCCGCTTGCGCTCATAAACCTCCAGGATTTCCTGCCCTGAACCCGCCGTGAGAAGTATAACAGAGCGTCTTAGGCACCCGCCCTGCTGCTGCCCTCTAATCGCTCGCCGGATCACTTTGACCGGACTGGTGTGTTCGAGGCTTACCTACATCCTCTTGGGCGCTTCGACCCCTAGCAGACCGAGGCCGACGCCGAGCACGTTCTTGGTAGCCGCGCACAGGGCAAGCCTGCGCGCCCGCACCTCCTCATCCGCAACCAGCACCTGATGCACGGTGTAGAACCTGTGAAAGCGAGTAGCAAGAGTCTCCAGGTAGGTCGGTAAGGGGTGGACCTCCCTGCGCGAGGCAGCACCCTCGATCACGCGCGGCAAGTCGAAAAGCTCCAACAGCAAAGACCGCTCCTCAGGCGCGAACTCCCCGGGCGGCAGCTCCCTGATCTCATCCGGGTCCAGCCCCGCACGGCGGAAGATGCTCGCGATGCGCGCGTGAGCGTATTGCACATAGTAGACCGGGTTCTCGTCGGACTGCTGGACGGCCACCGCGAGATCAAAGTTCATCTCGGTGCGGTGTGAGGAGCGCACGTAAAAGTACCGAGCCGCGTCCACCCCCACCTCGTCTAACAGCTCGTCCAGGGTGACGAACGTCCCGGCTCGTTTGCTGACCTTGACCTGCTCCCCGCCCCGGATGAGCTTGACCAGGCGCACTAACTCAACATCCAGGAAGTCTTCCGGCAACCCCAGTGCTACGAGGCCTGCCCGGATACGCGGCGGATAACCAGCATGGTCCGCGCCGAGCACGTCTACGGCGGTCCCGAAGCCACGCTCCCACTTATCCTGGTGATACGCGAGGTCCGGGGCCATATAAGTGTACGAGCCGTCCTTCTTTACGAGGACACGGTCCTTATCGTCACCTAGCTTCGAGGAGGCAAGCCACAGGGCGCCTTCGCTCTCGTAGGCGTGTCCGCTCTCCTTGATCTTCTCGATCACCTCCTCTATCGCACCGGATTCATAGAGGCTCTTCTCGTTGAAATAGTTGTCGAAGTGGGCACGGGCACGGGTGAGCGTCCGCCCAATGTCGTCGATGCACCACAAGGTAGCGAACTCCGCAATCTTAGGTAAGGCTTCCTCAGGCGCCACGTGCAGATACCGGTCGTCGTCCCTAAGCACGAGCTCTTCGGCGATCTCGCGTATGTACTCGCCTCGGTAGAGAGACTCAGGGTTCGTGACGGGCCATTCGCGGTCGAAAAGTTTGGCGTATCGGACAGCAACAGATTCGCCGAGCAAGCGGATCTGCTTCCCCCCGTCGTTGAAGTAGTACTCGCGCGCGACCTTCCTACCAGCGGCTCCGAGGATGAGCGCGAGGGAATCTCCGTAAGCAGCATGCCGCCCGTGTGCCACCGTCATCGGCCCCGTGGGGTTGACGCTTACGTACTCAAGCAAGACCGGCGCCCCTGAGGGCTCCTGCCTCCCGTACCCTTCCCTTGCCTTCAGCAGCGCGAGGAGCTCCTCTCCGAGAGCGTCCGAAGTTAGCCGAACGTTGATAAACCCTGGCCCCGCCACCTCGACGCTCTTCAGAAAAGGAGCGGTCAGCGCTTCCGCGACAACCTCGGCAACCTCGCGAGGGTTGCGTTTGAACACCCTCGCGTTCGCGAGGGCAAGGTTCGACGCAAAGTCTCCGTAAGCATGGTTGGGCCGCTCGACATGTATACCTTCCAGCTCGATCCCGAACGCCGCCTGGACCGCGTCCCGCAGCGCTCCGGCTACCCTCTCCTCCAGCCCCGGCCTGCTACTCATCCCGCCTCAGTAAGTCGTTGAGCAAGCTCATGTTCTCGGCCGCCAGACGCTCCGTCACCTCACGGTCGTGCGCGAAGCTTACCTTGAAGACGTCTCCTGCACGAGTCCCCTCAGGCAGCAACTCTCGCAGCACATCGAAGCTACGCTGCCCCTCCAAGTAGAGCACCAACACCGCCATCTCGTTATCCTCGAACCTGTCTAACTGAAATCGCACATACAATAAGTATGTTACCGCTTTTTCACGCCCAAGTTCGTTTCGAAGCGGCCTGTATTGGACGAAACGTTCCTTTGCCTCCTCTCTCGACACTTGGCTAAAACTTGGAGAGTCAAGCCGCCCGGCCGATACTGAAGTTAACAATGATACTTCTCGCCCCGATTTATCTTCGAGGCTCGGTAGAGCTGTTCGAGTAGCACCACGCGCGCCAGCGCATGCGGCAAAGTGATCGGGCCGAAGGATATTAGCGCATCGGCCTCGCCCAGAAGCTTCGACGAGAGTCCCAGCGGACCGCCCAACACGAAGGCTACATGACTGCGGCCCGCGAGACCCAGAGAGTCGAGCCTCTGCGCCAGCTTCTCGGAAGAGAGCGGGTCACCCCGCTCGCGGTCCAAGGCTATTACGTACGCTTCTGTTGGCATCTTCTTGAGGAGCTTTCTCGTCTCGGCTTCCAGCACCTCCGCGGTAGTACGCCGATTCAAGTCCTCCTCCGCAACTTCTATTACCTCCACGGCGAAGGAGCGGCGCAGGCGCTTGAGGTAGTCATGCGCGCCCTCGGCGGCCCAACTTTTCAAGGAGCCGACGGCGACGATAGTAGCCCGGCGAATCATCTATTCCACTCCGAAGAGCCTCGTCTCGCCCTCCCCGTAGCGGTAAACATATTCGCGGTTCTCGATAGGCTCTCCCACCTCGACCCAGGGCGTTGGGTGCCCGGCGATCGCGGCCCGTACCCGCACCCCGGCGTACCCGGCCGCCTTGAGCGCCTTGCGCGCCGTACCGCACGCTCTTATCGGCGAGTTGTTCTTCTCCGAGAGGTGGGCGAGCACGAGATCTTTAAGCCCGTGCGGAGCTAACGCGCTCGCTACCTGGGCGGCCTGATCGTTGGAGAGATGTCCGCGCACCGAGGCGACACGCCTCTTGAGGTTCGCCGAGTACGGCCCGCCCCAGAGCCACTCAAGGTCGTGATTGGCCTCCAAGACCAGCGCGTCCGCCCCGCGTAGGCACCGCAAAGTCTCGGGCCCGACCTCGCCGAGGTCGGTCGCAAGCGCTGTGAGCACCTCCCCGTTAGAGAGGCGTAGACCATAAGTCGGGGCATCGTGCGGGACCTCGAAGAAGTCGGCCGAGACGCTACCAAGCTCAAAGCTCTCGCCAGGCTCGATCCTCGCGGCGCCTGCAACAGCCTCCGCCACCCCGGGCGCCGCGTAGATCGGCATGCTCCGCTCGCGCAGGAGAGATCGTATACCGGAGGTGTGGTCCGCGTGGCCGTGGGTCACGAGTACGGCGTAAACATCGTCGAGGCTCCGTCCGACGCGCGTCAAAAGTGCCTTCATTCGTTGGCGCGAGATTCCTACGTCCACGAGAAGTCCTCGCCCGTCGGATTCAAGATAGGTAGCGTTACCCGAGCTGCCGCTCGAAAGGACACTAAAACGCAGCGTTAGCCTCCGCGGTTGATGACGACGCACGGAGGACACCGCCTCCGCTAACGGATCTTAGCACGCAACCGAGCCTCTTCCGTTAATCAACCGCGAGACTAGATATCGCCTGCGCCCTGTGAATGGTTCTACCGCTCTGGAGAATAACCGGTCAAGCGGGTTGTTCGACCAATTCGCCCTGTACGACTATACGCTCGGTGTAGTCTGGAAGGGTGCAGGTTTGCAGAGAGATCATCGATTTCCCCGGAACCGCGTTCATCACCTCGACGTTGTCGAGCGCGACGACCTTCTGCTGGGTTACCTTGTACTTATACTGGTTCCCGTCGGCGTCTTTCACGGAGATCTCATCTCCTGCCACGAGCTTATCCAGGTTATAAAAGACGTAGAATGAGCCCGTGTTCGGATACCCGAGGCGGTGACCCGCGATGTAAGTGTTCGCCCCATCTTGCCAGGGGAAGCCAGTGGCGGGTACGTGAATGGCCGACTCCTTGAGCTCCTCCTCTTCGATCGAGTCGTAGACGGGCGCGTCTTTGAGTCCGAGCTTCGGAACGGTGAGGTAGAGCGTCTTGTCCGCAGGACCGCCCGGGTCGCGGCCGAAGTTGAACGGCTTGACGGCCGGTATGGCGCCCGCCGACGTGCCGGAGCTTAGCTGTATGGGCTCCTCCCCGCTCGGCTCGTTCCAGTTCTTGACCTCTGGCAGGCCCGTCCGCTCCTCCTCAGAGAGGACATCCTCCGGGTTAACCGACTCGACGGTCTTCCACTGTTCGGCGGCAACCTCCGTCTCACCCTGCGCAGCCTCCTCGGAGGTTTTCTGGCCCTCGCCCTGCGAGGCGGTGCTCGTCTCACTGCCGCACGCGGGAAGGACTAGCATCATAAAGAGGAGCAGGGCGGTTAGCACCCTGCTCCTCGTGAGTTGGCTTCTGTTCAGCCTCGTCAGACTCTACCCTCTAGGCGCCGGGTCCGCCGGTCGCCGGCATCGCGCCCATCCCGAGGAACGGGGCGATGGCCGCGAGGACCTGATCCTTGGTCAGCGCCTGCGCAAAGGCCGTGTTGGCCGGCGGGCTGACGCCGATGAGGTTGTTGACGGCGACTACGTGATCTCCCTCAACGCCGGCGATGGTGCCTGCGGCCTCGAGGAAGGCGGGATTCTGGATCATCGGACCCGCCCCCAGATAAGCTCCGACACCGACCGGCTCCAAGGTCGCCGCGAGCTTCAGGACAGAGGCCTGACTCGACAACGCATCTGCCGGGAACGTGAAGTTAGGCTTCGCTACCGGGGTGGCACCGGCGCCCTGCAGGGCCGCCGTGATGGCGTCCACGTGCGCAGCCTCATGGTCGCGCAGCGCGGTAACCACGCCCAGAGCCGCACCAGAGAGTACTCCGGCATCCAAGGCTCGCTGGTAGAATTCGCGCTCCAGAAACTCCAGCGTGAGGGCGAAGTTAAAGATGTCC
>DASQMR010000186.1:0-4882 GCA_035645375.1 Rubrobacteraceae bacterium
CGTTGTAGTGCCGTTCATCATCGGCATGCCTGCAACACAGACGTTGTCCTTGATGGCGATTCGCTTGCTGGAGAGCGGTCCACTCTCGGCGCCTTTAATAGAGCTCTTCCAGTACCAAGCGTTTAGAGGATTCTCTTCTGAGTCCGGTCGGTAGCTCCCCGAACGCGAGTACTTCACGGGCAGAGCAGGCTCGGCTAGCTGCTCCAGCCTGTTGTAGGAAGCGAGGGTGCTATCTATAAGTCCGACAAACGAAAGCGCCTCTTCTTCGTCCAAACGAAGTCCGAATCCGTGTCCAATCTCTTTTAGCTGTTTAATATTCGGCGGCTTTACCATAACTCAACCTCTCCTACGTGACTGACGCCCTTCGTGCACGCGACGAAGTAATTATCGGCACACTTATGGTGCACCTTCAGTGATCCTGGTGCAATCAATAGGATGCCCTCGCTACGCTGCCATGGTCCGTTCCTTCCCCTTACAGGCCTTCGATGACGACGAACTCTGTAACGGAGGCCTCGCAGCGCAGTTGCTTGAGGGGAGCATATTCCGGCGAGTTGTACCACTCGTTAAATCGCTCCATGCTCTCAAATTCGAGGATGACCAGGCGTTGCGGTTTCCAGTCGCCCTCGAGCACCTCGACCTCGCCCCCACGCGCAAGGTACTTGCCTCCATAGCGGGCAATGGTGCCTGGCGCCTTTTCTCTATACTCCGCATAGCGGGCAGGATCGGTGATCTGGACGTTCACAATACTATAGACTGCCATAGTCTCTGCTCCCTTCTTGCCTGCTCCTGGCGCTCACTTTAGCCCCTCAGTGCTGCTCCCCCAGCTAGGCTCCTCGAACGACCCGCCTTCACACCGTGAGGAGATACAGTCACTCTCTTCCGAACAAGCTACGATGCTACATATCAATGCTCAAACTACTGTCGAAGAAGACCATCAAGCAGCTCAGCCTATTTTATTGTTGCATTTTTACTGCAAAATATTAAAAACGGAAGTGGGCAGACCGAGGCTCGAACCCGGGACACCACGATTTTTAGTCATGTTAAACATGTTTTTGGGTGTTGCTGATGGTTTCAAAGACTCCTTATGTAAGCCAGATTCAAATCGCTCATGCTGCTCGTTGCTTCAGGTTGTTTACTCAGGCTACTGTCAGATTACTGTCAAAGTTCTTTAGACCAACGTGACCGAGAGGGTGCTTCACCCTGGCGCGAGCACCCTATGTCCTATGGTCAGCATGCACGCCTGCGCATCTTTACAGACGACCGCTACATCTTGCGGTCGGGGGAGTGCGCCTATCGGGGCAAAATCTCGCCATCGGCCCTCATGTGGCTACACCTATGCAGTATTGGGGATACGAGTTTCCTAGAAGACCTCTTAGCGGCAATACGGTGGCTAGAGGCAAAGCAAGATCCGGTTCGGTCCCTATGAGGACAAGCGGTGAGCATACGCGCGAGGCGTTGAGATTCTACTCGGGCTACGGCTTTTTCAAAGCATACATTTCTGGGTATACGTTTTACTCGAACAACTTCCCCTACGCGAAGGAGAAGAGACTTTCACATGGCGTTTTTGCAGGTTGGAGAAGAGAACAGCACGCCGGTCGAGCTTTACTATGAGGACCACAGCTCGGGAAGCCCGGTCGTCTTGATCCACGGGTGGCCTTTGAGCGGTCGCTCCTGGGAGGATCAGGTGCCGGCGCTCATAGAGGCCGGCCACCGGGTCATCACCTACGACCGTCGGGGCTTTGGCAAGTCTTCCCAGCCCTACGGCGGCTACGACTACGACACCTTTGCTGCAGACCTCGCCGCACTACTCGAACACCTCGATCTGCGTGATACGACGCTGGTCGGCTTCTCGATGGGCGGCGGTGAGGTCGCCCGCTACATAAGCCGCTACGGTACCGACCGGGTATCGAAGGTCGTGCTGGCCGCCGCCGTTCCACCCTACCTCTACCAGAGCGCCGACAACCCCGAGGGCGGGTTGGACGACGCTACGATCGAGCAGTTCAAGGACGGGGTTCGTGGCGACCGCATAGCGTTTCTCGACGAATTCACCACCAACTTCTTCGCCGCAGGCGACCGCTCTGACTTGATCAGCGAGCCTAGCCGGCTCTACCACCGCGAGATCGCAGCCTTCGCCTCGCCGAAGGGGACGCTGGAGTGCATAGACGCGTTCTCGTACACCGACTTCCGTGACGACCTGTCAAAGATAGGCGTGCCTACGCTCATCATTCACGGTGACTCCGACGCGATCGTCCCGTTCGAGGTCAGCGGCAAGCGATCGCACGAGGCGATTGCCAATAGCTCGCTGGTGCTGATCGAGGGTGCGCCGCACGGCTTCAACGCCACCCACGCCGATCAGTTCAATCGCGCACTTCTCGATTTCCTTGGATAAGCGCGCAGAATGGTTGTGGCACCTTACGTCCCAAGCGTAAGCCCGTCACCACCTTTGGCCTTATAGTTCTGTAGTTTCCGAGAAGACATCTTAGCGGCAATTGGATAAATATAGAGGAGGGCGGCCAGGAACCCTATGCAAGCGCCTCGACGCGGTCGCCGATCCGAATCTCGCCGGCCGAGAGCACATCCGCTCGCAGGCCGCCCCGGTGTACGAGGCCGCGCAGCACTCCGGGCCGTGTAAGCCGTTCAAGGTGCGAGCATGGCTCGCACCGTCGCTGGCCGAAGCACTCGACCTCCCCTACCCGGAAACGCTGTCCGATGAGCTCGTCCAGCGCAATGCCCCTTACGACGAGGTTACGCCGTGCCTCGACCGGTGCCAACTCGACACCTCTGGCGGTCAACTCCTCCAGCGCTTCGGCCTCCACCAGGGTGAGATCGTAGCCGCGGCCGCCCTTGCCCGAGAATGTCCCTTCTCCGCGCTCGTAGCGGTCGCCCAACAAGCCACGTCTCCCGATCGCCTCCGCCGTGGACACCGCCCGCATGGGACCTTCGGCCTCGGGGGCCAGCGCGATCAGTTCGACCGTGCCAACACTCTCGGTCCCTGAACCGGGTTCTGTTCCTCTTTGCGGGTCATGCTTCGCTAGCACGAAGGCAGCCTCCATAGTAGCGTCCTTCTCTCCGTCCGGCTCAGCCATGGGATCGTACACGATGCCGGAGGGTACACCGAACAAGACCGCCCAAGTCGAGGAACCGCGCCGGAGGCCGAGAAAGTGCCCCGGCCACTGGAAGGTCTCGGGAGAGGCGACGGGTACGAGGCCAAGGTTTCTCAAGGCCAGCCACTGACCCATGTTAGCTTCTCGTGTTGTTGGCACCTCAGACAAGTCGATGTTGAGCATGTGCGCAATACACGCTCTCAGGGAAGTCTCCTTGCGATCACCTGCCGATGCCACCTTGCCATTTCCTTTCAGGGAGTCATCTGCTGGGATACTCTAGCTACGGGGTAGGAATGATACAAGGCGCGACGGGCAGGGGCTGGTAGAAACGGTATTCGCGGGTCGGGACCTTCTCCGTTTCGCCATCTGCTCGCTTTTGTCGGATCTAAGCGCACACAGCAAGCTCTTCCCGCCTACAATGCGACGGGCAAGCTGCCGAGCACGCCCACTGGATGAGAGACTTTATGCCCGACGCCGCCACCTTCTCTCTGTTCCTCGCCGCCGCCGCGGTCGTCGCCGTCACGCCCGGGCCCGGCATCTTCTACGTGCTCACGCGCAGCCTGAAGGGCGGGCGCGGCGAGGGGTTCGCTTCCACCCTGGGCAACTCCCTGGGCGGCCTCGTCCACGTCGCCGCAGCCGCACTCGGGCTCTCCGCCGTCCTGATGGCCTCGGCCACAGCGTTCGCGGTCGTGAAGCTGGCAGGTGCGGCCTACCTTGTCTACCTCGGGGTCCGCACGCTGCTGGACCGGTCCGAAGCGCACACGGACGCGCCTGGAGCGGACGGGCCGGTCCGGCGGCACGGGAACGCCTTCCGACAGGGGGTCGTCGTGGAGGCGTTGAACCCGAAGACGGCCTTGTTCCTCCTCGCGTTCCTTCCGCAGTTCGTCGACCCGCAGGGCAACGTCGCCCTCCAAATCCTGTTCTTGGGCTGCCTGAGCGTTTCGCTGAATACGGCGGTGGACCTCCTCGTTGCGTACTTCGCGGGCCCCTTGGGCTGGAGGCTGCGCGAGAGCGCCCTCCTAAGGCGCCGGCAGCGCCGCTTCACCGGCTGCGCCCTTGTAGGATTGGGCGCGTACGTCGCGGTCTCCGGCGACGAGGGGTAGGGTCTCAATATTAAGTTTCCGAAAAAACTTTCTAGCGGCAATACAGCAGATAGATGCAAGGCAATCTAACTTAACGCTAACCTAAAGTATTTAGACCTTTGTTGTTAACCGTCACACATGCATGACGTTTTTCTGTCTCTAGGTGCGGTATGAATATAGCGTACGAACAATAGGCGCAGCTACAGCTACGCCGAGGAGCTTTTCTTGAGCGCACCACAAAGTCAGTCCAAAAACCAATCCATCATAGATTTACCCAAAATCCTAGCGGTTGGGATAGCTTCACTTGCTGCAACCCTTCTAACCTCCCGTTTTGGGGTCGCTGGTACGCTTGTTGGCCTGGTCTTGTCCGCCATGTTCCTCACCTTTGCAGCCGACGTCCTGAAGGTTTACCTAGCACGCATTCCTGGGGCGGTGACCACCATCCCTGGCGGCCTCCGAAAGAAAAACTTCTTTCGAAGGGTCTTTGAGAAGATGAAGATACCGTTCTCTAAGTTTGGGTCGCTTCCACGCCCTCTGAGACGGTCCATCCTGATCGGTAGCGTTGTGGCTGCAGGGATTTCTATTCTTGTGGGCCTAATAATCGTTACTGCCCTTGAGTTTGGAGTTGGCAAAAGCCTCTCGTGTTGGGTGTGGGACGAGTGCGCTACAGAGTCTTCTGCTGAGAGCAGTAGAACA
>DASQMR010000187.1:0-6641 GCA_035645375.1 Rubrobacteraceae bacterium
GCGCCCGCCCGAGATGAGGTCAAGAGTCGAGAAGTCCTGAAAGATGCGTACAGGGTCGTCAGAGCTCAGCACCGTGACCGCGCTCGTTAGGCGGATGTCCTTTGTCCGCGTGGCAGCGGCCGCCAGCGCAACGGCTGGTGACGAGACGGCGTAGTCGGGACGATGGTGCTCGCCGATGCCAAAAACGTCTAGGCCGACCTGATCGGCCAGCTCGATCTCCTCCATGAGGTTGCGGAGCCGCTGTGTAGGGTCGATTTCGGAACCGACGTCGGCGAAGGTGTAGAGACCTAGTTCCATTGTCGGTTCCTTTCGGGGTCGAGGCCTTTGCACGCGTACGTCTGGGGACAGTTTAAGCGCTCCGAGCAGGCGCTCAAGAGATCAGGCCTTCGCCATCTTAACAGCCGTCAATCGATGCTCCATAGAACGTTACACAAGCTTTGCACAGAGGAGGATATTGCAGGACCTTCGTTACCCTCTTCTACGTAGTGTTTGCAAGCCATGCTCTTGTAGACTAGAGGTGGGAAGATGTAACCTCGGGCGCATAGATCACACCAGGAAGACCGGAACAGCGACCTTCTGAGCTAAACGGTTTCTATGCTCTGAAGCGCTTCGCGTACTTCACCTTCCGCGTCTCACCTACCCGTCTGGCTCGCCCAGAATCTCATCCAAGATCAGGCCGTAGCGAGTATAAGCCTGATTAGCAACGGTATGTTCGATAGAATCGTACTCCGCCTCTGCTCTCCTGCGTCCCCAATACATCTGCCGCCAGCCGACGTATTTGGCGTTAGACGCTCCCGGGGGCAGTCGCTTCTCCACCTCGCCGCCGTACAGCCCCAACAGGGGTCGCAGCTCGGCCAGTTCGGCCTCTGAGAAGTCGCCAGCTGAGGCTTCGAGCTTTTGCAGGACCTCGAAGTCATCGTTGTACTCCAGAAGCTGAAGAAACAAGCCCCCAAGCTCGGCGTCCAACTCCTCGTGCAGCGTCTCCCATTCGTTCGCCCGGCGACTCACGTCAAGGTGACCCCGCACAAAGTCTTCGAGCTCTCTGGCGATTGCGGGGTCTCCTCCCGCTCCTTGTATAAAGCGGAGGTATCTGTCCAGGCGGGCTCTTCCCTGACGTGTGCCCTTGCGGAGCTCTGGCAGATGGGTATAGCGGACCTCGTTCAGCACCTCTTTGGCGTCGCTCGCGATCCTATAACACCGCAAGATGTGGCCCCGTTCGGCAAAGTGCTTGTTCAAGATCTCCCACAAAGGCTCAAAGCCTGTAATGCTCTCCAACCGCTTCACAACTCCGTCAAGGTCCAAATTGGGGTCCGCAGCAGCGTGGGCTATAGTAGTGAACACCCCCCACTTCATGTCGCCCAGCAACTCACAGCGCTCGGCAGGGCCGACCGGAGAATCAGGGAAATCGAACTCGCAAAAGAATTCCTCGGCATCGAGAAGCATCTCGAGCGTGTTGGGCGGGATGCGCCGCAACACGGTCATTATTCGTCTCAGGCCTGCTTGGTCGTTCTCCAGCAATCGATCCAGTGCCCGGCGGGCGCCGGCGGCGACAGGGATCACCGTGTTCAAGCTATCTTTGAGTTGCGAAGCGATCTTCGCGGATAGCTCGTAGCGGCGGGCCAATACCTCTGGCTGCAGCTCAACTTTCGATAAAACACCGATGGCGTTGAGCGCGCTTGAGCGTCCTTCGGTCGTTTGGGTGAACTCTTGAAGGAAGGCCTGGTCGGTAACCTTCGCCACCTGGCCTACAAGGTAGATCACCGCATCCGCCGTATCGCCAAGCCGGCGAGTATCCTGGTCATGTCGGTTGCGCAGGTGGCTGCTCAGTTGCATAAACTCCGCCGTCCGGTTCTGGTGCTCCTCTACTACAGCGCCGGTGCCCGGAGTATCCACGAGCGTAATCTGCTTTAGCAGCGGGTTAGGCAAGAAGTACTCTAAGTAATCTATACCGTCCGCCCGCCGCAGGTTCTCCAGGTCGTTCCCCTGCAAACCATCCAGAAATGCCCGGCTCTCGCTGGTAACTTTCCCGCCCCGCCAGTGACAGCGAACGGGAAAATGGGGGTTGGTGTCGCCATAAGCAAAGTAATTGATGGTCGCGGTCGTCTCGGTGGTCCCGACCTTAGCCAGATCCTCGCCTAGCAAGGCGTTGACGAAGGTGCTCTTTCCTACCTTAACTCGTCCTACCACGGCTACCACGCAGGGCTGATGCACCTGACGCGCTAAATTCTCCATCCGCTCCGCCAGCTCGACCGGCAAACTCGCTCCGCGCAGCCGCTCTGCGGATCGGCGCAAGATCTTTTCGAGGTTTTCCTGCACTTCGCTCATGCTCGATCAGGTACCTGTTTAGCGGACGGTTCCCTTTAACGTCGACGTTGCCTGAAGCACGTAGTTTACTTCACCGTCTTGCCCTCAATCTGATGGGCGGTAGCAATCAATACCCGCCATGCGCGGTTTGCCTCGATTCAAAGTCGGGAAAGGCCCTGCTACATCGGTTGAGAGTACCGGTTTACCGCCTGATATGTGCTGTTAGCATGTGTGTCGCCCACCCCTGGCCGAAGTCGTACCCGCTCAGCATTTTCGCGTGGTCGCAAAGCTACCTGTCTTCTGCATACGTTCTACTGTCGCTTCGCGTCGACTTACTTTGAGAGGGTTGGTAGCCTGGAGGAGTACCTCTTACCCAGGCGTTACCGTTGTGGTAGTTCCACTCGCCGGTCTTACGAGACTTGGCCCACCAGCGACCTTCGTCGTCCTGTACCATCAGCTGTTGGCGCTGTGCGTCGAACTCCTCATCGCTTATGGTGCCGGAATCGCGTTGGCGCTTGAGTTCGGCGTAGCGGCGGTCGGCCTCCTGGAAGCCTATCTTGTCCTCTCTAAAATCCATTCTTCATTCGCTCCTACAACTCAAGCGATTCTCTGGCAATCGGCCTCAAAGGTATCCAAGATATGCTGAGCATTCTCATTATCGACCTCGTTGTACGCTGCGATGTGCAACATCACCACGCACTCCCGGCCTTCAACCGCAGCAGCGAGTGTGGTGAACGTAGCGCCGCTTTGGCTACAGCGCCACGTTTGTACCTGTCCTGAGTAAGGAGACCGGTTGAAATCCTGGCGGGAGATGGGCTCGCATGCGGAGAGCTCGTTGAAGCCCGATTCGACGAGCTGATCCTCGGTGTAGCTCTGCGCTAACTCCCTGGACGCTACGATATACGTTCCTGGTACTCCTCCGATGTTTTCCCAGGTATTGACGTCGGTTGAGGCGGTGATAGCGGGACCGACGCCCTCGCCCATACTCGCTTTCTCGCCCCCGAACGTTCCGTCCTCCGAAGTAATATGATCACTCCACTCAGTAGGCACCTCCACCGACAGTGTTCCGGTATCGTCTTTGACTAGAGCGTAGCCCGGCTCCGGCTCCTGCTCCGGGGCTTCTTCGGTCGAAGGCCCGGAGCCGACCGTAATCGTGACCATCAAGTTATCCTCTGCCTCACCGCTGCCGGAGGGCTCCTGTTCTACTACAACGCCTTTGTCTTCTTCAGGGCTCTCTTGGGTTTCCGCCTCAACCTCGAACCCTGCGGATTGCAAAGTCTCTTCCGCTTCTTGTTGAGACATGCCTACTACGTCTGGTAGGGTGGTCTCAGAGGCGACTTCATCTTCGCCCTGGAGGTACGGCACGAGCGCCCAAAAGATAAGCGCGATCCCCACGAGAACCAACCCAGCAAGCCCGAGCGCCGTCAGTACCCAGGGTGACACCTTCCGGCGTCTATGTTCCTCGTTCTCGGTACCTCCAGAACGCGAGGAGTACGAAGCTTGTGCTGGCGAGCTGTTATTGGCGTGCTTAGAAACGACTTTATCGTAGTTCGGAGGAGTACCTCTTACCCAGGCGTTACCGTTGTGGTAGTTCCACTCGCCGGTCTTACGAGACTTGGCCCACCAGCGACCCTCGTCGTCCTGTACCATCAGCTGTTGGCGCTGTGCGTCGAACTCCTCATCGCTTATGGTGCCGGAATCGCGCCGGCGCTTGAGTTCGGCGTAGCGGCGGTCGGCCTCCTGGAAGCCTATCTTGTCCTCTTTAAAATCCATGTCGCGCCCTAGTTGTCGTAGTCTGCCTTATCACTACCCTGCCTCTGTTGGCTCTTCCAGGACGCCTACGTTGAAGGCAGCCCCTTCGGGCATCGGTTCGCGGTCCTGGTTGAATATCGCCCATCTCTGACGCTCGTCGTCGTACCAGACGCCGATGGGGTGATCGTTGTAGATGCCGGCGCTACCCCCCGGGTTCCAGTTTGGCGTGATGTAGAGAATGATGTTCGGGTCGTCGTTGGTCAGGGGGTTGTCGAGGTAAGTGCTGTTCGCCGAAACGTTCTCGGGCGTGGCACGATGGATGAACACGGCTTCGAAGGCGCCTCCATCCTGTACTGATCCGCCTTGCTCGGCTCGCATCGAGCCGCCTTGCTCATCCGACGCCGGTTCGCCTCTGAGGTACGGCACGAGCGCCCAGAAGATCAACACGCCCCCCACGAGTGCCATCCCGCCAAGCCCGACGACGAATATCCAGGACGGTATTTTCCAACGTTCATTATTCTTAGTACTTTCGGGGTTTGCGGAGGATTGAGCTTGTGAGAGCGAGCTGTCACCCTGGGAATCGGACGCAGCTTCTTCGTAGGCTGGAGGTGCCCCCTGTACCCATCTGCCGCCGTCACGGTAGTGCCATTCTCCTGACTCACCGATTTTGGCCCACCAACGGCCTTCGTTATCGCGTACCATCAGCTGCTGGCGTTGCGCGTCGAACTCCTCATTGCTAATGCTTCCGGCCTCGCGTCGCTGTGCAAGTTCGGCATAGCGGCGGTCGGCTTCCTGAAAGTTTAGCTCTCGCTCCCTAAAGTCCACTCTTCCTCCCCCTGATAAAATCTTCTGTCAGTCTGGCAAGTCTTGTGGCCTGCCCGGCGCCGGAGCTCCCTCGTTGGGTGAGCTCAGGTTTGAGGAGGAGGACGGGAGGGCGGCTCCTCTCTTCTCTACAAAATCAGGCGCCTTTCTCCATATTTTGATCGAACGATCGCGTCCAACGCTGGCAAGGAGCTGTCCATCAGGGCTAAGGGTGATGGACGTTACCCCCTCTAGGTGTCCTGAGAGAACTTGGAGCGCCTCTCCAGTTCTCGGGTTCCAAACCTTGACCTTGCCATCCGATCCGCCGCTAAAGAGAAGTTGCCCGTCAGGACTTATAGAGACGTAGAAAACCGGTCCCGAATGCCCGACGATGGTGCGGGTCAACTCGCCGGTCTCCAGGCTCCAAACCTTGACCGCGCCGTCTTCGCCACCGCTAGCGACAAATTGTCCGTCTGGACTAACGGCTACCGACCGAACCCAGCCCCGGTGTGTGAAGGTGTGCAACGTTTTGTCGGTCTCCATACTCCATACCTTGATCGTCTTATCCGCGCTGCTGCTGATCAGCGACTTCCCGTCGGGGCTAAATGTTACAGATAAGATCCAATGGGAATGCCCGACAAAGGCGCGGAGCAGGCTACCGGTCTCCAGGTTCCACAGCTTGAGCTCTTTGTCTGCGCCGCCGCTAGCGAGAACCTTGCCGTCGGGGCTGAAGGCTACGGAGAGCACCCAGGCTGCGTGGTTGAGTATGTGGAAAGGCTCGCCGTGGGGGAGCTTCCATACCCTGATGGTTTTATCGAAACCACCGCTCGCAAGCAGCTTGCCGTCGGGATCGAAGGTTACGGATCTAACGCTGCCCATATGTCCGGCAAGCGTACCAACCGATTGTCCGCTAAGGGCGTTCCATCCTCTCACAGCGTAGTCAGAGGAGCCGCTAACGAGGAACTGACCGTCGGGGCTGAATGCCACGGAGTGAACCTCATCCGAGTGCCCGGTTAGAGTGGTGGTGAGAACAAAGTTCTCCGGGCTAGCAAAAGGTTTGGTAACTTGACGGTCTAGAACCACTTCCTTGGCAGCGCCAATAATCCGACTCTCGATATGGGAGATTTGGTCCTGACTCAGCCCTAACTCCTCCGCTAACGCGTCGAGCCACTCCGCCTCCATTTCGTTCAGAGTCTCATCCGCCCAGACCATCTCCGTCGCCTCCTGGTACTGCTGAAGCAGGGCGCCTTCTTTAGAGTTACCCAGAACCCGGCTCTCGATGTCCGCAATCTGCTCCTTGCTCAAACCAATCTGTCTAGCGAAGGTATTAAGACGGTCTATCTCTACCTTGTTCAGTTTTCTGTCAGACACCGTCTCCTCGACCGCCGCACGATACTGGTCGAGAGGCGTATGGTCCTGAGGGGCGTGTACGGGGGTTTTCGAACTTCTTTGCCGTATCGAAGGCCAACGGATGTTGGTGTAGCAGGCCGCACCGAGGGAGACGGCTACGTCTTTTCTGTCGAACCCAAGCGGGCTCACCGGCAACGTTGCTTGTAGCGTCCTCGTCACCAGCGGGACGCGAGTGGACCCGCCTACAAGCACGACCGTATCTACCTCATGATCTCTGATATCGGCTTGTCTGAGAATCTCCTCCGTCAACCGAGTGGTGGTCTCGACATACTCACCTATCAGCTCCTCGAACGTTTGGCGATCTACTTCATGCTCGAAACGCACCGGGCCATTCTCCGAGGACAGGTAAGCGTTAAACCTGCCCCGCTGCTGAA
>DASQMR010000188.1:0-7906 GCA_035645375.1 Rubrobacteraceae bacterium
CAGGTGCCAGCCTACCCAGAACAAGGTGACGATGAGGGTGGCAGACAATGCGCTCATGTTGCTCTGAAGCTTGGGTAGGGCATACCCGCGCCAACCGCTCTCTTCTCCGATCCCGGCAGTAAGTATCCAGAAGACCCAGGCTGCCCATCCCAGGTACGGTATGAAGGCTATCGTCCCGAGCCTGCTCAAGCCAGGTGGGGGGTCTCCCACGCCGATGACGACTATGCCTACCGCGATCCCGTACACCGCTAGCGGCGAAAAGGCGGCAACCAGCGCCCAACTAAATCCAACGCGCCACTTTATGATCCGCTGGAACAGCTCACGAAGTCCATCGGTTCCGTTAGCGAGTCCTGCGGTGATGAGCGCGGCCAGTAACGGGCCGTAATCATTTAAGTAATGCAGGGCAAAGGGTACAGGTACATCAGTATAACCTTGTGCGGAGGCAATAAGTGGAATCAAGATAGCCCAGGAGATCGCATAAGCGAGAACGAAGTAGGTGAGAAGCTGATGGTTTCTAACCCAAAGCGAGATCCGTCTACTCACCAGAGGTACTCCTTCTCCCCCACTTTCTACGCGCCTTTACAATGTACTGACAAAAGGGTGGTTCTGCTTTAGGAAAGGGAGAATCTATGAGCGGGACGTTGAGGGAAGTAATACTAGCATTCGATAGCAATACCGCGATCGTGCTCTTCTCGCCTGTTATGGTAGCGATTGCTATCTGGCACGAAATACGTGAACGACGCCAGCGGCGCGGTCGGTAGAGAAGCGGCTCTGGGAAGCCACACAGCGGACGGCAGGATAAGAACCGGAACCTTATACCCCCTAGTGCGTTTGTATGAGCGTGCAGTCCAGTAAAGAAGCAAAAATGGCCTAAAAGGTGCAAGTAAAGTTAAGTGCCTAGCTCTTCTTGCCTCTATTCACTGGATTGCCGACAAGAGGTCATCTCGGGAACTGGGATTCCGGTGGAACCTCTTCTCGGAAACCTAAAGATACGAGGTCTATAAGAAGAGCCGAGGCTTCCACACCCCGGCTCTTTACCTTGCTTAGGCACGAGCTGACACAGTTGGCTTACCAGGCGTTGCTTCAGGAAAGCGTGCTCCTTCTGGTATCTCATCCATCGGCAACCCTGAAGCAGCCTCCATCCGCCCACTGAAGTTGAAGAAAGAGATCAGCGCCGTAGCTTCGTATATCCCCTTCTCCTCCCAACCGGCCGCTCTCAGGGCCTCGACGTCGGAGTCTTCGACCATGCTGGGCTCCTCGGTGAGCTTCTTGGCGTAGGAGAGGAGCGCGCGGGTCTTCTGGTCCAGATCGTACTGAGGCCAGGTGGTGGCGAACTCCGCGCTTAGGTGCTCATCCTTAGTTAGGCGACGCACGGCCGCCGTGTGCAGGCCCAGTCAGGGAGCGCCGCCAACGAGGCCGTTGACCACCGTGGCGAGCATCTCTCGCTGGAGGCGAGAGATGGGAGATCCCTTGCGCATGTGCAGGTAGTTGTAGAGCCAGCCGGTCGGTAGGGCGATGTTGAGATCCCGCGCCAGGATCGTATAGATGCCGGGGACCACTCCCCCATACTGGCGCTTGTTCACCCAGACCAAGAGCTTGCGCAGCCCTCGGGTTTGCTTCGGGTTTATAGTAAGGATACGAGTCATGCCCTTACCCCCTCAACTCCCCGCGTTCCCAGTGGGAACCTGCTCCTCTTCAAGGACGGGTGGAGTGCCAACGACCCGTTGGCCGAAGGGCATCATCGGCTGGTCGAACGTGCTCATCACAACGTTACTCGAGAAGAACCCCACTACCCGCACTGTTTCGTCACCCACGTTGCGCAAGCCGTGCGGCACCATAGCCGGAACTAGAGCCATCTCTCCCGCCGAGAATCGGCCCTGCTCATCTCCTAAAGAGATCTCGGCCTCTCCTTCGAGGATCAGGAGAATCTCCTCTGCGCTGTCGGTATGGGTCCCGAGCCTGTGGCCCGGGTCAAGCTCGAAGTAGACGACCGCCGTGCTCATGGTCCCGTTCCCTACGAAAAAAGGAAAGTTAACCCTGACTCGCATCGTCGGGTCTTCCTCGTACCAGACCTCAAGCAACTCTAGCTCGTCGATCCGTGCACCAACCATTCATCTCTCCTTTCCCAAACAATAAACACTGATGTATACTGAACACAGTAGCGCAACAAAGAGCTTCTGTCAATATCGTTAAACACGTAAGTTCAATAAAATCGTGGAGGTTTTTAGAAGTTTGGAATATGACGCGTAAGTATGAGATGAAGCGGCGGGCAGAGCGCCAGGAAGAGACACGGCAGCGAATTACGGAGGCCACGGTAGAGCTTCACCAGGCCCTCGGCCCCGCCAAGACGACCATCAGCGCTATAGCCGAGAAGGCGGGCGTGCAGAGGCTGACCGTTTACCGGCACTTTCCTGACGAACACGCTCTGTTCGTCGCGTGCACCTCTCACTACATGGGTCAGAATCCTCCGCCCGAGCTGGATTCCTGGACTGAAGTTGCCGATCCTAAAGCCCGCCTGAGAAGAGCACTCTCTGAGGTCTATGCCTACCACAGGCGCACGGAATCGATGATGATCAACGTCCTGCGTGACGCGCAGGTGCATCCCCTAACACGCGAGTTTGCCGAACCGTACTTCCAGCACTGGGACAGGATGCGATACGTCCTGGTCGCCGGTTGGGGGGTACAGGACCGGCAGCTTGAGGAGTTGCTGCTTGGCGCCTTAGGCCACGCGCTTGACTTCCAGACCTGGCGCTCGCTTGTACGCCAGCAGGGCCTAGGCGATGAGCAGGCGGTAGAGCTCATGGCAAAGATGGTACGATGCTCTATAAGTGACTAGGATCTGCAAACTACAATCACAGCATGAGTGCTGCCACAGCGTGTATTGCTTGGAGTAGGGTTCGCCCCGTTGCCTCTATTCACCGGAGTGCCGCTAAGAGGTCTTCTGGGAAACCCGCCCAGCCCCGGTCCTGTCGGCCTAGGTTCTACCGAACCGTACCTCCCTGTATAGGACCGGCTACTAGCAGTATTCACCGAGCTTCCGAGAGCACGTTCTCTCAGCAAGTTATAAGCTCCCTGACAAACCTTGACTTGACGTAGTACTCCTGATTAATGTGCAACATTGTCTGGTTAACCGGTATGAAAGGTGGCAATGGAGACCAAAGCTGCCAGAACTGAGGAGGCAGGAACTAAGCCTGTCGGCTTCGGAGAAGCGTTCCGGTTCTGGGTGAAGCTAGGGTTTATTAACTTCGGAGGACCCGCTGGACAGATTGCGATCATGCACCGGGAGTTGGTCGAGAAGAAGCGCTGGATTTCGGAGGAACAATATCTTAGGACCCTAAACTTCTGCATGCTCCTGCCCGGACCGGAAGCCCAGCAGGTTGCAACCTACATTGGTTGGCGGTTGCACGGGACGCTGGGCGGCGTAGTGGCGGGCTCCTTCTTCGTCATACCCTCCATCTTCGTTTTGTGGCTGCTCAGCTATCTTGCCGCCGCCCACTCCGAGGTCCCGGCGATCAACGGGTTGCTCTACGGCGTGCAGCCCGTGGTTATAGCCATCGTGGTCGAGGCGGTGCTAAGGATTGGCACACGCGCCCTCAACCATGGCCTGCTCTTAGGCGTCGCCGTCTTGGCTTTCGTGGCGTTGTACTTCCTCTCGATCCCCTTCCCGTTGGTGGTAATCGCCGCCGCCGTTGGAGGGATGCTCCTGAGCCGCGTGGCACCGGAGGCGTTCAGGGGTGTCGGGCACGGCTCCTCGGAAGAGGAAGGCAAGGACGCGCTCGACCAGGCTCCTACCAATGGCAACCCTGTACCGCGCAACCTGAGGCTTCTAGCGGTATTTCTTGCACTGTGGGCGGTGCCGGTGGGGACTTTGTGGCTCTGGCGGGGCGGCGAAGACGTCCTGGTAAAGGAAGCGCTCTTTTTCACGGGAGCTGCTTTCGTCACGTTCGGCGGTGCGTATGCGGTCTTGAGCTACATCTCGGACGTGGCGGTCACCCAGTACGGGTGGCTAACAGCGGACCAGATGGTGCAGGGGCTGGGGTTGGCCGAGTCAACGCCCGGTCCCCTGATCATGGTCACCCAGTACGTCGGTTTCTTCGGGGCCTGGAACGATCCCGGAGCCTTCTCGCCCCTACTCTACGGCACACTCGGGGCGGCAATCACGACCTACGCGACGTTCTTGCCCTGTTTCCTGTTTATATTCCTGCTTGCCCCGTACATTGAACTCTTGGCCAACAACCGGCGTCTTCGCGCCATCCTAGTGGGAGTGACCGCGGCAATTGTTGGGGTAGTGGCGAACTTGGCAGTTTTTTTCGCCAGTAGAGTATTGTTCCCGGATGGCTTGTCAATAGCGGGGCTGGACGTCTTCGCCCTGGTGGTCGCGATAGTCTCCTTTGCTATATTGCAGAGGTTCAAGCCCCCGATCTACCTCCTGGTACCCGTAGGCGCGGTCTTGGGTATGCTTTGGACGTTAGCCTTGGGGTAATCTTTGGCCTATTCACCGAGTTGCCGCTAAGGGGTCTTCTCGGAAACCTAAAGCTTTCGGTGTGACGTTTTATCGGAAACTCAGAGGCTGAAGCATGAAAGAGCCGGGGCTGTTAGACCCCGGCCAAACTGAAGAGACTTAAGCATTATGCACTGCTTTAGTGCACTCGCTCCTTGATGCTCTGGCTTTCTCGCTTGGCTCGTTCAAGCATAGAACTCATGGATATCAAAGGCTTTACTTCCGCCTTTACTAATGCCCAGTGAGGTAAGCTAGTTACAAGCTGATCTACCTCTTCGAGTGAGTCGGCCTCAATAACGAAAACACCTGTGGAGTATTACGCGGTGATCTGTAGAACAGAGCCGCCCGTAAAAGAAGGAGGGCCGACGGGAGCTTTGGACACGCCGGCCCTCTCTGCATTTTAGGAGCGTCGACTGCCCCACGAAAGAGCCGGACCTCGAAGATCCCGAGGGCTATCTACCCCTGATAAATAAGAACCAGAACATTACCCCGCGATCATCAAAACCATAAGAAGGGCCACCAGGAAGAATACGAGCATGGAGAGCATAGGTTAGGAGACTAGCAAAAGGCCCGGCGGCTTTTGGAGGGGGTTTCCACAAAGGATTAGCAACCTCTGCGGGCCGCCAGGCCCGATGTAGCGTGTGTTCCCTAGCTCAGAAAAACCCAAACAGACGCCCGGAGCTTCTATTAGGAACCTGGCTTACTAAATCACGAACTGCCAAGAAGAGGCCTTCTCGGAACTCTAGCGTCCGGTGTCACGTTTTCTCGAAAACCCAAGGACTAAAGGGGGATGGTTGATCTAGGTCACGGACTTAGATCACAACCCGCTGGATTTTGCGAATCATTCTCATTAGTCTAGTTGCCACACCATTCTCTCTAAGAGCAGCGGAGGGTGGTGGACGTGTAATAGGAAGATAGAAGAAGAAGGAGGCCCCTTGTGAAGAAGCTAGTCTTGCTGGCTACGACCGCTCTAGTAGCGATGCTGATTCTCGTGCCGACAGCCATGGCTCAGGGATCGGATTCGGATGTGGTACAGGAATCGACCACGATGACTGAATCGACCATGATGATGGATGAGGATCTGCCGAAGAGCGGCGGTCCTTCCCCGTCTGTACTCTTGCCCGCTAGCGCGCTGGTTCTAGGTTCGGGCATCCTCGCGTACGGTATTTTGCGGCGCAGATAGTAGGTTAGCACCAAGCAACAACGTTAAGTTGGGCCCGGGGCAAACTATGCGGCCTGCACACTGCTCTCTTCGCCCCGGGCCCTTTTCTATGCCCTCATGCATCTGAGTTTCTAGGATGTATAGGCGGCGCTAACGTCGGAGATGACACGCACAGCCTTGTAGGGCCCAGCAAGCAGCACAAGCGCTACCCGACTGGCAGGAGGGCATATCAGAAGGTATCTCAACAAACGGTGGTTACTACCGTTTAGCATCCTCACTGCTACTTCGGCACTGATCGCGGTGAGCATCATCGTTTTCGAGCCGTCTCTTGCCGGCCATTCATCCGACGATGAAGGCTCTCGACAAACGACCAACGAGCCGACGGAGGCGACCGCCGATTGTCCCGGTGTTTCGTCTACCCACCATGCCTGCTACCAGAAGCGCTACGAGAGTCTGGTCAGCGATTCTGGCGTTGAAGCCGCCTTCACCGAACTCAAGGACGAATTCACAAAGGATGAGTTTGTAAACTCCAACTGTCATCATCTGACCCACGTTATCGGTCGCGCTGCCGCAGAGCTCTACGGCGACATAACGAGTACGTACAGTCGGGGCGATAACTTCTGCGCGTCTGGTTACTACCACGGAGCCGTAGAGGCTGTTATGGCGACGCTTGGAGCCGAGGAGGTACAGGACGAAGCGGGCAACATTTGCGCCGACGTGCGCGAACAGCAAAATCAATCGCTCGATCATCGCAACTGTGTTCACGGGCTCGGCCACGGCTCTATGTATGTTCTGGAGAACGATCTGTTTGAGGCGCTGCGAACGTGCGACGCGTTGACGGAGGAGTGGGAGAGGGATCAGTGTTCTGGCGGGGTATTTATGGAGAACATGAACGCTCACCACAACCCGGGCCACCCCTCCGATTATATTAAAGCTGATCAGCCGTTTTACCCTTGCACCGAAGTGAACACTGAGTACAAAACTCAGTGCTATGCAAGACACGCAGAATTTGCCCTAAAGCTGGCGAGCGAGCATACCACGACGGTGCAGGACAGCTTCACAGAGGTCTTTGAGCTCTGCACGACGATCGAGCATGCCTTCCGACCGACATGTTACTCTGGGTTAGGGTATCAAGCCGCTATGGAGGCGAGCGTCGCTGGCATTGCCGACGGTGCCCGGGGCTCGTTTGCCCGCGAGTTGTGCAGTCAGGGCCAGGACAATGAGACTCTCTCCTACTGCATCATCGCAGCGGCTAGACAGCTTGTTTTTCACTACGATAGCGACGTCGAGGCCAAGGCGATGTGCGAATCTTCTATGAGCGAAGATTTGCGCGCCGTGTGCCTCCAGAGAACCGAAGAGCAAATGGCTAAGCAGCAGTATGGACAAGAAGGGAGTGCGCTTTAGCGCACGCTGTACCCAGTCACAGGTGGGGGAAAGATTTCTCGTAGCGTTTAGCCTCGCTACTTCCTTGCATCTATTCACCGGATTGCCGCTAAGACGTTTTCTCGGAAACCGAGCTGCCGATTCTTCTTCCTCGTAACGGGAGTCGTAATGCTTGGCAGACGGTAGTCCGCTAGAGTAACGTCGTGACAACAAGGGAGGAGAAAGTTCACCGTGAGCACCACGCATGTAGCGGCGGGCGAAGGTAAGTCGGTCTGGATAGGAGACCGCGAACTGGTAACGTTTAAAGTGGAGGATAAAGAGACCGGCGGAGCGTTCGCGTTGTTGGAACTGGTCGGGCTGCCAGGGGCCGGGCCGCCGCCGCATATCCACCACAGTGTGGACGAAACCTATTGCCTGCTAGAGGGGGAGTTGGAAGTCCTGGACGGTGAGCGCACCTTCCAAGCGAAAGCGGGATCAGTATTCCACATCCGCATGGGAACGCTGCACGCCTGGAGAAACGCGACGACGGAGCCAGTCAGGACGTTGCTGTTCGTCACCCCGACGGGCTTCGAGAGGTTCTTTGAGGAGGCAGGGATACCGGGCAACGACCTCTCCTCTCCGCCTCCTCCTCCCACCCCGGAGGACTTCCAGAAAATGACAGCGATAGGGCGCAAATACGAGACCGAATACCCATCGGTTCCCGCCTGGTAAGAGAATTCCTATTCACCGGGTTGCCGCTAAGAGGTCTTATCGGAAATTCATATCCAACTTACTGGATACCTACGCGATAAGACCGGGGGAGAGGGCCGGAACAAAACGACGACAAGAGAAGAGATGCCCGCACCCGAGTGGCTTAAGTA
>DASQMR010000189.1:0-78696 GCA_035645375.1 Rubrobacteraceae bacterium
GCTATAGCGAGGGGCGCCAGCGCCAGGGCGGCGATCCCTACCCGTACCTCCATAAGTAAGAAGGGACCGAAAGACGGAACGGCGACACGAATAAACAGAAAAGAGCTACCCCAGATCGCGCCCAGCAGAATTAAAGCTACGAAGTCTTTAGGGCTCAAGCTTGCCTCACGCCTACAACTCTTACAATCGACGTACGGGTCACTCTATCTACTCTCCGCGGCAGTCGACGCGGAAGCGATTCGTCCCGTTCGCGTCGACAGCATGGAAGATGTATCCATAACCAAAGACGGGGCCGACGCCTTCGTAACCGAGAGCGCCCTTGCAACGCTCACACCCGACACGCATCTTTGGACTCACGCGTGTTCCGCGCCCGCTAGCACCCGCGCCTCGTGCTCCAGCAGCCACGTCTTTAAGTGCGTGCCACCAGTGAACCCGGAGAGGGACCCGTCAGCGCCGATCACACGGTGGCACGGCACCACCACCGGAAGCCGGTTCGTGGCGTTGGCTCTCCCCACAGCACGTGCCGCCTTTGGCCGGCCAGCCATCGCCGCGATCTCGGCGTAGCTACGAGTCTCGCCGAAGGGGATGCGGGTCAGCGCCTCCCACACGGCCTTCTGCCACTCGGTGCCTACCACCGCGAGCGGTAGACCGAACTCTCGCCGCGTTCCGGCACAGTACTCCATAAGCTCCTCACACGCCCGTGCGGTCCGGGAGGGCTCCCGCTCGACCTCGAAGCCCTCTCGCTCCAGCTCCTGTTCTACCGTTAGCTCGTAATCACCTTCGGCAAGCTGTAACCAGAGCAACGCGCCCGCGTCGTTTACCGCCAGCACAAGCGGGCCTGCCGGAGATTCGATCGCCTCCACATACGCTCTCACGCCACCACCTCTCCTCGCCCTACCGTCTATTCTCTCTCACTGGGCCTCCTGTTGGTACGAACTACCCGCCATCGCAACCGAACGCGACAAGGTAGCAGCAGTCTGCAGTCCCGAACCGTCAGCACAGGACGATCCTACCAATCCCGGGAGACCCGGAAGAACGGTACCGCACACATGCCCAGCAGAGCAACAACCCTGCGCCAGCCACTCGCCGGAAGCTCTCCCCGAAGCTCCGGACACCCCGCCACCGCGTCCAGACGCCAGCCCCGGCCCCGTCGCCGGTACCCGACCTCGTGAGGATAGTTTGCGTACGGTAAGGGCACGGCGATAATCTCCCTTGCCTCTATCTCCCGCGCTAGAGACCAGGCACCCGCGTATAGCGCCCTCGCCGGCGGTCCCTCGCCCGCCCACGGGTCGACGAAGAGGAGCCCCAGCAAGAGACGCTTGATCTCCGTACGGCACCTCAACCCCGCCAGCACCTCCCCTCTTCTCTCCGCCACGATGAACCGCTCCTCATAGGCTACCCACCGCGGCATCCCGTTCAACTCCAACAGCTCCGCGATCCTGGGCTCGTCCTCCGGCAACCCCCAGCGCACCTCGATCCCTTCCACCTCGGCCTCCTCTCACTGTCGGTGTCAGGCTCCGCTATAATCGTCCTAGTGAAGTAGGACAGCTAGTGACATACTGCCATAGGACATTAGGACGGTCAAGTGGATTTGCGCGTAGATTCGAAGAGTCAGGTGCCGGTACACGTGCAGCTGGAAGAGCAGATCAAACACCTTATCCTGACGGGAGGGTTCTCGGTCGGGAGCAAGCTGCCCAGCATTCGGGCTTTGGCCGGGTACTTGCGGGTCAACCGGAATACGGTGGCGCGGGTGATCTCCGACCTGGAGCGCGAGGGTTACGTGGAGAGCCGCAGGGGAAGCGGGGTCTACGTGGCCCAACCACCGATGGTCGCCGAGGACCTCAAGCGCCAGGAAGTCCTGGAAAGGGTGATGGATCTTGCGGCGGCGCGGGGCGTGCCGGTCGAGGAGCTGGCATACGCGCTCTTAGCTCGAGCCGGCGCAAGGACGGCGGAGAGGGTGCCGCTGTTGTTCGTGGAGTGCAACAAGCCGGAGCTCCATCTATATAAGGCAGAGCTTGAAGAGCAGTTGCCGGTGACGGTCGAAGCGGTGCTACTCGAAGATTTGGAGTACCGCATCTCGGACGGAGAGACGCCGTGGCGGATGGCGGTCACCACCTTCTACCATGTCCACGAGGTAGAGAGCCTCATGCAAACGCGCAGGCTGGAGACGTTCGCCCTTCTTACGGAGGCTACCCTGGGCGGCTTAAGGAGGCTCGCCGAGCTGCCCGAAGGAACGCCTGTGGGGGTGGTGGGCAACTCGCGGACGTGTACCGAGAACCTCTTGCGTTCGCTGGAGGAAGCGGGATTGGACCATCTAGATCTCTTCCAGATCCAGGAGGACGACGAGGAGAGCGAACCCCAGATCCAACGGGCAGAGGTGGTAGTGTGCAGCAGCGTGTCGTCGCGGCGGCTACCGAAGCTAAGCTCCCAAAAAGGCGTAGAGATTATCGTTCAGGACCGCACGCTGAGTAAGGGTGGTGTGGAGATGCTCGGCAAGATGCTTCGGCGCTCGCTCGCGAGCGAGAGAGAGAACCCGCTCAAGCACGAACGTTAAAGCGGTTCATCGCGGTCTCGGAGCCGGTTTCAATCACGGCCTCCACCGCATCAGCCGCCGTGGGCACGGCCTCCTTGACCGCTGAGTCCATCCGCCCGAGCACGTAGTCCGTTACGGTCATGCCGACAGGCGGACGCCCGATCCCTATCCGTACCCGCACGAAGTCGTTTCCGAGGTGCTGGATAGTAGACCGCAGCCCGTTGTGACCGCCCGCCCCGCCGCCTACCTTCACACGGACCGTACCCTCCGGGAGGTCCAGATCATCGTGTACGACTATAAGATCCTCGACCTTGAGTCCCGCGAGCGCAGCACCCGAATTGTTCATATAGGTCGTCGGTTTTAGCAGGGTAACGTTCTGCAAGCCGAAGACGACCGGGGCCGCTTCGGCCTTCTTCTTCGACCGCCAAGAGCCATCGTGACGCTTCGCGAGCTCGTCCACGACGAGGAAGCCGACGTTGTGGCGGGTGCGCTCGTAGGAGCGGCCCGGGTTCCCGAGGCCCACGACGACGGGGGACCGGGAAGGCCCCCCGTCGGTCTCTCCGCTCTCCCTGTTAAAGAAGAACCGCGAGAGTTTAAGGCTGGAAATTTTGTCCTGCGGGGCCCTCTCCCTCCTCGGGAGAAACCCCTTCGGTCTCCTCTTCAGCTTCGACCTCCTCGGCATCCTCATCGGACGGCTCCTCGACGATACCGGCCGCCTCCATCTCTTCGTCGGTGATCTCCGTCGGCGGCGTGACCGTCACGGCGACCTCCTCAGGATCAGAGATGAGAGTGACGCCTTCGGGCAGTGAGATGTCGCCCAGGGAAAGGTTCTCGTTCAGCCCGAGGCCTGAAACGTCCACCACGAGTTCCTGCGGGATGTTGCCCGGCAGCGACTCGACCTCGATCTCGTAGGCGACCTGGTCCAGGACCCCTCCCTCGGAGACCCCCGGGGACTCGTCCGTACCAGCGACCGTCAGCGGTACCGTAATCACGATCCTCTCGCGCATGTTTACCGGCGCGAAGTCCACGTGTACGAGCCTTCCCGTGACCGGGTTGCGCTGCGCGTCAACCACGCGAGCAGTGGAGCTTCCGCCACTGCCGATGCTGAGGTCGTAGAGCGCGTTGTCGCCGACGTGCTGGAGAGTGTAGTCAACGATCTTCTCCGGCACGGCCAGGACGGTAGCATCGCTCCCGTCACCATAAAGGACCGCGGGTACGAACCCCTGCGTTCTCAGCCGCCGGGCGTCGTTCTTGCCTCGTCCCTCGCGCTCGTTCGCTTGTAGACCTACGTTATCCGCCATCTATCTAACTCCCGTTACGTTTTTTAGAAGAGCTGGTTCTCGCCCATAAAGACCTCGCTCACTGAGTCGTCAAAGAAGACGTTTCTGATAGTGTCAGCGAGGAGCGGGGCTATAGTGAGCACCTTTATCTTATTGCGCGGCTCATCGCTCTTCAAGGGCAGGGTATCGGTGACGACGACTTCCTTTATCACGGAGCCGTCAATTCGCTTGTAAGCCGGGCCCGAGAAGACCGGATGGGTAGCGCACGCGTAGACCTCCGTCGCCCCGCACTGGACGAGGCTATCAGCGGCATTTACTAGTGTGCCGGCAGTATCTATGAGGTCATCTATCATGATCACCCGCTTATCCGCCACGTCGCCGATAACGTGAGTGACTTCTGATTGGCCCGGCTGACGACGTATCTTGTTGACGATCGCCCACGGCAGGCTCAAGTGATCCGCGAGGCGTTTAGCCACCTTCGCCTCCCCAACGTCCGGGGCGACGACGACCGCGTCGCAGGCGTCCCGGAAGCCCTGGTTCGTGAAGTAGTCAACGAAGGTGCGCATCGCCGTCAAGTGGTCCACCGGGAAGCTGAAGAAGCCCTCGATCTGGCCGACGTGCAGATCCATCGTCATCACCCGCTTCGCGCCGGCCTGCCGGAGCATGCTCGATACGAGCCGCGCCGTTATCGGTTCGCGCGGCTTGGTCTTTCGGTCCTGGCGAGAGTACGCGAACCAGGGGATGACCACGACGATGCTCTCCGCCGAGGCACGCTTGGCGGCGTCTATCATCACGAAGAGCTCCATGAGGTTGTCGTTGACTGAGAGGCCGTTGACCCTATCGCACAAAGACTGCACTATAAACACGTCGGATCCTCGGATACTCTCCCCGTACCTGGCATACACTTCCCCGCCAGAGAAGCTGCGCAGATCCACCTCGCCCAGAGAGATGTCCAGCCGCTCGCCGATCCTCTCGGCCAGCTCCGGGTATCCGCGCCCCGAGAAGAGTACAAGCTTCTTCTCAGCCGTCTGCTCCAGGTGTCCGTTTTGCATCACGAGAGTTTTCCCTCCGTCCCGGCCCGCCGCCGCTCGTCCTGGTTCTTCTCCCCATCCTTCGTCTTCCCCGGGGCGTCCCGAATCACACGCGCGGGCATCCCGACCGCGAGCTTCCCCGCCGGAATGTTCTTATTGACCACGCTTCCGGCCCCTAGGTAAGCGTTCTCGCCGATCTCAACCGGGGCTATAAGGTTTGTGTTTATCCCGGTAAACACGCCGTCCCCTATTCGGGTGCGGTGCTTGTCCTTTCCGTCGTAGTTAGCCGTGATAGTACCGGCCCCCAGGTTCGCCCCCTTACCGATCTCCGCGTCGCCGATATACGAGAGGTGGGGCACCTTGCTCCCCGTTCCGACCTTCGTGTTCTTTAGCTCGCAGTACGCGCCGACCTTTGAGACCTCTCCGAGTACCGTCCCGGGTCGCAGGTAAGCGTAAGGCCCGACGGTGGCGCCCGCGCCAATCTCAGCGCCCCGCCCGACGGAGTGCTCGACGAGCGCCCCGTCTCCCACCACCGTATCGAACAGGTCGGTGGAAGGGCCGATTACGCAGTCCGAGCCTATCATCGTCGCACCGCGCAGGACCGTGCCTGGCAGGATCACCGTGTCACGCCCGATCCCCACGGTCGCCTCTATGTGTGTGCTCACCGGGTCCCTGACGGTCACTCCGGCGCGCATGTGAGCGTCGAGGATGCGCCGCCTAACGATCTCCTCGGCCAAAGCCAGATGGGAACGATCGTTGACCAGGTTCGCCTCCTGCAGGTTCTTGACCCGATAAGTAACCGCCCGGCTCCTCCTGCCGATGATCTCCAGGGCGTCGGTGAGATAGAGCTCGCCCTGGGCGTTCCCGGTCCCCACGAGACCGAGCGCGTGCCGGATCTCGGATATGTTGAAAGCATAGAGGCCGAGGTTGACGAGGCGCACCCTTTTCTCCTCCTCCGTCGCGTCCTTCTCCTCGACGATTCGGACCACTCCGGCGTCCTCCATCACCCGGCCTAACCCCGTCGCGTCGTCGACCTCCGCGACGAGCACCGTCGCCCCTACCCCCGCTGAGCGGTGGCGCTCGACGAGCTCCGCGAGCGTGCGGTCCGAGATGAGAGGACCGTCACCGTTGACGACGAGCAAGATGCCTTCGTCCTCACCCTCTAGGCTCTCCAGAGCCACGCGAACCGCGTCACCGGTGCCGTTCTGTTCCTTCTGAAGTACGGACTCGACCTTCGGCGGCAGGACTGCATCCACTTCGTCGGCCTGGTGTCCGACTACGACGAGGGTTCGTTGCGGCGCGAGCGGCGCGAGCGCGGCGATCACGTAGTTCACCATCGGCACGCCGCAGATCGTGTGCAGCACCTTGGCCCTGTTCGACCTCATCCGGGTACCCTTGCCAGCCGCCAGGACGGCGGCAAAGATCGGCCCCTTCTCGCGCTGGAACATAGATTCCTGAAAGCTCCTGTCTGCTCGCGGCTTCGACACTTGCGCTCCTTCGGATCATGGGCTGGGGCGGCAGGATTCGAACCTGCGATCCCGGGACCAAAACCCGGTGCCTTGCCGCTTGGCCACGCCCCAATACGAACGCCCTGCCCTCCATCTCCGGCAGAGTCGCCCGTGACGCCCGCGATTATACCTAAGGCTCTTGTAGCAGTCAGCTTTCGGCCTCAGGCTCTTGTAACTATTTTGTCTACAGTCTGAATTTCGCCAAGAAGCTTCACCAGATCTCTAGGACCGATCAACAGAAACAGGAGCGAACCACTCCAACACTCGATAATCCGAACTCGGCTCTGCACCACACGCCCTACCGACGGTCATGCCTTCCAACCGCGAACCCATGCAGCACGCAACTAGAGTATCTCTACCCCACGCTTGCTGGGCATATGGAGCCCGACGAAGTGTGCGCGCAATCCTTCCGCCACGGCTCTGGCCTCCGCCTCGGAGACGAGCATACCGTAGACAGAAGTGCCGGTACCGCTCATTGTGGCTCCGAGAGCGCCTCCGAGCAGAAGCTTCTCCTCCAGTTCTTGGACTTCGGGAACGAAACTTTTTGTTGTTGGGGCAAGGTCGTTGTCAAGAGCCCGGGCGAGCGTGCCGAGATCACCCGCCCGCAGGGCTTCTACCGTACGAGAGGTTGAGCAGTTGCCTACTTCGGACCGTTCGTCGTAGGCCCGGTAGATCCGGGCCGTCTCCGCTTCCTCGACCGGTTTGGCGACCACCAGGTAGTGTGGCGGCGGTGCCGGAAGGGGACTAAGGACTTCGCCGATGCCCTCGCCGAGCATCGTGCCGCCTGAGAGGCAGAACGGTACATCCGCCCCGATCTTTAACCCGGCCTCTCGTAACTCTTTATCGTTCAGGCCAAGCTCGAAGACCTCATTCATGCCTAGGAGCGCAGCCGCCGCATCCGCCGACCCTCCCCCGAGCCCGGCCCCCGCGGGTATTCGTTTGCGCAGGCGCACCCTCACCGGAAGCTCGGTGCCGGTGAGCTCTCCTAGTAGCCTTCCCGCTTTGTAGATGGTGTTCTCCTCCAGTGGTCCGACCCCGGCATCTTCCGGCTCTACTACGAGCTCGAAGCCAGCCGCAACAGGCTCCACCTCCATCTCGTCTGCCAGAGAGATGCTCTGCATAACCGTGGATATCTCGTGGTACCCATCAGGCCGCCTCCCTCGTACCGCCAACGCGTAGTTGACCTTGGCGAACGCCCGCAGACGCACTATGCTCAAGCTGCCTTCTCTAAAAGCCTGCGCGAGAGCGCCAAGAAGTCAATCGGCCTCAACTCCTCGGCTCGCGCATCCCGCCCGTAGCCCAAGCAACTCAAAGCATCTGGCGCCTCCTCCCGCAACGGCTCGGGAAGGTTGTTAACAAGGCGTTTACGGCGACTCTTGAAGGCGGCGAGCACGAGCTCTTTCACGCGATGGTAGTCCTCCGGAAACTCCCGCCGCTCCATTGCGACAACCGCCGACCACACGCGGGGCGGTGGTTCGAAGACAAGCGGCGAGACCTTATGAGCTACCCGCACTTCCGCGAGAAGCTGCGCGAGGACCGCGTAGGCCCCGAAGTCCTTCGTCCTCCGCTCGGCGGCCATCCGGCGCGCCACCTCTAGCTGCGCCATGAACCGCAACCCGGTGAGGAGCTTCGCCTCCTCCAGCAACCGCAGCACTAGGGGCGAGGCGATATTGTAGGGTAAGTTGGCGACTAGCTTGTTCGGCGATGGGTCTAGAGCATCGTAGTTGAAGGTAAGGGCGTCACCCTCGTGTATGAGGACGTTTTCATGCGCTCCGAGCGCCCTTCGCAGTTCAGGGATCACGTCCGGGTCCAGCTCCACGGCGTGCACGAGCCTCGCCTGCTCTGCGAGAACGGAGGTGAGCGCTCCTCGCCCCGGCCCGACTTCCAGAACGACGTCGTCTTCTCCCACACCCCGGGCGACGATGCGGGCGGTGTTCGGGTCTACGAGGAAGTGCTGACCGAGACGTTTCTTGGGGCGAGACTCGGGCCGATACAACGCGGCGCTAGACCTCCAGCGGCAGGCCGAAGACGTTGCGGGCGTTGCGACTCGTGAGGAGCCCGAACTCCTCCTCGTCCATACCGATCCGTTCGGCGACGAACCGGGCGGTGTAGGCTACGTTCTTCGGCTCGTTCGTCTCTTTGCGCACCGCCTGCGGGCTGAGGTAAGGGGCATCCGTCTCGACCAGGATGCGCTCCGGGTCGAGCATCGTAAAAACCTCCGCCGTCTTGCTGTTCTTGTAGGTGACGTTGCCGGCGAGCCCGATATAGTAGTCACGCGCCTCTGCCTCTCTCACCTCGAACTCGCCCCCTTCGAAGCAGTGGAGGACGACGGGGACACGGGCACGAGCGAGGATGGCGAAGGTATCGGAGAAGGCCTTTCTGGAGTGGATGATCAAGGGGAGACGCGTGTCATTGGCGAGCGAGATCACATCCTCGAAGAGCGCTCTTTGTATCTCCCCGGACCAATCTCCTCTGTAGTAATCGAGCCCGACCTCCCCGAGAGCCACTATGCCCGGCGACTCAGAGAGCTCCGCTATAGCCTCCAGGTCGGCCGGTGTGTAAGTCCCCGCGTTGTGCGGATGTATCCCCGCCGACGAGTAGACGTTCGGCAGCACCGCCGCCAGCTCCGCCCCCCTCTTCGAGTCCTCCACATCCGTCCCGATATTGACGACGGCGATCACACCGGCCTCAGCTGCCCTCTCGACCGCTTCCTCCGGCGAGACCTCCAGCCGCGTGAGGTGCGTATGCGAATCCACGAACATTAACCCTACCCCCAAGAGCAACTAGGACCGGAGTGCATTATAAAGCGGTCGAGGACCTGGCGTTAGCGCAGATACGCCGCTCACACCCTCCCCAAACGCTCGCCCTTCTCCTCTTCCTCAAACCTCCCGCTTGTGCTGTTGTTTCGTTAATTGGTGAAATAACGAAAGAGGTTCTACTCAATATTTCGCCTGTCGGCGGTCGCGGTTCTGGCCCTCGTCTATGCCTTTATTCTGCTCTGGGTCCAGGGGGTGGAGCTCGATGTTACGGTCGTGATACCGATCCTGGTCGGCGGGTTGCTCGTTGTGGTTGGAAACCTGCAAGGTAAAGTCCGGCCCAATTGGTTCGCGGGCATCAAGACGCCGTGGACGCTTACGAGCAGGCTCTCCTGGATCAAAACGCGCCGGCTCGGAGGATGGCTGCTCGTGGTAATGGGCCTGGCGTTCATCGGCATGGGGCTCACGGGCCTCGCAGGCTCAGCCTGGGCACAGATAGCTTTTCTCGCGATCGTAGCGGTCTGTACCCTCCGGTTGCTCGTTTACTCGTACCTCGTCTGGCGCTCAGACCCGGAGAAAACAAGCGAGCCGAGGACGCAACCAGCCGAAAGGTAGCAACAACTCCGAGCGTGCGCAGCCAGCGGTCAAATGAGACCCGCACACCTCCACAACGTCAGGAGTTCACGAGCCGGTCGTACACCTCGCTACGTTTCTGTCCAGCCTCCTTGGCCGCTCGCGCCGCAGCCCTCGACGGGCTCTCCCCGTCCGCAAGGTACCTCCGCGCCCTCGCGACGACCTCCTCGAAGTTCGTAGGCTCCTCCTCCGCCTTCCCACCTTGGATGACGAGCACGATCTCCCCGCGCGCCCCCTCCGCGAAGTGCTCTGCCGCCTCCTCCGCCGTCCCCCGAAAGACCTCCTCGTGCAGCTTCGTCAGCTCCCTACATACGGCCACCGGCCTCACCGGGGGCAGCTCCTTGAGCGTCTTCGCAATCCGATGCGGCGACTCGTAGATCACGAACGTCGAAGCCTCGTGTTTTATCCGGTCGAGCAGCACGGTCCGCTCCCGGCCTTTACGCGGGAGGAAGCCGAGGAAGACGGCCGTGTCTACCGGCAAACCGGAGGCTACGAGCGCGGTCATCGCGGCCGACGGACCGGGCAGCACCTCGATGTTCACGCCGGCCTCGATGCAGGCCCGCACAAGTCGGTAGCCGGGATCGGAGAGCAGCGGGGTGCCAGCATCCGAGACGAGCGCGATCTTCTCGGCCCGAGCCCTCTTGGCTAACTCGGGGGCGAGCCGTTCCTCGTTATGCTCGTGGTAGGAGACGAGCGGCCTCTTTATCTCATAGTGAGCGAGGAGCCGTCCGGTGCGGCGCGTGTCCTCGCAAGCTACGGCATCCGCCTCGCGCAGGGTACGCAGGGCGCGCAGGGTGATGTCCTCAAGGTTGCCTATAGGGGTCGGGACGACGGCGAGAGGCAAAGGAAACCCTGCTAGCCGAAAACGTACTCGCCCGAGGGATAACGGGCTAGAGCAGCCGCGCCGAGGACGCCGGAGGCGGGGCCCAGAGTCGCTTCTTTTATCCGTACGAGATCGCGCCCTGGGGAGCGAGATCGAAGGTGGACCTCCCGGCGGGCGGGGGCCAGGATCAGATCCCCCGCCTCGGCGACCCCGCCGCCTACCGCTATAACCTCCGGGTTAAAGACGTTGACGAACCCGGCGAGCCCGACGCCGAGCCATCTCCCAGCCTCCTTCAGAACAGAGATCGCCGCCTCATCGCCCTGCCGCGCGAGCTCTGTGACGTCCTCCCCTAGTACCTTTCTATCGGCGGCAAGCTCGCCTAGAGCAGAGCCTGGCCGCTCACTGGCAACCTCGCGAGCGCGGCGTTGTATCGCCGTGCCCGAGGCGAGAGACTCTAGACAGCCGTGGTTACCGCAGCCGCAGCGGGGGCCGGTCGCCTGGATCGTAACGTGTCCGAGCTCTCCGCCTGCTCCCTGCGCCCCGCGTAAGAGGACGCCGTTCGTGATCACACCTCCGCCAACCCCCGTCCCGAGCGTCACGAATATGAGGTGCCCGACCTCGCTCCCGGCACCGAACCTGAACTCGCCCCAGGCGGCGGCGCTGGCATCGTTCTCGACGGTGACGTGTAGGCTCGTCCTCTTCCCCAGCTCCTGTTTTAAGGGAATGCCCTCGATAGCGTGCAGGTTGGGAGAGAAGATCACTTTGTTCTCCGCCGAGAGCACGGTCCCCGGCACGCCGAGGCAAACTCCCTCGACCTCGAACCCGTCCCGGACCTCCTCGATAGCCCCCGCGATGCCCTCCAGCACGCGCGCGGGCGTGTGCGCCGTGGGGTGGCGGACCTCCTTGAGAACCTTCCCCTCCGGCGTCACCACGCCGGCGGCGATCTTGGTCCCCCCCACGTCTACCCCGATAGCGTTCAACGGACTTACACTCTCCAGTCGCGTATCTCGAGCTCGGCTGCCCCGGAGTACGCGTTCCTACCAACGGTATACGCCGCGTCGAACGCGCTTGCCGGGACGGCCTCCTCAGGCCCCGCCAGCTTCGCTACAAGCCCGTTCCCGAGGTTTACAAGGTTCATACCTTCCCAGAGTTGGCGCGACCTCTCGACCCGCAATCCCTCCGTCATGAAGACCGGCCGGTAGTTCCCGCTCCCGAAAGGAGCGAGCCGCTCGTGCCAGTCCAGGAGGCCATCCGCCAGGCTCCTTAACGGCACCTCCGCGTCGACCCCGATCGGGGGTTCAAAGACTTCCGGATTCTCTTTTTCCTGCGCCCGCACCGCCTTGTTCACCCCGGCCACGAAATCGTCGAAGTTCCCGACACCGATCGAGACTCCTGCGGCCTTGCGGTGTCCGCCCCACTCGCCCAACAGATGCCGCACCGAGTAGAGCGCCCCGTAGAGGTTCACGTCCGTCTCCCCGGCCCGAGCTGACCCGCTGTAGGATCCATCCGCCCTCCGGTTCAGGACTACCGCCGGACGTCCCGTCGCCCCCGCGAGCTTGCCCGCCACGAGCCCCGCCAGCCCCCCGGCTTCGCCCGTAACCACGACCTTGAAGTCCTGCGCCGGGTCAACCTCCCCCATCGCCTCCTCGACGGCGCGCCGGGTCCTCTGCTGGCGTTCGGAGTTCATCTGGTTGAGGAGAGAGGCGATCTTTAAAGCCTCCCGACGATCGTTCGTGAGAAGGAGATCCAGGGCGGGCGTAGGGTTCTTTATCCTGCCTATAGAGTTCAACCGCGGCCCGAGCTTCCATCCGAGGTCCCCCTCGTCCAGCTCCCCCCTGACCCCCGCCACCTTCACGAGCGCCCCGATCCCCGGTCGACTACTCCCGGCGTGGAGCCCGCGGTTCATGTACCGCAATCCCGTAAACGCGAGCGCCCGGTTGTCTCCGACGAGCGGCGCTATGTCCACGATCGTCCCGAGCGAGACGAGGTCCAGCAGCTTCCCGATGTGGTTCTTCCCGTCCGGGTCACCGAGCTTTCTGGCGACCGCCCACGCAAGCTTCCACGCCACCCCGACACCGGCCAGCGGATCGTCCTGGTCCCATAGCTTAGGGTCGAGAACGGCGACCGCTGGCGGGGCCTTGGGAGCATCCTCGGGCGGGATGTGATGGTCCGTCACTATGACGTCCATCCCTAAGGAGCTGGCGATCTCGACCTCAGCCTTATTGGAGATGCCGCAGTCCGCCGTGATCAGCAGATCCACTCCCTCGGCGAAGAGGTCCCGCACGTAGGGCTCCAGGAGACTGTACCCCGTCTGGCGCGTCGGCAACTTTACCGTCAGGTTGCTCGTGTAGCGGGAGAGCGCGAGGTACAGAACCGCCGCAGAGGTGATCCCATCGGTATCGTAGTCCCCGAAGATGCCGATCCGCTCCCCGTCCTTCACGGCCCGCGCGACCCGCCGGGCCGCCACCTGCCACACCTCGTCACCGGGCATCCCGATCCCCTTGAGCGAAGGTGAGAGAAATCCGCAAGCCCCCTCTGGGGTCACCCCCCGATTAGCCAGCACCCGCGCGCACAGAGGATCCACCTCCGCCGCCCGCGCCAGCCCCGAGACGACATCCGCCTCAGGCTCAAGGAGCCGCCATCTCGCCAAAGATTCCTCCCCTGAGTCGAAGATAAGTCCGCATCCTATTATACAAAGAAGCCCGATCCCCAAAGGCTCTCTCCAAATACCCAAGCTGCGGCACGGAAGTATGAGCCAAGCGAAACGCTGCCGTCTAGTTCGCGCAGGCGAGAGACTGGCTCACTCTGATGACGTTACAGTAGCTGTATTGCTACGCTGCCGGCGCCCGGGTGACGACCTCAAACAGTACGGTTCCGCAGGCCCAGAGTCGTGGACGAAGCAGCTAGGCCCTTTGAATAAGTACTTTAGGTAGTAGGAAAATACCTCAAGGCTCGCTACACCAACGGGCTTAGGGTAGACAAAGCCCGTTCGACTATCTTGGCGGGCAAGGGACGGCTCTCCCACTCTTTTAGGGTGAGCTCCTTCGCGTTCGTCTTGTCCAGCTCGAACATCCTCTCCATCTGGGCGGCGAAGGGTTCGTTGTAGACTTCGAGGTTGATCTCGTAGTTACCGAGCAGGCTGAGACGGTCTATGTTGGCCGTGCCGACCGTGGACCATACACCGTCTATAGTCGCGGTCTTGGAGTGAATCATTATGTGCTCGTATTGAAAAATCCTCACGCCGGCCTTGAGCAACTCTTGGAAGTGTCGCCTCGCGAGCCAGTCAGCGGTGACGTGGTTTGACTGCCGGGGCAGCAGTATCTGCACGTCCACGCCCCTCTTCTTGACCGCATCAATGAGCCCGGCACGCATCGCGCGGTCGGGGACGAAGTAGGCGTGGGTGAGGTAGATGTGGCTGTTCGCCCGGTCTATCGCCTCGATGTACATCGCCCGGATCGGGAAGATCCTCAGGTACGGGTCGTTGCGCCGGAAGACGGTCGCCGGGTTCCAGACGCGCTGTCCGACCGGCGCGATCTCGACAAGACCCGGCGTGCGATGCGCGTTCCAGAAGTCGACGAAATCGTTCTCTACCTCGCGCGCCTCGTCACCCCGAACGCGCACGTGCGTGTCGCGCCAGCCAGAGGCATAGAGCGAGCCGATATTGTAACCGCCTAGAAAAGCCGTGCGCCCGTCCACCGCCATGAGGTGCCGATGGTACCTGAAGACGTTGCGCGGGTTTACAAGGTTCTCCGGTCCCCACAAAGGACGAAAGTGGAGCGTTTGTATCTCTTCGGGGAAACGTTTGAACGAAGGGGGCACTACCACGTTCGCCAGCCCATCGAAGATTACACAGACCCGCACCCCCTCGCGCGCCTTCTTCTCCAGGGCCTCCACGAACCGCCGGCCGACCTCGTCTCCCTTCCAGATGAACGTCCCGAGGTAGATGCTGCGCTCGGCCTTCTCGATCTCCTCTAGCATCGCCTCGTAAAGCTCGACTCCATACGAGTAGAGCTTCAGCCTGTCACCGCTCTCCAGCTCGACCTCGGGCTGATCCACCCACGGGAACCCCTCCTTCACCCTCCCCCGGCGCTTGCGAATCTCGGCCCTCGCCACCAAGATCCCGACCAGAGTCGCCTGCACCGCCGCCGCTGCCAGCGCCAACCGCAGCCCGATTCTTTGAAAGGCCGCCAAATTCCCCCGTGCCAAACGCAACACCCGCAGGTGAGACGGAGAGAATCTCAAAGCCGTAGCCTCCGCCCGAGCGAGGTATGCACGAGGTCATTAAATAACAAGGCTAGAACGCCTCGCAAGCTCTCCTGCTCCCCGGCGGTGTACGTCTCACGAACCACCATGCGGCAAGGTGAATCGCAATACGGTTTCACTAACTCGTCTGCTCGATCTAGCAAACCTCCCAACAAACCCTCCAACTCCCCGGCGCGTGTAGCCTTCTCTTCAGCGGTACGAATACTCACCCGGATTCCGCCCGTCTCGATCTTCAATAGACTTCCGTCAGCATGATACTCCTGAAAACGCCGCCAGCCTTGTCATCGGCTTGAGGTAAGGCTCGGCCCCTATTGCAGTATCGACCAGCGAATCATCCCAGTCCTCTGGCCTGGTTAACGAACACGGAGAGCACGGGACAACGCTGGGAGCGCGTAGCTACCGTCGGTGGGAACGCGCGAAGAAGGCCTCCGCCTCCTCCCTAGCCCTGTGCATGATCTCTGTGTGTTCCTCAGGCTCCGGCTCCTGCTTACCACGCTCAAAGTAGAGGATCGCGGCCCGTCCCATCGCGAGCGTCCCCGCGTAACCGATGACGCCGGCCGCCGCCCAGCCCGCTACCGGCACGAACTTCAAGAGCTGGCGAGAGAGCGCGCGCAAACCGAAACCGGCGGCGAGCACCCCGATAAGCTCCCGGGCCCGTTCCATCGAGAGCTCCTCACCGTACGCTGCGGCTATTCCAAGCACCATCCGGCCCTGGTTGGCGGTAATGATAGGCATGTCCGCACCGGGTATCGGTAGGGCGCCGATGAAGGCGTTCTGACGAGCATTACTGCGGATTATCTCCTCGCACACCGCGCGCCTGAAGACCGGATACCCTCTTCCGAGCGCAACTAGATAGTCCTCCTCCAAGACACTCGCGATACGGGGCGCGAGTACTTCCGACACCGCATCCACGTTCACTGCCGAGAGCGAGATTGTCTCCGTCCCCTCAACCGCATCACCGGAGATGTGAACTTCGGCGGCGTCGGAAGTTCGGTTGAGGGTGAGGAGCACCTCGGCGCCCTCCGCGATCCTTTGTGCGCCCAGCAGGTCCGCCAGAGTGGTAGCTTCGGTTGAGTCGCCCGTGACAGCCAGAGCGACTTCTCGGCGGGCCGCTGATCTCGACTCCTGAAAGACACGGTAAAGGTTTCTCAATCCCAGCAAGGAGCACCCCTTTCGGTAGGCAGCTTCGTTGACCTTTGGATTCTTTCGGATATATTACGTGCAAGCAAGGCGTGGGTTTCGATAACGGATCCAGAGGAGAAGTTGCAGCCCCAACGCGATCTTCGGGACATAGAAGAGATTCAAGAACTCTTCGAGGCAGGCCAGGAATCCGGGACGCTGGAATCCAGCGAGGTTCTGGACCTGCTCCAGGAAGTGGACCTCTCGACCGACGAGATCCAGCAGGTCTACGGTCTTCTTAAGGAGCACGGCGTCGAGGTCGTCGACGCTGACTTTCTGAACGACACCCTTCACCATGAAGAAGAGGATGCCCAGCTCGTTGAAGAGGTACTGGAGAGCGATTTGCGCACACGCTACACCGGCGACGCCGTCCAGATGTACCTCGACGAGATCGGCAAGACCCCCCTCCTGACTAAAGCTCAGGAAGTTTACCTCGCCAAGCGAGTCGAGCGCGGGGACAGAAAAGCGAAGGCTCACCTCACGCGCGCCAACTTGCGGCTAGTCGTCTCGATAGCCAAGAAGTACGCCAGTCGAGGCGTCTCGCTTCTGGATCTCATCCAAGAGGGCAATATAGGGCTGATGCGCGCCGTCGAGAAGTTCGATTACCGAAAGGGTTATAAGTTCTCGACTTACGCCACGTGGTGGATCCGGCAGGCCGTCACCCGGGCAATCGCCGACAAGGGTCGGACCATCCGCGTACCCGTTCACATGGTCGAGAAGATCAACAAATACTATCGGGTGCAACGCGCCATGGCCGCCGAGCTAAACCGCGACCCCGACGATGAAGAGGTCGCGAAGGTGATGGAGATAGAGGCGGAAGAGATCGCACGCATAAGGCGTGTCAGCCGGCGCTCCATCTCCCTTGAGACTCCGGTGGGCGAGGACCACTCCAGCGAGCTCGGCGACTTTATCGCCGACGAGGACTCCGAGACCCCGCACGACCTGGCGAAGAGCTCTCTCCTAAAGAGCCGCATGCAGGAGGCGCTTAACGGCCTCCCGGAACGCGAGCGCATGGTCCTCGAATACCGCTTCGGCCTCACCGGCGGTCAGCCGAAGACCCTTGAAGAGGTCGGTGAGCGCTTCGACGTCACTCGAGAGCGTATCCGTCAGATACAGCTCACCGCTCTGGCGAAGATAAAGAGCAGCCCCCACGCCGCGTCCTTGCGGGACCTGCTAGATTAGCGCCTACGTTTCACGGCGCGACCTGTCGCTAACTATCAGAGCCGCCAAACCGCTCGCCGGCCGGAAAGAGTACGAGCATAAAAAGCATCCACAAAGTGAGACCGCTTAAGACCAGAACCGCCCCCGCCGAACCGACCAGACGCGCGAGACCAACCTTCGTCCGGCCTAAGCGTTCGATCCTCGCTTGAATCTCCAACGCTGGCTTCATCAAACTGTCCCTCTAACTTCCGCTCTGCTAGAAAGTAATAATAGCAATGAAGTTTGACGGGCTCTCCGAGGTTTCATACTGTACGAAACGTAGTCCTAATCTTTTCTATGAGAGCGGTCGTCGAGTAGCCGGTCTCGAAGGGCAATATCTTTACCTCCGCCCCGATCTCCGCCGCGACCTCCGCCTCCGGCAAATCTTCGACTCTATAGTCTCCGCCCTTGACATAGACGGCGGGCTTGACCTCGCGCAGAAGCCGTATTGGAGTATCTTCGTCAAAGACGACCACGGCGTCTACAGACTCAAGGGCTTCCAGTACGGTAGCTCGGTCAAATTCGGGGACTACGGGACGCGAAGGTCCTTTGAGTTTGTTGATGGAGATATCGGAGTTGAGACCTATGATGAGGGCGTCGCCGAGGGCTCGCGCAGCACGCAGGTAGGAGACGTGGCCAGGGTGCAGCAGATCGAAGCAGCCGTTGGTGAAGACCAACCGCCCCCCCGTCTCTCGCAACCGGGCTATCCGGGACGGTATGGCGCGGGCAGGCTCGCCGGGGGCTAAGAGAGGCCTCCTCTATAAGGGTTGTGCTCCCCGCTCTCCCGCTTCTTGCGCGCCCGGTCCTCTTCGTCTTCAGCCCGGTTCTGGTTGCGCTTTCCGGCGCTGCCTACGACCGAGGTCATGACCAGGATACCGAGGACCCCGATTACAACCAGGCCGCTACCCGCCGCTACAGCGATGCTCAAGGTGAAGCTCTCCCTTGAATGAATATAGGCTGCCAGGCTCGCTCACCCGACAGCCTATATCTTACCAAAAGGTTCAGGAGCGGTACCGCTCCCGTACGTTTCTGGCTAATTACCCCCGGCCTGAGCTCCAGGCCCGCTCAGGTTCAACTCGCCTCGCTCGACCTTTCTGGCGAAGTTCTCCAGATCCTCACGCATCTCACGCTCGGGGTTAGAGAGGGCGTTAGCCGCGAGCTCTCCGACCTTGCCGCCAGGCGGATCACTGTAATTCATCGTGACGTCTATCCGCGTGCGGCCCTCCGCGACCTCCTCAAAGCGCACCTGTCCAGACGTCTCGACCTCGTTGTCGTTGGTGCTGTTCCACCCGATACCGCGCTCGGGGCTCATCTCGGTAGTCTTGGCATCGAACTCAACATCGGTACCCAGAGGACCTTTTACCTTCCAGTGACTCGTCTCCTGGTCTAGCACGCGGACTTCTTCGACGTTGCTCATAATCTGCGGAAAGTTCTCTAAATTGGACCAGTAGGTGAAGACATCCTGTAGCGGGGCCTGTACCTCAATGCTCTCATGTACTCGCTGGGCCATGATTCTCCCTTCGTAAGCGACCTCTAGTCTTTTATACAGGAACGTACCGAAAAATGAGGGCTATTAAACTTGACCCGTTCGCAAGAATCTGTACACCAATCCCCAGGCCGCCCCGAAGACGGCGTGATCTAGAACGGGCAAGAGAACCTTCGCAGTCCGCTGCTTCCACGGCGGTAGATGGACACCGGTGAGCGGCAGCCAACTCGCCCACCCGGCACCCCATGCCAGGAGTCCTAAAGCCGAGCCCACAGCCGCCTCCTCGCTGGTCCCTCCTCTCTCCCGTCGCAAAAGGCCCAAGGCCGCCCCCGTCCCAGCCCCATAGGAGAGATGGGCGAAGACGACGAACATGCGCCGGACGCCGGGAGAGGAATTTTCCAGGAACCCTAGCTCTTCGAGCCTCTCGATCACTTGCTCGGGGGCGCTGGTCTCCACCGCTCCGACAGTGGCGAGCGCCTTTCGGAATACGGTCAAGACCAGCGTGCCTCCAAGCCCGCCGAGGGTACCAAACAGAGCCCTTGAAGTAGCGTTCATTCGGTATCCATACCCGAAGTCATAAACAGTTACTCCCCTTCTTGCAGAACCGCGAAGGCCCGCTCTAGCTGAGCATCCCGATCGAAGACCTCTTCTTTCGAGAGATCTGTGCTTTCCTCTGGAGTATGAGGCTCCTGGCCCTCCTCCAGGCTCACCTCGACATCCGGCTCGATGCCGGATTCTCGTATGAAGTCGCCAGAGGGGGTCAGCCACTCAGCAATCCCAAGCAGAATAGCCGAACCATCGCTCAAGGAGTACTCGTCGAGTACGGTACCGGTGCCGAAGGTCGTCTCTCCGACCACCCGGGCCCGTTCGTTATCTCGCAAGGCGCCGGCTACTATCTCGGCGCTCGAAGCCGACCCCTCGTTCACTAGCACCGCCAGCGGCGCGTCGAGCGGTTCGTTGCCATCAGGTACGTACGTAGCTTCTTGTTCGACGTCAGCCTCCTTGCGGATAAAGACAGTGCTCCCAGCGGGCAAAAACTGCGCGGCAACATCCTCAGCCTGGCTCACCAACCCCCCAGAGTTGTCCCGAAGATCCAGCACGAAGCGTTCGGCGCCTGCCGCCCGCGCCTCAGCCGTCGCTTCGGCCAGCTTCTCCGCGCTGTTCTCCGAGAAAGACGTCAGACGCAGATGGGCAACGTCGGTCCCCGGAATCAAGCTCCAGGACGCGGCGGAGACCTCTAGCTCGGCGCGCTCGACGTTGAAGTCACGCTCCTCTTCATCACGGAGCATAGTAAGCCCCACCTCGGTCCCTTCGGGTCCTCTGACCTTGTCCCCGATCTCCTTGATATTCTCTCCCTGAACGCTCTCACCGTCTACCGCGACCAAGACGTCGCCCGACTCGATCCCTGCCTCTTCCGCCGGCGAGTCGTCGATCGGAGAGGTGACCACCGCCTCGCCATCCTTGTCGTTCAGCTTGATACCCACACCTACGTACGTGCTGGAGAGCCCCTGGCGACTCTGCTCGATCTCTTCGGGGCTCAGGAAACGCGTATGCCCCTCATCCTCTAGCGTCTCGATCATGCCCTCTATCGCGCCGTACGTCTGCTTCTTCGGGTCGATGTCCTCCTGCCCCACGTAATCCTCGTCGACCGTCTCAAGCGCCTCAGCGTACAGCGCCACGCTCTCTCTGTTTTCGGCCGAGACGCCCGCCGGACTCTCTGAGCGCCCATAAAAGTATGCCGCGAGCATGAGGACTAACACCACGAGGACGTAGGCTAGCCTTCGCGCCAGCAAACGACGCTGCTCTTCCTTGGTTGCAGTGTTCTTCCACACCCGCTAATTCTAGCCCGTAAGCTTACTAATCGTCAGCGCGCAGCCGCCTTAAAGCTCCGGAGATTGGCGGGACACCCGGTCGTGGTTATCTAGCACGGACAAAGGATGCTTGGTCTCTCCGTTCCTCAAGCATCTGGCTGATCTCTGACGTAATCCTCATAGGAGGTATGGGTAGTCCGGGGTCTGCTCGAACGCCAACGGGAGAGGAGGGACGAGAAGGCGGCGCCCGCGCCAACCAGGGCGAGGGCCGTAAACACGACTGCGCCAAGGATGGGGATCTGGTAAATCGCCGCGACGATGACGGCGCCGACCACTGCGGCTAGAGCCTCCCCGGCACGATAGCGCCCCGTGGCGAGCACCACCTTACGCCCAAGAAAGTAAACGGAGACAAAGAGCCCGAAGAGGACCAGCGCAATGTAAGCCGGCCAGAGCAAGAAGAGCAACACAAGCCCCACCCCCGTAATGGCGAGCAGTACGGAGAGTATAATCGCCGCCGGAAAGGAGCCCAGACCCAGGACCAACGAACGTCCCGGCGAGAGCTCCAGGCTCCGGGTAGCGGCGCGTAGCGGCCTCGGTACCACGACGGTCGCAAGCACCCCGACGGCGGCTAGCACCAGGGTCATCAAGACCCACTTCGCCGTGTCCGGGAAGCTGCTATCTGCGGAGACCTCTCTATTAAACTCGGGGGAGATACCCGCCCTCTCGACGCCGACGACGACGGCCGATGGAGCGCGGGCGAGCCTACCGTCGCCGGACGAGACATCCCCCTCGATCCTCGCCTCGGGCCCGAGTTCCACGTCCCCGCTGCCCACTTTCACGTCACCTGCTACCGGGGCGTTTATATATACGTCGCCGGAGCCCGCCTGCACGTCGCCTCCGACTGGACCCTCGATCCGAATATCGCCAAGACCGGACCTCACGTATTCTTCGACCTCGCCCTCAACGAGCACGTCACCCCAGGCGGTAGAAACCTCTTTTACGGTGTCGCCCTTCTTCACCATCACATCCTCCATGACCTCCTTCTCAGAGGCCCGGGCGGGATGAGCAGAGTAGACGAGCGCCACCAGCAGCAGGGCGGGGACGGTGATCAGGAGTCCCGTTGAACGGCTCATGCTTCCTGGGCTCTGCGCCTCCGGCTGAAGACGACCGCGAGGGCTATCAAGAGGTCAGCTAGAGCCCCTAAAACCAGTAAGAGAAGTATAGTAAGACCTGCGGCATCCACTATTGCGATTAGCACCTCGACGGAGCTAGAGATCAAAGCCCAAAACGCGCCCAAGATACCCATCGACAACATAATGGGCTGCGCGGCTTCGAGCTCTAGGGAGGAGAGCGCAGCGAGGAGGAGTACAACGGCGAGGAGCCCCCACATAACGCGTCCCCCCGCCGACCGGGTTGGCAGAGACATGGCAACGCCTCTGTGGACAGACCGCGAACCAGCCTGGAAGTCCAGGGAACTTAAGAAAGCGTTTAAATCCAGCTCGCGTTCATAGAGTTCACGGCACTCCCGGCACCGAGCGAGGTGGTTCCGAAGCTCTCGCTCCTCCCCAACTTCGAGACTCTCCGCTGCCGCGTCCTGGTCGGCAAGCTCGAAGACCTTCTCGGGGTTGCAAACCCGGGGGTCAGCTTCGCCCGGGTGGCTCATCCCGTCTCGCCCTTCTCTTCGAGCCTCCCCGCGAGCATGTTCCTAGCACGAAAGAGGCGACTCTTAAGGGCAGGAACGGTTATGCCGATGACCTCAGCGATCTCCGCGTATGTAAGGCCCTCGGCATAGCGCAAGACGAGCGGTACGCTGTAGGACTCTGGCAGCGTCATCACAGCGTCTCTCACGCTCCTGGCCCTGTCCGCCTCATAGGCATCTACATCGGGGCCACGCGTAACCGAAGCGTGCACCTCAGGGTTGAACTCCACGACCTCCCGGCGGCGGCGCAAGGTGTCTATACCAAGGTTGTTGGCGATGGCGAGGAGCCACGTCTTGAACCGATACTCCGGGTTAAAGGTCGACAGGCGATCGTATGCCCTCAAGAAGGTCTCCTGTACGAGATCCTCCACCGCGACGTCGCGGCCGGCGTAAGGGTAGATTACTCGCCCCACCAGCCGCTCGTAGCGCCTAACCAACTCCTCGTAGGAGCGTACGTCGCCCGACTTGGTCCTCTCGACTAGCTCGTTGTCCGAAAGACGCGCACGCGGAGAGGAGAGACGCTTTACCCGCTCTCGCCAACCGCCCAACGCCACAGGTGCTGAATATCCCATATCCTAGTTATACGATCTTTCGCCCCGAAAGTTTCGGAAACCGTGTAGACAATATTACGCCTCCTGCAAGTAACTCGCCCCGCATGGATAGGAAGGGCAACGTGGTCAAGTCCGTAAGCAGCAACAGCGATCCACCTTCCAAGCGATCAAACGGGGCTTGACTATGTTTTGAGAACACTAAGAGAGAGCGCTTGCGGCGACTAGTTCAGATGGAGAGCTGACCGTCCACGGAGAGGCCAGATGGGGCGGAGGCGTGGTTGGCCAGGGCCTCCCTGTCTACGACTACTATCTTACGGTTCTGGATCTCGATGGTACCGTCGCGCTGCAGCTCGCTCATAACCTTGGAGACAGCCTCACGGGTCGAGGCTATCATGTTCGCTAACTCCTGGTGCGTTAGACGTATGTCGAGTATCGTGCCTGAGCTGTTGTCCTCACCGAAGCGCTCACCCAGGTTGATGAGTAGCGTCGCCAAACGGGTCGAGACCTCGCGGTGCAGAAGGCTCTCTATGACCTCATCGGACTGCCTGAGGCGCTCGGAGAAGGAGGAAAAGAGCTTCATGGCGAAATCCGGACGCCGCCTTATAACCTCGGTCAGAGTAGCCTTCGGCACGTTTGCTACTCGCACGTCGGTAACCGCCTCGGCGAAAACGTCCTGCCATCGTCCCTCGACGAGGCTCAGCTTCCCGAAGACCCCGTCGCTCTTTAGGAGCGCGGTGGTCGCCTCTTTGTAATCACCGTAGATCTTATAGAGGCGTACGGTGCCTTCGAGGAGAAAGTAGAGTTGGTCGTCGGGATCTCCGGGGGTAAAGAGCGTATCTTTGGCTTTGAATCGACGCTCTACCACCCGGACGCCGGCTCTCTCGAAGTCTTCGAGGCCGAAACCGCTCGGAGCCGTAGTGGTTGCGAAGCTCCCGGTGTCGTGCCTGCTAAGCATCTCTCCTGCTCACCTCTCTCCTTAAAGTGGCAATCCCTCGTAAACTGAAACTCGCGTCTTGAGCAAACGGTTGCCGCGATTATACCCCATCAAGAACATTTCTTATTGCAAGTCTAATTACATCTTTAGGCTGCGGTCCGGCGCCAGCGGAGCTCTACCCCCTGGCGCTTTGCGACAAAGAGCAGATCGTCTCTCAAGCCCTCTATGTCTTTGTCGTAGATCGTAAGCAGGCAGAAACCACAGTGTTTGTAAGCCCAGACGAAGGGTGCCAGATCACCGACCATGCCGGCATCAGTCGTCAGGCTCCAGGCATCCGAGAGTTCCAAGCGTTTTTCGGCGAGGTCCACCACGATCTGCCATCCCTCGTCGGCCGGAACCTCAAAGTAGCCCGGCAGACTGCCCGCTGGCAGCATCGTGCCCTCTAGATCCCGGGCGAAGGTCTTCTTGTGCGCCTCGACCCCGGCGAGGTATTCGGCATCATCCACCAGCTTCGGCTGGGCGGGCATGTAGAGCCTGTTCTCGACCACCTTGACCCCCTCGGGCGGGTAGAACCCGACGAAGGGTACCGGCGAGCGCCACAGATGCTGTATAACCCCGAGCGTTACGTTGCGGCGCCCTTGTTTGTCGCCTACGGACTCAGCGTAGCGGGTAGCGGCGAGCCGCATGTGGCGCGGCTCCCACGGGTGGGGCTCGCCTACTGTGCGGAGCCTCCGGCGACGCTTGGTTATGCGCTTTATCTCCTCCACGACCCGAGTATTCTACAACTTGAGCCGGTACGATGCCGCAAAACCCGGCTGCGGGCACGAAAAAGGCGGAGGCTCTTAGGCCTCCGCCTCTACCGCAAGCATCTCGCGTTCTAGCTACTCGTTCTGGCTCAAGAAGAGCAGGTAGAGGAGCGTCAGGAGCGAGGTCAGCGCCGCAGCTATATAAGTAAAGGCTGCCGCCGTGAGGACGCGCCGGGTACCCGCCGCCTCGTTGACCGAGAGCATGCCGTAGCGCGTCAGGAGGCCATAGGCACGGGTGGAGGCGTTGATCTCCACCGGCAGCGTCACAACGTGGAACGCGAGCACCGCTATGAAGGCTATGACCGCAAGCTGGATAAAGAAAGTACCCAGTCCGAAGATGCCCATGAGGAACAGAGGCATCCAGAGCTGGCTGCTGAAAGCCACTATCGGGAAGAGACCCGCCCGCGCCTTCATCGGCAAGTAGCCCGTAGCATCCTGGATCGCGTGCCCGCACTCGTGTGCCGCAACGCTAATAGCCGCGATGGAGTTGTGGGCGAAGTTGCCCTCCGAGAGCCGCACCGTTTTGCTCCGCGGGTCGTAGTGGTCCGTAAGCTGACCCGCTACCGGCTCAACAGGAACGTTGGAGAGACCGTTGCGATCTAGGATCATGCGTGCCACCTGCGCACCGGTGAGGCCGCTGTAGCTCGTCTGCTTCGAGTACTTCTTGTAGGAGCTTCTCACCCACAACGCAGCCGCTCCAGAGACCAGAGCGCCCAAGATCATTACCAGTATATAACCGCCGAATCCCACTTAGTCCTCCTTCAAGGGATCGTATTCGACATCTGTATTTTACTACACGTATATACGCAACGATGCGCAAAGAGTTGTCCCTATCGCCCTCCTTGCGGCCAGGGAAGCCGGTGTCGTCATTTGCGGCAGGAGTTACCTACCGCCGCAGGGACATGAGGATCTGGAGGATGTAGTAGAACATCAGGGCGACCGAGGCGAACAGGGTCAGAGAGGCTGCGACGTACTGGTCGGTGCGATAGTAGCGCAAGATGTTCGAGGTGTAGTACAGGATCGCCGCAGCGGCCAACCCGACCATAACGACCGAGAAGACCACGCCGAGCGTAAAACCGAATATGATGCTCGCCACGATCAAACCCAGGGCCACAAAAGAGCCGATCACCAATGCTCCGCGCAGAAACGAGAAGTCCGTCCCGGTCAAAAAAGCGACAGCCGTTAGACCCACGAAGAGGAGCCCGGTAATGAGCGCCGCCGACGGGATCACCGTCGGGTCGCTGAAGTTGGCGGCGATGAACATCAGAGGCAGAAAGATGATCGCCTCGATCACCACGTACAGGCCGAGGCCCGCGTACTGCAACCCGCGCGAGACGTCCGAACGCGCCCAACGATCGGCGATCATGGACGCCACGACGAAGAGCCCGAGCACCAGGAGCCAGTTGAAACCCCTGGTCATTAATCCTACTAACCCCTCAATGCCGGGCAACTGGAGCAACACATACTCGAGCACGAGGAACGCGAGCACGGCGAAGGCCAAGTGCGTATAAGTCTTGCGTATGAAACCGGCGCGCTCATCGGGCAACGCGTAAGCAGCCGCGTTCCCGCTAGTGCTATAAGATGTGTTCAGTGCCATAGAATGCCCCTTCATGCTTGTGTTGTTTTCAATTGCGACGTACGCACCCCGCCTTGATCAACGGTGAACTTGGTGCCGATCCTCTTGTACTCGTTGCGCTGCTTTTCCGGCCCCTTGAGGAGCGAGAACTGACCCTGGGCAATGAGCTGCTTGATGAGGCCGCGTGCGGCCTGTTTCTCGCGCTGCCCTCCGGCCGCCTTCTCGGTGGCCTGTAGCTGACCAGTGATCTGCTCCGTCTCCTCCTCGATCTCCGCCAGCCTCTCGCGCAACTCGCCTAGCGTTAACAACCCTTCTGCCTGATGTTGGGAGTACCCTCGCCGCATCACGGCCAAAAGCTCTAGTCTCTTGGAGAGCGCTACCTGTCTCTCAGGGCTACCGCGCAGCCCCAGCGCCGTTCATGTTCCTCGGCTGCAGATCATATAACTCTAATAGTCTACCATCGTCTATGTAATGCTCGAACGTGGCGGCTGCGCAGTCTTCGAGCTCCTCCGCGCGATGACTCTTGCGGTTAGGGCACTCTGCTAGAGTGCTCCCCGGCCGGCATCGATAGTAATGCCTGTACCCTCCACCCGACTTTGCTGTCCGGTAGCAGATCATCGCCCGCCTACGCTCCGCGCAGTAGAGCACACTACCGGAGAGGGGCCAGAACCTGTCTCCCACTTTCGCGTGAGGGCGGTTGCCTTCGACCGCCGCCCGCGCTCTATAAACCATGCCGCGCTCCAGCCCGGCCCCACTGAGGTCTATGGGGATCGCGACCCAGTTCTCTCTCGGCGCCAGCTCCACCCTCCGAGCCTTGCCTACGCCGGCGTAACGGGTGCGGCGCTTACCAAACCACGTGATGATGCCGTAGCATCTCTTCACGTCGAGACCGGTAAGGACCTCGGGCAAGACTAACCCTTTCAACTCATCGCGAGGGCGAGACAGGTAGGCATCTCCAATGACACGTTCTTGATAGTGGTGCGGGACCACTGCCGACCGCCGCTGGGAGCTAGAATGCCGCTCTGCTCGAGCTCCTTCTGTACAGCACGCAAGCGTTTGCCCCCGCGAGCATTTCGAAGATCATGCGTACGTTCGCCATCTTCTTTGGGTCAACCTCATGGCCCACTGCCTTACCCTCAGCTTCCTCACATACTTGAACCCATACCTCGGCTGCAAAGCCCCACCTATGGTGCGACCCTCCCGCGCCTTCCTTAGCTTACCCCGACGTCTGCGCTCAGCGGTCTTAAGGCGCTCCCCCTTGCTCATCCAACCCTTCATATATTTTAGGAGCTCGCCCTCGTGCGAGTTGACGCCCCAATCGTTCAGAGCCATAAGCCGCGTACCGAAACGCTCCATCTCCTCATCGACCCAGCGCGGCGGAGAAGCGAAGCTCAGGAATGCGTTCCATTTGAGAAAAGTATATGAAGAGCAATAGTCGCCACGTGGCGAATTTCTAGCCTCATGAGCAGTAGTTGGGTCTCACACCTGCCTCCCCGAACAAGACCGTCGCGGAGTTTCAGCATAGACATGAACGAGGTCGAGCTGAAGGCAAACCCGAGGCTCAACCTCGTTCACGTAATCCAAACCCGCACGCCACACAAAACACCGCTAACCTCTATGTTTCTTCGCGACAGGGGCGAATCTGACGCGTCTGGAAAGCTCACGCTCCCCTCTGTATCTTATTCGGCACTACCAAGCGTAGTGTCAGCTACCAGCCTTCAGGACCTCATGATCACCTCGTAGCGGCTTGTGTGGGGAGCTTGTTTGCAGAATTTGTATACCGGTTTCCAAGAAGACCTCTTAGCGGCAATCTGGTGAACATAAGGGATGCGCGGGATTTCTCCACGTCTCATGATACAGAGGTGCTATGCGACAACCCGCCAGCTAAAGGGCGGAAAGGATGCGACTAATGTCGATTGAAGGTTCCCCTGCTCAGAGCGAAGGTCGTTACGTTCACGCCAATGGCATCGACATCTATTACGTCGAGGCGGGCCAAGGGGACCCGTTGCTGCTCCTCCACGGGGGAGTGGTCTCAACCAACCCAATATGGTCAGGACACCCCTGGGCCTACGTCTCGCACATGGACACACTCGCGGAGCGCTTCCGCATCATTGCGCCCGACACCCGAGGGCACGGCAGGACGATCAACGCCGGTGGTGGCTCAATTCCGTACACGCAGCTAGCTGATGACGTCGTAGGGTTGATTGATGCACTCGGCCTGGAGAGACCTATGATCTGCGGTTTCAGTGACGGCGCGATGACCGCCACGATCACCGGCATCCGGCATCCCGGGTCGGTGCGAGCCATCGTGAATCATGCTGGATACGACACCTTCAACCCGCAAGCCCCAAGCATGCCGATGATGCGCCAGAATCTGGGCGGCAGTCCGGATGCAACTCAGGCGAACCCGGACGTGATAGCGCAGGCCTTCGACTCATCGGAGCAGATGCGAGCCATGTTTGAACTGGTGAGAGCCGACCACGATGGCGTACAGGGAGCCGGCTACTGGAAGACGCACTTCACCGAGGCATTCGACAGGTTCACGCAACCTCCAGGCTACACCATGGAGGATCTGCAGAAGATCACGGCGCCCACCCTCATCCTGGCCGGAGACCGAGATGAGTTCTGCACCGTCGAGGAAGGAGCCGCAGTATATCGAATGCTGCAGCAAGGGGAACTGGCCATTCTCCCGAATCACGCGCACTTCATCTCGCCGTCCGTCGTGCAGGCAACTATCGAGTTCTTAGAGCGTCATCAGCATGTACGTTAGCCAGCCCCGGCTCGCTTAATATCCTGTGTTCCGAGAAGACCTCTTAGCAGCAACCTGGTGAATAAGGCCAAAGTAATCTTCCTAACTCTAAGCGTAAACCTTTAGAGAAACCGCTCCCGTCCCTTCCGTTTCACCTCGCCGTCGGATATGTTCTTCTTGTAGCTAATTGAGCGAGGGCTGAGAAGCCAGAAGAAAGAGGAGGAGTTTCCATGTCGACGCTTAAGAGGCAAGAGGGACACTCTGGCGACGTAGACATTGAACCGAACAAACCCCCTACTACTCCTGACGGGATCATGCAACTCGGCCTCGGTTTCTGGGGCTCAAAGACGCTGTTGAGCGCGGTTGAGATTGGTTTGTTCACCGAGCTTGCTAAGGAGGGGTCTCTGAACTTCGAGATGCTCTCCGAACGCTTGATGCTCCACCCGCGTAGCGCGAGAGATTTTCTGGACGCGCTCGTCTCTTTAGGCATGCTCGAGCGAGACGGCGACCGATACGCTAACACCCCCGAAACAGACCTCTTCCTCGATCGGACGAAGCCTTCGTATGTCGGGGGCGTGCTTGAGATGGCCAATGCGCGACTGTATCCGTTCTGGGGTTCTCTCACTGAGGCATTACGTACCGGACAGCCGCAGAACGAAGCGAAAGCAGGAGGGGAGGATCCCTTCACCGCTCTTTATGCTGACCCGGGGCGGCTGAAGGGTTTTCTAGAGGCCATGACAGGCATTAGCCTGGGCGCGGCTATGGCGATCGCGAACAAGTTCCCGTGGGAGCGCTACGAAACCTTCGTTGACGTCGGAGCGGCTCAGGGTGCTCTGCCGGTGCAGGTGGCACTGGCTCACGACCACCTCTCGGGCGGCGGGTTCGATCTTCCACCCGTCGGCCCGATCTTCGAGGAGTATGTCGACTCGTACGGTCTTGGTGATAGGTTGCGCTTCTATCCAGGAGATTTCTTTGAGGACCCATTGCCGACGGCGGACGTACTGGTGATGGGGCACATCTTGCACGACTGGAACCTTGAGGAAAAGAAGATGCTGCTCGGTAAGGCCTACGAGGCCCTTCCCGAGGGCGGCGCGCTGATCGTCTACGAGGCGATGATCGACGATGAGCGAAGAGAGAACGCTTTCGGGCTGCTGATGAGTTTAAACATGTTGATCGAGACTCCAGGAGGCTTTGACTATACGGGCGCTGACTGCTCCGCCTGGATGCGCGAGACGGGTTTTCGGGAGACGTACGTCGAACACCTGGTAGGTCCCGATTCTATGGTCGTGGGGGTTAAGTAGTACGACAAGGGTTGCCTTCAAAACTGGGTCTTAGGTTGCCCTCTAACCTCTAGGTTTCTGAGAAGACTTCTTAGCGGCATCTCGGTGAATAAGAAAAACGCCTATGCTCTGGTATTGACGGCTTTGTACCAGCATGTCAGTGTCATAGAAAGAGCGAAAAGGGGTGTTTATGACCATACCAGAGCTTGACCAAGCAAAAGCTGAGAAGTTCGCTGAAAGGATGGTCGGCGTCCTCAATGAAGGTGCAATTGCACTCATGACGAGCATAGGCCACCGGACAGGTCTCTTCGACACTATGGCGGGGCTGCTCCCCTCTACTGGTAAGCAGATAGCTTCGGCGGCGGGTCTGAACGAGCGCTACGTGCGCGAGTGGTTGGGTGCTATGGTCGTGGGCAGGATTGTCGAGCACGATCCTGAGAACGAAACGTACCACCTACCCCAAGAGCACGCCGCCTTCCTGACCAGGGCCGCCTCGCCCGAGAACATCGCCGCCTTCACCCAGTACATTCCACTGCTAGGTTCAGTTGAGGACGGGATCGTAGAAAGCTTCAAGAACGGCGGCGGGGTGCCCTACTCGGCCTTCCCCCGCTTTCATGAAGTTATGGCAGAGGACAGCGGCCAGACGGTCCTGCCAGCCCTCACAGATCACATCCTGCCGCTGGTGCCGGGCTTAACCGAGCGCCTTGAGAAGGGTATCGACGTGCTAGATGTGGGCTGCGGCAGCGGACGTGCCCTCAACCTTATGGCTCGCACCTTCCCCAATAGCCGCTTCGCCGGCTACGACCTCTCCGAGGAGGCCATCGCCCGCGCACGCGCCGAGGCCGAGGAGCACGGCACCGCCAACGCCCGCTTTGAGGTCAAGGATGCAGCCACTCTCGACGAGGAGGCCCGCTACGACCTGATAACTACCTTCGACGCGGTTCACGACCAGGCCGATCCAGCAGCGGTGCTCCAAGGGATAGCCAACGCCCTCAAAGACGAGGGCGTCTACCTTATGCAGGATATAGCAGGCTCTAGCCACCACCACAACAACCTGAACCACCCCATAGGCCCCTTCCTCTACACCATCTCGACCATGCACTGTATGACGGTCTCGCTAGCTCAGGGCGGCGAGGGGCTGGGCGCGATGTGGGGCGAAGAGAAGGCAAGGGAAATGCTCAGGGAGGCCGGTTTCAAGGAGGTGCATGTCAAGCAGCTCCCCCACGACTTCCAGAACTACTACTATATCGCTACTAAGGGCTAGGCTAGCAAAGACAAACCGTTAGTCCTCTGGCCTAGCTGCATTTCCGAGAAGACCTCTTAGCGGCAATCCGGTGAACAGGGACGAACCGCTCCCGTGTGGGCACAATCCCTCGGACCAGCTACGGCGGACGCGCCGGACTACTGTGTGCACGGCATGCTCATGTCAGGAGAAGGGTGGGAAGTAGTAAGGACCATGCTAGAAGGTAACAGCGGCGCTTATGCGCCCCCAGACGGAGGAGACTCAGTGTGGCTGGTGGGGGACCGGATCACAGTGAAGTTGACGAGCGAGGCCACCGGCGGCGCGTACTCCGTGGCCGAGGAGATAAGTCCGCCCCAGGGGGGCCACCTCCACACATACACAGGCAAGAAGACGAAGTGTTGTATGTGCTGGAGGGTCAGGTCGAGTTCCTGCTCGGCGAGGAGACCATCACGGCGAGCGCAGGCTCTTGCGTCCACACTCCGAGGGGCGCCTCGCACACCTTCAAGAACGTGGGAACGTCGCCCAGCAGGGTACTGGCATCTTTTAGTCCGGGCGGGTTCGAGAAGTTCTTTCTTGAGGCAGGCGAGCCGGCCCCAGAGGGCTCATCTCCGCCCGAGGGCGAGCCGGACGTAGGAAGGATCGTGGAGATCGGCCAGAAGTACGGTCTTGAAATACCGCCACCCCCTGGACAGTAATCCGGTTTCCGAGAATTTCCGATATTGGAGGCCCAGAGTTTCCGAGAATCGTGATTGGTGGCAGTTCGTGATTAAGGAAGGCCAGGTACCTAATAGAGGCTCTGGCTGTTTGTTTAAGATTTTCTGAGCTAGGGAACACACGTTACATTGGGCCTGGCGGCCCGCAGAGGTTGCTAATCCTTTGTGGAAACCCCCCTCCTAAGCCGCCGGGCCTTTTGCTAGTCTCCTTCCCTATGCTCTCTATGCTCGCATTCTTCCTGCTGGCCCTTCTTATGGTTTTGGTAATCGTGGGGGTAATGTTCTGGTTCTTCTTCCTCAGAAGGAGATGATTCCTTACCTCGTCAGCCGCGCTGCTCGGCTGCGAAGGTACTAGCCACATAAGTCCGGGGCTAGCGGCTCGGGTTTCCGAGAATTCGCAGCATCAGAAGCTATAGGTTTGTCTAGAACATCTCTTGTCGGCAATCTGGAGAATAGAGTCAACTCCCACTTTGGCTTTACGCACAAACTCTTGGGCTTCGAAAGAAGAGGATGGAGTAAGGAACACTCCACTGCAGCTCTTACTAAGCGCACTGGCGAAGCTGAGACCGCCCGAGAGGAACCCTTTTAAGAGGCACGAGGATCGCCCGTAAAAACCGCCGAGGGACCGAGCGGACCTTATAAGACGGGCTTAGAGGGCTCTATATCAGGCGAGGGATAGCTCGATCTCCGGCTCCTCGCCCAGCGTTGCGGAGAAGCGGAACTCATGAGTGGGTTGCAAATAAAATTACATGCTTGCGTCACGACAACCGAAATAGACGACTCCATGAGGAAGGGGAGCTTACTATTACGCCCCCCTCTCCTTCAGACCGCTGACATCATATTCTAGGTCTGCGTGGTGGCCTGCTCCTGAATGTCGTCCACGACGCTGGGGTCGGCGAGGGTGGTGGTATCGCCTACGTCCTGCTCGCCTTCGGCTATCTTCTTTAGGATGCGGCGCATAATCTTGCCGCTCCTCGTCTTGGGCAAGTCGTCTACCGCCACGACTTGATCGGGACGGGAGGTTGGGCCTATCTCCTCGCGCACGTGGTTCCGAAGCTCCTTCATCAGATCGTCGCTCGTCTCCCGATCGCCCTCTAGGATCACGTAAGCCCAGATAGCCTGGCCCTTGTCCTCGTCGTGTTTACCGACGACCGCCGCCTCGGCCACGGCGGGGTGAGAGACGAGCGCGCTCTCGACCTCGGCCGACGAAACGCGATGGCCGGAGACGTTCATAACATCGTCCACCCGGCCGGTGATAGTATAGTAGCCTTCCTCGTCGCGTTTGGCCCCGTCGCCGACGAAATAGATCCCCGGCCCGTACTTGGAGAAGTAAGTCTCCTGGTAACGCTCCGGGTCTCTGTAGAGGGTGCGGAGCATGCCAGGCCACGGGCTCTTTACCACGAGGTTGCCCTGCCCTGCCCCCTCGATCTCGTTGCCATCCTCGTCGTAGATGCCGACGTCTATACCGGGGAGCGGGAAGGTAGCGCTGCCGGGCTTGGCAGCTGTGAGGCCGGGCAAAGGGGATATCATAATCGCTGCGGTCTCGGTCTGCCACCAGGTGTCCACGATCGGACAGCGACCGCCTCCTATATTCTCAAAGTACCATACCCAGGCCCTGGGGTTTATCGGCTCTCCCACGCTGCCAAGCAGCCTCAAGCTGGAGAGGTCGTGCTTCTCCACCGGCTCGGTCCCGACCTTCATGAACGCCCTTATCGCCGTCGGCGCAGTGTACAGGACGCTAACCTTATGCCTCTCTATCACGTCGAACCAGCGATCGTTTTCGGGATAGGAAGGTACCCCCTCGAACATCAGGGTCGTGGCGCCCGACGCGAGCGGTCCATAGACGAGGTAGGAATGACCGGTGATCCAACCAACGTCCGCCGTGCACCAGTAGATATCGTCGTCCTTGATGTCGTGGACCCACTTGGTCGTCGCCTTGACGTGGGTGAGATAGCCGCCCGTGGTGTGTACGATCCCCTTGGGCTTGCCGGTCGAGCCGGAGGAGTAGAGGATAAAGAGCAGGTCCTCAGCGTCCATCTCCTCTGCCGGGCAATCATCGCTCGCCTCGTTCATTAGGTCCTGCCAGCGCTGGTCGCGCCCGCCGGTCATTGGTACCTCGTTGCCGGTACGTCCTACCACGACGACGCTTTCTACACTGGGCGAGTCTTCGAGGGCCTTGTCCGCGTTCTCCTTCAGGGAATTGACCCGGCCTCCCCGCGGCGCCTCGTCGGCGGTGACGAGCACCTTCGCCTCGGCGTCGTTGAGCCTGTCCCGCAAGGCGTGGGAGGCGAAAGCGCTAAAGACCACCGAGTGCGGCGCGCCTATCCTCGCGCAAGCGAGCATCGCGATCGCGACCTCCGGGATCATCGGCAGGTAGATCCCCACCCGGTCACCCTTCTGCACCCCGAGGCTCTTCAGAACGTTTGCGAATTTTTTGACCTCGGTCGCTAGCTCCTGGTAGGTATACGTCCTAGTCATGCCAGGCTCGTCACCCTCCCACAGAAGGGCGGTCTTATCTCCCCTGCCCTGCTCTACCTGGTAGTCCAGGCAGTTGTAAGCGACGTTAGTCTTGCCACCAGCGAACCACTCGGCGTTCGGCGGGTCCCAGTTGAGGACCTGGTCCCACTCCTTGAACCAGTGCAGATCGCGAGCACACTCCGCCCAGAAACCTTCGAAATCCTGGTTGGCCTTCTCGTAGATCGACGTATCTTTTATGGTGGCCTGGGCCACGAAATCCTCGGGCGGCTCGTAGACGCGTGTTCCCAGATCCTCGTGTCCGTTCTGCTGCTCTTCGCTCAACAGATCTCCTTTCCCTTTACCTTTTAGAGAGACGCCTTCTAGCGTCTCCAAAGGCCTCCGTTCCTGACCTGACGATACCCGCGAGCAGTAGAAATCTAACCCCCACCTCCGTCCCGATCATGCCCAGAGATCCGCCTAGGTAGCGCCCCTTCACCGAGGTTTCGCCGGGGCCTCGTTGACCCATGAGGTAGTGCCGCTTATAATCTCGGGGCTGCTCGTGTCGGGGTGGCGGAATTGGTAGACGCGCTAGGTTGAGGGCCTAGTGCCCGATGAGGGCGTGGGGGTTCGAGTCCCCCCTCCGACACTCAGAGTTTTTAGCTACCAAGGTGTATGTTCGAGCCGTGGGGCCAGAAGATTCCTTGCTTCAAAACGTGGAGTTGCGATGTCTCCTATCCGACTGGCGGAGCACTGTCGCATACTGGCAGGTTGGGCGACGATGCTATGCGTGAGGAGCGGACTTACTAGGTGATAGCGTCGTACCTCTGTGACCATTCATACGCGCAAACACGAAGGCGGGTATATAATCTTGTTAGGACTCGCCTGTTCTCCCCATCCTCCCCAGGCGGGTCCTTTTGCTGTAACAAAACATACGCCGCCGGTATGAAGCCCTCGCGTATTTCAAAGACGCAACCGGCCCGATCAAGGCGGGCGACAGAACGAGTTACGGGTAACGTTGCGGCGAGTATTCCGCTTGTGTTACGGAGAATGCGCTCGGCAACCATGTCCTACCGACTCATCAGTATAACCAAGAGCAACTTTCATCGCCCCTCGTAGCAAAGAGTAACAAGTAGCGAGCATCGCGGGTGAGACGAAGCTCGTTGGGGCTCGCCCCGTATGCTGGCAGGGCCTCTGTATAAAGCAGGATACTGACTCTCTGCCCGGCTGCTGGTGGCTGGTTAGAAGCTGCAAGGGTAGATCTAGACGACGTTGATCGTCCGGGTGGCTCGTTCCTTTTCTGATGAGCTAAGGTACTAGCTCAGGAAGATCAAAGCTACCGTAGAGACGGTGAAGAGCGCGAGTACTATCAGGGTTAGCCGCGTGAGGTTCTTCTCCATAATGGTCGTGCCGGAGAAGGTGCTCCCCGTTCCGCCGCCGAGCGAGGAGGAGAGACCTCCACCCTTGCCGGAGTGCAGCAAGATGAGCGCCACGAGCGCCACGCTGAAGATCGTATGCAGAAACGCGAGTACATAGATCATGCCGACTACTTTAGCACAACTCTGATGCCAGAGAGGCTCAGGCTCTGTGTACCTTCGCGGCAGAATTGACCAATTCGGCGAAGGACTCCGCCTCAAGAGAGGCGCCACCGACAAGACCGCCATCCACGTCTGCTTGTGACATGATCTCTTCGACGTTCCCCGGCTTGACCGAGCCGCCATAGAGGATGCGCGCCGCGACGGCGAAGTCCTCGCCGCGTAGCTCCGTAAGCAGGCCGCGTACCTTACCGGTAGCGTCCTGCGCGTCCTCGGGGGTAGCGGTATCTCCGGTCCCTATAGCCCAGATTGGTTCGTAAGCGAAGACGATGGCCTCGCCGGATGTTTGGTCATCGAGGTGTTCAAAGACCGCCCGGATCTGCCCCGAGATTTTCTCCCACATTTCGCCGGAGTCTCGTTCCTCCTTCGTCTCGCCGATACATACGACGGGTAGGAGCCCGGCGGAGATCGCCCGGGCCGTCTTACGGGCGACCATTTCATCGCTTTCGCCAAAGACCTCACGCCTCTCCGAGTGCCCTACGACGACCGCCCCAGCCCCGACGTCGAGCAACATTGGTGCGGAGACTTCCCCGGTGAAAGCCCCCGAGTCTTCGTAGTAGAAGTTCTGTGCCCCGGCGAGAACAGGCGTACCTTCGGTCAAGCGGACGACCTCATCCAAGGCCGTGAGCGGGACAAAGAGCGCCACGTCCGCCCCTGCAACACCCTCAATGCGCGGCAGGAGTTGCTCCACGTACTCTCGCGCCTCTCCGACGAGCTTGTTCATCTTCCAGTTCGCCGCCATCATCGGCCGTCTATGCGCCATCTAGGCATCCTCCTTGTTTGGCAGCACCGCTATTCCCGGCAGTTCCTTACCTTCGATGTACTCAAGAGAAGCGCCCCCGCCGGTAGAGATGTGGCTCATCGCGTTCTCCAACCCGAGCATCGTTACCGCAGCGACCGAGTCACCGCCGCCGACGATTTTCGTACCCTCGCTCTCGGCAACGGCCCTGGCCACGCCCTCGGTACCCTTCGCAAAGTCCTCCATCTCGAAGACGCCCATCGGCCCGTTCCAGAACACGGTCCTAGATTTCGCGATGAGCTCCCTAAACCTTCTGACCGTCTCCGGTCCGACGTCAAGACCCATCACGTTCTCCGGGATCTCCTCGACCCTCACGGTTTGCGAGCGCGCGTCCTCCTCCATGCGCTCCGCCACGACTATATCCACCGGCAGAACCAGCCTCTCCCCCGCCTCGTCGATGAGACGTCTAGCCTCTTCCGCGTACTCATCCTCGACGAGAGACTTCCCGACCTCGTAGCCTTGCGCTTTAAAGAAGGTGAAGCACATAGCACCCCCGATCAACAAGAAATCAGCAACGGAGAGCAGGCTCTCTATCACGCCGACCTTATCCGAGACCTTCGCCCCGCCGAGAATGGCGACAAAGGGACGCTCGGGGTCACGCAGAACCTTATCCAGGTAGTCGATCTCGTCCTCCATCAGGAGCCCCGCCGCCGCGGGCAGGTGTTCCGCGACGCCGACCGTGGTGGCGTGCGCCCGGTGAGCCGCCCCGAAGGCATCATTGATGTAAAGGTCGGCGAGCGCCGAGAGCTGCTGCGCTAAATCTGAATCATTCTTGGTCTCTCCGGGGTAGAAGCGGGAGTTTTCGAGGAGTGCCACGCCTCCTTCGACATCCCAGTTCTTGAGCGCCTCCTCTACCTCCGGGCCGACAGCAGCGTCGAGCTTCAGGACCGGCGCTCCGAGGAGTTCCTCGAGCCGCGTTGCCACCGGGTCCATCGCATACCTGGGGTTTGGCTCGCCTTTCGGTCTTCCGAGGTGGGAGAGCAGAACCGGACGCGCCCTCTTCTCCAGTAGATAGCGGATGGTAGGAAGCGCCCGCCGGATGCGCGTGTCGTCCGTGACTTCACCATCCTTGACAGGGACGTTGAAGTCCACCCGCACGAGCACCGCCTTTCCGCCTACGTCGAGGTCCCTCACGCTGCGTTTGTTCACAGAGTTCTCCTGCTCAACGACCCGTTAGAAAATCTGGTTGCGCCTTTACCCGTCATGGCGTTGCGTTGGACGTCAGCATGTTGGTGGTTAGTCCCGGAAGAGACTGCAACAGTACCACCACAAGGACGATGCTGACGCTACTCTGAGCAGATACCCGACCAGCCGTCGCTTGTTGAACTGCCGCCGCGACACAAGCCTTTCCAAACGATGTAAAGGTGGTAATCTGTTCCCTCAGTAACCGACGTCCCTACAGCTTTTCGCCGATAAAGCGGACGATATCGACGGTGCGGTTAGAGTAGCCCCACTCGTTGTCATACCAGCCCAGGATCTTGACGTTCTGGCCGGTGGACATGGTTAGCTGCGAGTCGAAGACGCAAGAGGCCGGGTTGCCGACGATGTCGCTGCTGACCAGCGGGGCGTCAGCGTATTCGAGGACGTCCGCGAGTTCACCTTCGGCGGCGGCCTTGAACGCCTCGTTCACCTCTTCGGCCGATGTCTCGCGCGAGACGCGAGCCACGAAGTCCGTTATCGAGCCGTCAGGCACGGGGACGCGCAGGGCCATACCGTCGATCTTGCCTTCGAGATCCGGGTAGATCACGGCCGCAGTCCTCGCCGCGCCCGTGGAGGCCGGAACGATGTTCTGGGGCGCGCTCCTGGCACGTCTCGGATCCTTATGCGCCGCGTCGAGCAAGCTCTGGTCGTTAGTGTAAGCATGGATGGTCGTCATGTAGCCAGACTCGATCCCGAAGCTGTCTTGCAACACCTTGACCATCGGGATGATGCAATTGGTGGTGCAACTCGCATTAGAGACGATCTGATGGTTGTCGGTATCGTAGGACTCGTGGTTTACCTTGTAGACAAAGGTGGCGTCGGCGCCCTTGGCCGGGGCGGAGATCACAACCTTCTTAGCGCCGCCTTCGAGGTGCTTGGCAGCACCTTCGCGGTTGGTAAACACCCCGGTAGACTCGACTACTATATCCGCGCCGACGTCGCCCCAGGGGATCTGGGCGGGGTCGCGCTCGGAGAAAGTCTTTATCTCCTGATCGTCGATACGCAGGATGTTGCCGTCTACGCTCACGTCTCCAGGGTAGATGCCGTGTACGGAATCGCGCTTGAACAGCAGCGCCAGACCCTCCATCGGCGCCAGGTCGTTCACCGCGACGACCTCGACATCGTTTCCGCTCTCTATAGCCGCCTTAGCGGTGAGCATCCCGATCCTGCCGAAACCGTTTATCCCTACCCTTACGGTCATAAGCTCCTCCTTCATTTCGTCTCTCGCCAGCTTACCTTATTTGGTAGCTTTAAACAGTCCGTTTCCTGCTCTTAGCGGGATCATCGTGGCGTGTGCCTTCGAGACGTATTCTCCTCGGAAAGAGTGCTCTAAGCCGCCGGAGAGAGGTACGACTAGAACCTTTTATCGTTCGCCGGGCGCTGCTCGCCGGCAGCTTAAGTCGGTCAATCTCCTCAGGCGATGGTTGGCGGCGCTCTTCGTAAGGCCGCCAATTCGGGCTAACTCGGCGAGGGAGGAGTCGGGGTGGTCGAGACGTAGTACGAGCATCTCGCGCAGCGCTGAAGGCAGCGCATCGGGGTCGAGGTTGGCGAGAGCCTCTTGCTGGCGAGCGGCTGCGGCGGCGGTCCGGGCGGCGTTTGCGGCGTCGAAGTTAGTGGTGCGGTTGGCGTTCGCCTTCGCCTCGCCCAGGATCGCGCGAGCCTCGTACTCAAGGACGGCCTCGTGCAGGCCCATCCGGGCGAGGAGGGTAGTGACGCCGTCGGCGCTCTTCGTATAGGCGACCCACCTCTCGCGACGCCGGGTGACCTTGAGGGGCGCGGGAGAGAGCGTAGCGACACGCCTTACAAAGGCCTCGTCCGCATGTACGAACTCCAGGTGGTAGCCGCGGCCGGGGCGAGTGACGGAGCCCGCGCCTTGAAATGCCCCCCGCAGATAGGCCACCTGAGCGCCGGCGCGGCGTCGGCCGTGCTCTCGCTCTGCACGGAGCTCCTCGAGGGCCTGGACGGCGCGGTTGCCCTCGACGCGCACCGCATATTGCGTCCGGCCGAAGGTGTCCTGCCCGGACGGTGAGAGTCGAGGTTCGAGTCCGAACTCCGAACGCCAGAGCCTTACCACCGAACGGGCGACGGCGGCGCTAGGGGTACGCAGGGTCACGCCGGCGCGGTCCGCCAGGCCGGCAGCATCGACCAGGCCGGCGAGCTCGACCTTCTTGAAGGGGGTATCCTCGGCCGGGGAAACGGCGGCGAGTTGGCGGCGCAGCTCAGAGGCGAACGAGGGCAATGTCGCATACCTCCTCCGCGAGCCGAGAGGCGTCGTGGCGCACCCCGTGCCCGGCTATGTGAGAGACCAGGGCGGCCTCTCGTACCCGGATACCGGAAGCCTTTATCTCCTCCCGGTCCACGATTGCAAGCTTCGCCCCCTCTGCCTCGTAACGCTCTACCAACTCCTGCGACACATCGTCCGAATGGACTAACACGTCGGTCACGACTGGACCAACGTGTTCGGCTATTGCCCGGAGGTGATCCGAGACGGAGAAACCGTCCGTCTCCCCCGGCTGGGTCATGAGGTTGGCCGCGTAGATCACCGGTCCCGAGAAGGCGTTCAAAGACTCCCTAACCCCGCCGCCCAGGAGAGAGGGGATCGTGCTCGTAAAGAGGCTGCCTGAACTCAAGACTACCACGTCGGCGTTCTCGATCGCCCGTATTACACCCTCCGGAGCACGCGCCTCCTCAGGCTCCACCGCAATCCTCTTCACCGGCTTCTTCGCGGCGTGGACGGCCGATTCACCGCGGGCGCTAGTACCGTCAGCATAGTGTGCGACGAGCGTGAGGCTCTCGGTCGCCGCCGGGAAGACCCTGCCCTTTATGCGCAGGAAACGAGCCGCCTGTTCAACCCCTTCGCAGAACCCGCCGGCCATGTCGGACAGGGCCGCGATGATGAGGTTCCCGACCGAGTGATCCGAGAGCTCACCTCCGCCCTCGAAGCGGTAGTTGAAAACCTCGGCGAGACGCTTCCGTCCAGAGAGCGCTACCAGACAGTTCCTCACGTCACCAGGCGGCGCTACCCCGATCTCCTGCCTGAGCCGTCCGCTGGAACCTCCGTCGTCGGCCACGGTGACGACCGCCGTCAGCTCGCCGACCCGGTCCTTGAGGCCTTCCAGGAGCACCGGCAACCCGGTCCCTCCGCCGAACGCGACGACACGCAAGTCTTCACTCCTACCCATCAGAAGCTAGTATACCCGCGCTCTCTAGCCGGAGAGGCGTTCGCGATGAGGCCGCTCGAAGTCTATCGCCGGCCCCTTCGGGATGATCCCGGTCGGGTTGATGCTCGCGTGGCTGCGATAGTAGTGGCGTTTTATGTGATCCATGTTCACTGTCTCAGCTACTCCGGGCTGCTGATAAAGATCTCTCAGGTAGCCCCAGAGGTTCGGGTAATCCACGATGCGCCGGACGTTGCACTTGAAGTGACCGTAGTAGACGGAATCGAAGCGCACCAGCGTCGCGAAGAAAGCCCAGTCGGCCTCGGTGATCCGCCCGCCACAGAGGTACCGCCTCTCGCCCAGCACCCGCTCCCAACGGTCCAGAGCATCGAAGAGCACCGTTACAGCTTCCTCGTAGGCCTCCTGGGTGGTAGCGAAGCCGGACTTGTAGACACCGTTGTTCACGGGCTCGTAGAGATCGTCCATCGTCAGGTCGATCTCCTCGCGCAACTCTTGTGGACAAAAGTCAACGTCTGCCCTCACGCCTCGGACAGCGTCGAACTCATGATCGAGCATGCGGATGATGTCGCGCGACTCGTTATTGACTATCGTCCCCGTCTCCTTGTCCCAGAGCACGGGGGTTGTGACGCGTCCGGTATAGTTAGGATCAGCCTTCTGATAGATCTCACGCAGGTAGTATGCCTCGTTGACGGTATCCGAAACGACCCCCGGCTCGTCGTAAAAGGCCCAGCCATCGTCGCCCATAAAAGAGCCGACGGCTGAGAGAGGGATAGCCTCTTCAAGGCCCTTGAGCTTGCGCAGGAGGGCGGCCCGGTGCGCCCACGGGCAGGCCCAGGCGATGTAGAGATGGTAACGCCCCGCCTGAGCCTCGAACCCGCTCGACCCGTCGGCGGTGACCCAATCACGAAACGCTGTCGTCGAGCGCACGAAGCGCCCTTCGGGGTCTCTCGGGATACGCTCCTCGGTCTTCCATTCGCCCTCGACCAGCATGCCTGGAGACACAACGAACCTCCGATCGTTTGACTTTCAGCATCCATCGTCAGCGCCGACCCTCCGGCTGACGAACATGCTTCGCTTTGAGGATGGATTCTAGCTATTGCCGGAGCTTGCGGCGCGGGAAGATGCATAAGGGTAGTACCGTCGAACCTCAGGAAGCCCTGACTGATAGCGACTAGCTTCCTCGGTCAGACCTCCACGTCCCGGTGTCTCACGAAGAGGTCTATCTCAGGGCCTTCAACACCCTCCTCTCTCAAGTGGCGGGCGAGGTCCTCGACGATGGCGACAGAGCGGTGACGGCCTCCGGTGCAGCCTATGCCCAGGGTGAAGTACGTCTTGCCTTCGGCGGCGTAGCGGGGTATGAGGAAGGCGAGCAGGTCGCGAAGGCGGGCGAGGAACTGTCTGGTGTCTTCCTGGCCGAGGACGGCGTTCCGGACGGGCTCGTCGTGACCCGTAAGGGGGCGCAGCTCGGGGTCGTAGTGGGGGTTTGGGAGAAAGCGAACGTCGAGGAGCATGTCCACGTCGAGGGGGGTGCCACGCTTGAAGCCGAAGGAGATCAGGCTTACCGAGAGCCGGTTGGCGTGGGAGTGGACGAGCCGGGCGAATCGCCTCTTTGAGTCGGCGGCGGAGAGCGAGGAGGTATCTACGACGACGTCGGCGATCTCGCGCAACCCCGAGAGGCTGCGCCGCTCGCCCTGAATTGCGGCCAATACATCTCCGTCCTTCGCCGCAGGATGGGGCCTGCGGCTCTCCTTGTAGCGCATGACCAGCGTCGGGTCGTCGGCCTCGATAAAGATCACCTGTGGCTCCCATCCGTCCTCCCCGCGGAGCGATCCCAGGCCCTCTTCCATCTCGTCGCCGAAGTACTTTCTACCCCGAATGTCTACGACGACTACGATTCCGGTCTCCTCGCCCTCCCACACGGGCGCGAGGCCGAGCACGCTGGTAATCATGGACGGCGGCAGGTTGTCTATGCAATAGTACCCTGCGTCTTCAAACGCCTTGAGGGCGTTCGTCTTCCCCGCCCCGGAGAGTCCGGTAATGACTATCACTCTCCTACTGCCTGAAGTTTTGCTCCCCCGTGCGAGCGGAGCCCCATAGCTCACGGCAATCTCCCCCGATTCTCCTGTGCTGGTCGGCCCATCTCTTCGTCCGAGCCTAACACCGGGCGGACGATACGACAACGCAGAAGCGTCGATTTAAAGAAGGTTTAACGGCAAAGCTAGCTCCGAGACGACGCTAATATTGCTAGACGCCCGAACCAAGGATATGGCCGAAGCACAAAGGCGAGCGCGAAGGAGAGTTTGGATGAAGACCCCGAGCCGGCTAAGCCTCCTCCAGGTATAGAGTTACCCTTCGCCTGAGCGCGCGTGGTCGGAGATCGAGCCTATCTCTCAGGGCACGGCCCCCTGAATCCAGATGGCTCTCCCGCAGGCCCGTTCGGCAAGGTCGGAGCGGAGATCTCCCCGGAGGAAGGCTACAAGGCGGCGCGAGCGGCGGCCCTGGCGATGCTCGCCAGCCTCAAAGTTTACTTAGATGACCTCGATCGCGTAAGCGGCTGGCTGATGGTCAACGGCTTGGTCAACGCAACGCCGGGTTTCGGCGGGACGACCAACGTCGTCAACGGGTTCTCGAATCTGATACTCGAGCTCTACGGCCTTGAGGCGAGTATGCACGCCCGCACAGCCATGGGTATATCTTCTCTCCCCCTTAACCTGCCAGCCATAATCTCTGCCGAGGTCGCGTTGAGCTAACGCCGAGCGGCGCGCAGAAGCTCCACTTACCGATGCAGCCGGGCGTGGACTTCGCGAGCTACTCGGCCCGGCAGCCCCGGCACGGCTTCGATTTCCTCTAAAGAGGCCTTTAGAAACGATTCCGGGGTGCCGAAGTGTTCGAGGATCTTCTTCTTTCGCGTGGGACCGACGCCTGGCAGATCGTCGAGGACAGAGCGGGTCATCTCCCTGCCCCGGAGGTTGCGGTGATAGGTGTTAGCGAAGCGGTGAGCCTCGTCGCGTACGCGCTGAAGGAGATGAAGCTCGGGGGATTCTCGGCGCAGTATTACCGGCTCGGGGCGACCCGGCTGAAAGACTTCCTCGTCGCGCTTGGCGAGCGAGCGCAGGGGAATGTCCGGCAGCTCCGTGCCGACGCCTGCCTCCTCAAAGACCGGTACGACCGCCGACAGTTGGCCCTTGCCGCCGTCGAGCAGGATCAGGTCCGGCGTCTGGGCGAACTTCTCGTCGCCCTCGGCGAAGCGCTGAAGACGGCGCCGTATAACCTCGTTCATGCTCGCGAAGTCGTCTGCCCCCTCGACTGTCCTGATCTTGAAGCGCCGGTACTGATCCTTGGCCGGCCTCCCGCCCTGAAACACGACCATAGAAGCGACCGAGTTGGTTCCCATCGTATTAGAGATGTCGTAGCACTCTATGCGAACCGGCAGCCTCGGCAACGCCAGCTCCTCGCGCAAGGTGTCGAGCGTCGAGGCGACCCGGTTGCGCTGTGATTCTTCGACGAGCTTCTCGTGTTCCAGGCCGAGCCTCGCGTTCTTCTCGGCCATCTCGAAGATGCGCCGCTTATCGCCGCGACGCGGACGATGCACCCCGACACGCGTCCCTCTGAGATCCGAGAGGTACTCCTCCAGCGGAGCCAGGGCCTCCTCACTCTCGCCGGTATCTACGAGAACCTCGCGCGGGACGGTGGCTGCATCGTAATACTGGGGAACAAACTGGAGAGCGACCGCCTCGACCGGCGTCTCGGCATAGTTGTCTAGTAGGAAGGAGTCGCGGTTGACGATCTGGCCTTCCCGCACGGCGAAGACCTGCACGCAAGCCGACTCGCCCTCGGCGTACGCCCCGAAAGCGTCGAAAGAATCTTCGGAGGCGATGGTTGCCTGCTGCTTGTCGCGGACGTAGGTCAGCGCAGAGAGCTCATCCCGGAGCTTCGCCGCCCTCTCGAAGTCCATCTCACGGGCCGCCTCGCGCATGCCGTCCTCGCGTTCCCGGATCAGGTGGTCTACGCGCCCCTCCAGGAAGGCGATGACGTCGGCGATGATCTTGTCGTAGTCCTCCTTTGAGATCGCGCCTATGCACGGCGCCGCCGAGCGCCCTATATGGTAGTTCAGGCACGGCACGCCGCTTCTACGCCCCGGCTCTGGCCCGCGACACTTCCTGAACGCGAACGTTTTGTTCAGCACGTCTATCGTCGAGTGAACCGAACTCGCGCTCGGGAAAGGCCCAAAGTAACGATGGCGCGGATCGTGTGTCGCGCGCGTGGCGTAGACCCTCGGGTACTCGTCTCCGGTGGTAACTACGATATACGGATAACTCTTGTCGTCCTTGAGCGAGGCGTTAAAGCGCGGTCGGTGACGCTTTATAAGGTTCGCTTCGAGGACTAGCGCCTCTGTCTCGCTCCCGGTTACGATGAAGTCTATGCGCCGGACCCTCTCACGTAGCTCCCCTATCTTGGGACGCCCGTCGCCGGACTTGGTAAAGTAGTTGGCTACGCGCGAGCGGATGTTCTTCGCCTTGCCGACGTAGATCACGGCATCCTTCGCATCCTTGAAGATGTAAACGCCGGGCGAAGTGGGCAGGTGTGAGCGATCCGGGTAACCGTTCTGGGTCATTGAGAAATTATACCGCGCGGGAACGGTGGTCCTTGGTCTATCGAGGCTTGCGTCGAGGCTCTCTGGGCCGGATGGTCGAGCCGGGCGGGATCATGGCGTCCCCGCCAGCACGGGCATAACCCAGCCCCGAGACCCAGCCCCCGGCGGCGCCCGACAGGGTCGAGACCAGCACGCCCGCTACGCCGAGTAGGTCAAAGCCCGTCGAGAGTACAAGGAGTCCGGCGAGACCCGCGAGGCCCGCACCCGCAAAGACCAGACGTCGCCGGGGGTCGAAGAGCGCCTCCCTAGAATACAGAGCATAGGTAATGCATCCGGCGGCCAAAAGCGCGAGCGGAATGAAGAGGTAGAAGACCACGCTCTCCTCCAGACCGGCGAAGAAGACCGGTCGGAAGAGTTCGTCGCGGCCTTCGAGACTTAGGGCGACGGCGAGCCAGGAGAGGGTAAAGAAGCTCGTCCAGCCTACAACCGCGCCTACGAGGGTGCCGGCGCGCTTACCCAAACGGGTCTCAACCCGGTAGGTGCGCGCTCCGAGGATCGCAGCCAACAGCATCGCGGGCAGGAGCAAGGCTAGCCCGAAGAAAGCGAGCCTGGAGAGGATCTGGCCGAACCCCGCCCCGTCGCCTATATACCTAAGGGGCCAGGCGAGAAGGGTCGCCGCCGCGAGGAAGGCTAGAATGCCCATGTATAACCATGTCACGCACCCGAAGGCTCGCCGGTGTTTCGGTTGGAGGCCTCTCTCTTCCTCGGCTCCGGCGGGCGCTTCCGCCCGTCCCGGACGACTACGAGACACGGTCGTCCACGATCCCTAGCAGGTTCTCTGCTCCGGCCCCGAAGTGCGCGAGCAGGGTAGGGGTGACGTCCGTGATCCGGCGAGGCGCCGCTATACCGCTGGCGAGCACGAAGACGTTCGAATCGCTGGCGTGCAGCGAGCCATGGTCGCTCTGCTCGTGGAACGTCTGCGAGACCTCGCCGAAGGTATAGCCCGGGCTGGCCGACAGGACCACGTCTCCGCTGCGCGGTGAGCGCAGGCAGCCCCACAGACGCTCCAGGGCATCCGGGTATTCACCGTAGCGAATCTCGTTGTCCTTGGAGACGTGGATCTCCAAGGCCCGGGGGTCACCCTCAAACTCCCATGTACGACCGGCGGTATCAGACGGTCCCTCGCCGGGACGGAACCGCAACTCCCGTCCGAGCCTGCGGACCACGCCCCAGCCACCCTCGCTCCAGGCGGCCAGATCTACGCCGCGCCGAGAGTGCGCGTTAGCGACGACCTTCTCGCGGTCCACACCGCCGGCCAGGTATAGAAACGCAGAACGGCCGTTCGGAACCGCCAGGATCTCTACCCCCGGCTCGAACCGGGCTCTCGATCCTACCTCCGTCCCTTCGCCTAGTATCCGCCGCAACCGTACGTAACGGCGCCTGTTAGATAAGAGTGGCGTGTGACCGTGGTCCGAGAGCGCCATGACCGCGTACTCCTCCAACGCCCTCTCCGGCCCGCCCGCCGCTTCAAAGAAGGCCGCCACATACCCGTCCAAGGTCGCGACATACTCCCGTTGGGCCGCAAGGCCCTTGTGGTGGGCAATGGAGTCACCTTTGAAGAAGTACACCAGCGTGAGCGGCGCGGCCTTCTCCCGAAGGAGCATCGTGCCTACTCCAGCGGCATAGGCGTCGTTGATGCCTACCGAGCGCCTTATCCCGCCAACCCCGGTCCTGCCCTGCAGCCCCGTATCGCGACTGTAGAACAGGTCGCCCATAAAGTACTCCTTCGGCCCGCCGACCGAGTCGCCCAGCAAGGCGCCCCTGTCCGCGACCCTCCTGACGCTCCTCAGGCGGACCGGATGTTCGTGCGGTCCGCGCCTGACCGGGAAGTTCACGCACGCGCCGTCTATCCCGCGTTTGTGGAGCGTCTCGAAGAGCGTCTCCGTACGCAGGTCGTCCCGGTTCATACGCCAGACGTTGTTGTGGAAGACCTTTATAGGTCCGGTCGAGATCACCGTATCCCTCATCGCCCCGTAGACGACGACCCTCCCCTCCTCACGGTCGTACCAGGCGTGTCCCAGGATACCGCTCTCCGCCGGAGCGGCCCCGGTGGCGATAGCCGCCGTCGCGGCGGGCGTGATGCTCGGAAAGACCGAGACCGCATCCCATACCGCCTCTCCCCGTTCGGCCAGAAGGCCCAGGGCGGGCGCGTCACCCTCCTCTATAGCCGCCCGCAACACGTCCGGCCGGATGCCGTCGAGCACTAAGAGCAGGACGGGCTTGGTCATCGTGCCGTTCCGCGGAATGGGATTGATCTCTCGCAAAGTCAGTTGATTGTAACCGAGACGCCGGGGTAGCGGCCGCTTATGGTCAGCTCGCCGCCGCTACCTCGGGTAGTAGGTCGCGCAGGAAATTCCCCGTGTATGAAACCTCGACGCGCGCGATCTCTTCGGGAGAACCGGTCGCGACGACCTCGCCGCCTCCGTCGCCGCCCTCAGGGCCTAAGTCTATAACGTGGTCGGATGACCGGATCACGTCGAGGTTATGCTCGATAACGATGACGGTGTTCCCCGCATCTACGAGCCGGTGCAGGATATGGAGGAGCTTCTCCACGTCGGCGAAATGCAGTCCTGTGGTCGGCTCGTCGAGGATATAGACGGTCTTGCCCGTGGCTCGCTTGCCGAGCTCGCTCGCCAGCTTGACCCGCTGCGCCTCGCCGCCGGAGAGCGTAGTGGCCGGCTGGCCGAGACGGACGTAGCCCAGGCCCACGTCGCGCAGAGTCTTCATACGGCGGGCGATAGCCGGGACGGGAGCGAAAAATTCGCACGCCTCATCGACCGTCATCTCGAGGACGTCGGAGATACTCTTACCCTTGTAAGTGGCGCGCAGGGTCTCGGCGTTATAACGGCGTCCCTTGCAGACCTCGCAAGGAACGTAAACGTCCGGTAGAAAGTGCATCTCTATCCGGATCTGTCCGTCCCCCCGGCAAGCTTCGCATCGCCCGCCCTTTACGTTGAAGCTGAAGCGCCCTGGCTTATATCCCCTTATCTTTGCCTCGGGCGTCGTCGCGAAGAGCTGGCGAATGTGATCGAAGACCTTTGTATAAGTCGCCGGGTTGGAGCGTGGGGTCCGGCCGATGGGAGTCTGGTCTATGTCTATGACCTTGTCCACCCCTTCGACACCCCTTATCCCGGCGTGACGGCCGGGGCGGTGCTTGCTTCGGCCCACGGCGTTGGCGAGAGATTTGTAGAGAATCTCGTTGACGAGCGTGCTCTTCCCCGAGCCCGAGACCCCCGTGACGCTTGTCAGAATTCCAAGCGGGAACTCCGCGTCCACGCTCTTGAGGTTGTGCTCGGAGGCGCCGAGCACCAGGATGGATCCGTTGGGCTCCCTTCTCTCATCGGGCGGCTCGATGCGCCGGCGGCCCGCGAGGAACTGGCCCGTTACCGAGCGTTCTTCGGCCTCTATATCCTCGACGCTCCCCTGCGCAATGATCTCACCACCGTGAACCCCCGCCCCCGGCCCGACGTCAACGAGATGATCCGCCGCCCGAATAGTCTCCTCGTCGTGCTCGACGACTATGAGCGTGTTCCCGAGGTCTCTCAGCCTCTCCAGCGTCGTTAGCAGCCGGCGGTTGTCTCTCTGGTGCAGCCCGATGGACGGCTCATCGAGCACGTACAGCACGCCGACCAGCCCGCTCCCGACCTGGCTGGCGAGCCGGATGCGCTGAGCCTCGCCGCCCGAGAGCGTCCCCGCTGAACGGCTCAAAGTCAGGTACCCGAGCCCCACGTCCACGAGAAAACCGAGCCTCTCCCGGATCTCCTTTACGACCCGCTCCCCGATGAGCCACTCGCGCCGCGTAAACTCGACATCGTCGAAGAACCTCTGGGCCTCGGTAACGCTTAGCTGCGTGAACTCGTGGGCGTTCTTGCCACCTACGGTCACGGCCAGAGCCTCGGGCCGGAGACGAGCGCCCTCGCACTTGGGGCAGGGGACGTGGCTCATAAACTCCTCGATCTTCTCGCGCCGGTACTCGGAGTCGGTCTCTAGGTAGCGCCGCTCCAGGTTCTCGACCACACCGTCGAACTGGGTCATATACTGACGCCTGCGCCCGTAACGGTTCCTGTAGGAGACGTAGATCCTCTCGCCCTCCGTACCGTGGAGTACGAGCCTCTTATGCTCCTCGGGTAGGTCTCGCCAGGATGCGTCGAGGTCTATGCCGTACTTCTCGGCAAGAGCAAGGAATACGCTCCCGTGGTACTCCGAAGGTGAGTTATCCCAAGGCACTATCGCCCCGTCGTTTATGCTCAAGTCTTCGTTCGGTACTACGAGAGCCGGATCTATCTCCAGCCGGCTCCCAAGACCGTCGCACCGAGAACAAGCCCCGTGCGGGCTGTTAAACGAGAACGTTCTCGGCTGTATCTCCGCGATGGAAGCCCCGCAGTTCGTGCACGTAAAGTTCTCCGAGAAAAGCATCGACTCGCCCGCGACGCTATCCTTCTCGACGGTCTCGACCAGTACCAATCCCTCCGCCAACCCTAGCGCCGTCTCTATCGAGTCCGTGAGCCTGCGCTCGATCCCTTCGCGCACCACGAGCCGGTCCACGACGACGTCGATATCGTGCTTGTACTTCTTGTCCAGGTTCAAATCAACCGGAAGCTCGTGCAGCTCCCCGTCCACCCGGACCCTCGCGTAACCCTGCTCGGAGAGATCCTTGAGCATCTTCCCGTACTCGCCCTTGCGCCCCCGGACCACCGGCGCCAGCACCATGAAGCGCGTCTTCTCGGGCAGGGTGAGCACCTTCTCGACCATCTGCTGCGGAGACGAGGAGGCGACCGGAAAACCACAGACGTGGCAGTGAGGACGTCCGGCTCGCGCATACAAGAGGCGCAGGTAGTCGTAGATCTCCGTAACGGTGGCGACTGTGGAGCGGGGGTTGTTGCTCGTCGTCTTCTGGTCGATCGAGACAGCCGGCGAGAGGCCGTCTATATGGTCCACGTCCGGCTTGTCCATCTGCCCGAGAAACTGCCTCGCGTAGGCGGAGAGGCTCTCGACGTACCGGCGCTGTCCCTCCGCATAGATAGTGTCGAAGGCGAGCGAGGACTTACCGCTACCCGAGAGGCCCGTCACGACGACCATCACGTCACGCGGCAGGGTTACGGTCACGTCTTTCAGGTTGTGCTCGCGTGCCCCCCGCACGACGATGTGGTTATCGGCGATCTCTGCTCACCCCTTTGTTTCGAGCTGCTCCGAACAAGTATACGGCCCCCACGAGGGAGGCCAACACATAAAACGTCCGCGTAGATTCTACCACTGCGCCGTCTTCGATCCGCGCAGGGTTCGCTGCCTACCCAGCCTACCTCCTTCCCCTTGGGAAGAGACGTTTTTGGCCTCCCGTCTAAGGAACTCGAGCCGCCCCACGCCTAAGATGTAATCACTTGAAAGCGCGGGGGCTCCGCCCCCAAACGAGGAGAGAGGAGGCGCAGGATGATGCGGGAATGGCAGATATGAAGGTGCTTCGACCACGTGAAAGAGACCTTCCAAGACAAGGGTTGGGAGTACGGGCAGGACGGGCACTTCGACAACGAGGTGGTGCCGCTCCTGACAGAATTCGGTGACTACCGCGTCGTGTTCTTTAAGTGGGATCCAAACACGGGCGAGTGCTGGTTTGAGTTGCGCGACGAGGCACGGCGGAGCATGGGGTATACGTGCGGGGCGTCGAGAACATACCGACGCCGGAGAAGTCTGGGGCGCTGCTCGAAAGCTACGGAGCCCCCGTAAAGGCGGTGCCCAACCCTAAAGAGCGCCCGCTATACGAGCTACCGCTCGCGCCGGTGTTAAAAGCAGGCTGACGGTACAAGAGCGTTTTGCTCTTAGAGCGCCCGTTCGCACGCGCCGGTAGCAGGCTGCACTGGATCTACCCAAGCTCTCCTTCGATGCCTTAGCCGGGCAGCAAGACTTCGAAAGAGAGCCAGCGAGCCCGCCCTCTCTAGTTCATAAGTTTCGTACATCCCGATTACCGGGTGGGAGAGCAGGCTCGCCTGCGCCTTGCCGACGGGCGAACCTCCCACCCACGGACACGTCTCTTTAGCACTTCGCCTGTGCACATTGGCCGTCTCGCACCTCCAGAGCCGCACAGCGCGGTCCACAAACGTTCCTCAAGCGCCTTGAACGCTCCGTACCCGGTTCCCCGCGACCCTAATTAGAGGCCAAAGATGGCCCCGTGTACAAGAAGGCGACGTCAAGGACGGGGCCAAAGTTGTACTCAAGTCCGAAGTATCGACCGCCGCCCAGTACGTATAGTTGCACTATCTCTCCTTGGCGAGAACCGGGATAAACCTACTTTCCATCAGAAACGCCGCGCAAGAGGAGAGGGTACAAAGAGATCTGACTTCAGGAGGGCGTAATGAGCATGGAAGATCGGCACGCAGAAACGAGAAACGAAGACCACAACCTCGCGAGATTGTTCCGCAATACCCAGAGGGAGGCCGAGATCTGCGCCGGGTACGCTCTGGAGGCGGAGGCGGCGGGCGACAAGAGGCTCGCCGGCTTCTTCCAGGAAGTGCAGACGATGCACGAGAGCGTAATCGAGAAGGCAGAAGCGATACTAGTCAAAGAAGCCCGGGCAAGTTTAAAGGTCGTTCCGGTCAGGGTGGATCCCGACCCCGGGGACGTCTCGCCGGGGCGGGATCTACCCTGACCGGCAGGAAGACTGGGCGCGAACGGCTGCCCGGCCCGCCGCTCTCGTCGCGGAGCGCTCGGCATCTTTGGCGTTCGGTACAAACTATTTCTCCCGCCATCCGCGCGTTGTCGTTGCTCGTCGTATATATTGAATTCGTCCGAGTGGAGGCTGTAGCAGCCGTATTTGGAGACGGATGAATCTCAAGGAGTTGTTCAATACCCTGACGAAGGAGTTCGACGCCCGGCGGCTAGCGTCGGGGGACTCCGGCCGTACCGTCAAGGGCCTGGCGGTGGACGAGGAGACAGAGGGCTGGCTCGGCCCTGACGAAGTCGTCGTCACGAATCGCGCAAAGCTGGACGACAAATTCCTCGCTATCGTCGCCAAAGAGGACGCGCCCGCGATCGTCTGGCGCACCGATACAACTATTACGGAGGAGTCGGCTAGACAGGCCGGAGAGTTGGGTCTGGGGTTGTTCGTAGTCTCGCCGGGCGTCCCGCTGCGTGATCTGTTCTCGACCTTCGCGCGGGATACTGAGGGCGAAGGGCTATTGCGGCATTCTCACGGCGCGGCGCGGGTCCTGTTCGAGAGCCCGGGCGAAGCGGCGGCTTCGGTCGAGAGGCTCGCAGGCAAGGTCGCCGGCCTGCTGGGACGCTCCGTGGTGGTCGAAGACCCGATCGGGCGTATCGTCGCGGAAGGAGACCCAGGTGCGGAGAGCGGAGGAGCGCGCGCCCTGGTCTCCATCCTCGATGCGCACGACTTGCGCGCCTCGCGAGGTTCGAGCGTAGAGGAGACCCGACGCGAACGCCGCGACCGCTACGCCCGCCTGCCAAACGGCTTCCTGTCGGTGCCGGTCGAGCGTTGGCGGGTCAAGGAGACTGAGGTTTTCTGGACCCCGATCGGGGCCGGCGCGCCGGCGGGATATCTCTGGTTGGACCTCGCGGACGCCCCCCTGCGCCCTGAAGACGTAGTGGTCCTGTACTGGGCCACGCGCGCCCTGGAAGCCGAGTTAGGCAAGGAGCGGGTCCGCCTGGAGACGGAGTTGGGCGTCCGGGGAGACTTTGTAGACGACGTGGTTAGCGGCCATCACGGCTCTGTCGACCTCCTGCTCCAGCGCGCCCGGTACCTGGGAGCGGACCTCTCCTCCGGCGCTCTCTCAGTCGTCGTGGACATAGATGACTTCGCAGGCTATCTGAGCCGCAGGAAGCTGAAGGAACCGGCGATTCAGGAGCTCAAACGCCGTCTGGCCGACGCGGTACGCCTCCAGGCCCGCGAGGTGTTCTCGAACTTCCTGCTCGGACCGCGCTCGGACAACGTCATCTTGTTTGTGGGGCCGTCCGCAGACGATGCGCCAGAAGAACTTGGAGAGAAATCCATATACCTGGCGTCCCGCATCCAGCGCTACGCGAAAGGGCTGCTACCGGACCTGACGGTCTCGGTAGGTATCGGGCGCTTCAAGGAGAACCCGGCGTCGCTCTCGGATGGCTACTCGGAGGCCGAGGTCGCGCTTGAGATCGGGCACCGTATAGAAGGCCCTTCCTCTGTCTCGACCTTCGAGCAGACGGGTACGTATAAGCTCCTCTTCCGTGTCCTTCAGGAAGAGCCCGAAGAGCTCGAATCTTTCTACGCCGAGACCCTCGCCCCGGTCGTCTCCTACGACTCCCGTTACGGTACGGAGCTGGTCTCGACCCTCGTGACCTATCTCGGCAACGACGCCTCGACCGCCAAAACAGCAGCCGGCCTCTTCGCCCACCGCCACACCATCCGCTACCGTCTCGAGCGCGTCCGCGAACTCACCCGCCTTGATGTGGACAAGAGTGAGGATCGCGAACGCCTCACCTTAGGCATAAAGGCGATGCAGCTTCTGGGACGCGTCCCGGAGAAACCTTCGAGCATCACCGACAGATAGCTCCCGACAACCGTCCGTCGTCCAAAACGCTAGACGAGAACCTGTTACACGAACACAAGGTCACCGACCGTAGAGGCGGCTCTGGACCGCCTCGCCCACGCAAGGAGGCTTGAGAGCTGGTCACTGGCATGCCTCTCCCAACGCGAGTACAACCCGCCGCGCGTGTTTGAGGAGAATGTTTGTACATTGGGCCAAAGACCCTTAAGGGGAGGCGGACGTAGACTAGGTTCCGTTAGTACATACCCTGTACCCTGAAGGAGGGATCTTTTGCGCAAGTTTATTCTTTTGATGATTACGGTGTCGCTGCTGATCGCAGCTGTGCCGGCGGCGGCGTTCGCGCAGGAGACGCCGGTGACGGCTGGAACGGCGACGTCAGAGGACGTGGCGCTAGCCGTGGACACGATGTGGGTGGTCTTGGCGGCGATGCTGGTGTTGTTTATGCAGGCAGGCTTCGCGATGCTTGAGGTCGGCTTCTCCCGCATGAAAAACGTAGGGAGCGTCGTCGCCAAGATACTCGCGATGATGGGCGTAGGTTTGGTCGCGTTCTGGGCGGCGGGCTTCGCTTTCACCTTCAGCGACGGCGGCGGTCTCAACTCCATAATAGGGACTCAGGGCTTCTTCCTGGGCGGAGACGAGTCGACCTACGCCGGGCTCTCGTGGACGGCGGTACCGCTGTCGGCCAAGTTCTTGTTCCAGGTAGCCTTCGCGCTCGTCTCTTTGGCCATCGTGTGGGGCACCATGCTCGAGCGGACCAGGTTCGCCGTATACTGCATCTTCGCGGTCGTCTTCGCGGGGCTCATCTACCCGATAGTCGGGCACTGGATCTGGGGCGGCGGCTGGCTCTCCACGTTTGGTATGCAGGACTTCGCTGGCTCCACGGTCGTCCACCTCTCGGGCGCGATGGCGGCTCTGGCGGGAACGCTCCTCCTCGGGCCCCGTATCGGCAAGTACGACGACAATGGTAACCCGCAGACGATACCGGGCCACAACATGCCGCTGGCGGTGTTGGGCGTCATCATCCTGTGGGTCGGCTGGTTCGGGTTCAACCCAGGCTCGACGATGTCCGCCGTCGGCGCCTCCATCGCCGACATAGCCCTTACCACCAACCTGGCCGCCGGCGCGGGCGTACTCGGCGCGATGCTTATGAGCTACGCCTACCGCAGGCACGTGGACGTAGGGATGGCCGGCAACGGCGCGATCGCCGCGCTCGTCGCCATCACCGCCGCCTGCGCCTTCGTCGATCCCTGGGCCTCCCTCATAATCGGCTTTATAGCGGGCGTCATCATGTACTCGGTGCTCATCCTGGTTGACAAGATCGGGGTGGACGATCCTCTGGGCGCTATCGCGGCTCACGGTATGGGCGGCATCTGGGGAACACTCTCGACGGGCCTCTTCGCCACCCCAGCGCTGGTCGAGGCAACCGGGATCGGTAGCCCGGGCCTCCTGTACGGCGGCGGGCTCTCCCAGCTCGGCGTGCAGGCTCTCGGGATCGTCGCCTGCGGCGGGTTCGTCTTCCTGACCTCCTATGGAGTCTTCGCGGCTCTCAAGGCCACCATCGGCCTCAGGGTCAAGCCCGAGCACGAGCTCGACGGCCTCGACATCTCCGAGCACGGCGTCTACGGCTACTCCGAGCAGCTCATCGCTACCGACTACCAGAACGGCAGCGGCAGCAGGAAAGGCATAAAGGACCCGGTGGAAGGAGCGGCAGGAGGGGCTGCCTAAAGAGAAGCAGCGCAACAGACCCCGCTCGGCCTGCATAGCGGCCGGGCGGGCCTCCTTTCCAGGCCCCGGAGATCCCCTCCGGGGCTTCCGGCGGTCGATAATAGAATATGGAGACCTCAACCTAGAAAGTGGGAATGGAACAGAGACCATTGGCGCAAGGCGCAGGCACGAACAACATAATCAACGTCTACTCTGACCGAATCGAGCTAAGAACCGGCTGGCAGAGCGAGAACATCGTATCGCTCAGGCTCAAGCAGGTGGCGAACGTCACGCTACGCGGCATGATCAACTGCACCCTCACGCTGGAGATCAACGACGGCCGTCGCCTGAACGTCGAGCGCATGGCGCTCCCCGACGCCCGGCAGGTAAAGGCCACCATAGAAAGCCAGAAACAGAGGGCCGGCCTCTACGAGTAGGGGTTGTGCTGAAAGGTTATTCGGTCTCTCGTAGAATGCTCGGTTAGAGATAGATACAGGGGAGCCTAGAGGAGGCTGAGAGGGCGCTGGACCGGCGCCGACCCTTTGAACCTGATCCGGTTAAGACCGGCGGAGGGAGAGGATCATCGTGGGGATGCTAGAAGGCAAGGTCGCCCTTGTTACCGGCGCGAGCCGGGGTATCGGCGCAGCGATAGCGGGCTCGCTGGCTAACGAGGGCGCCGCCGTGGTCGTGAACTACCACAAGAGCGAGGAACGAGCCGCAGAGGTCGCCCGCAAGATTCAGGAGAAGGGCGGTAAAGCCCTGCCCCTCCGCGCCGACGTCACCGACGAGAGTGCGGTCGGGCAGATGGTTCAGGCTGCGGCCGAAGCGCTTGGGCCCATCGACATCCTCGTCAACAACGCCCTCCCCGACTACAAGTTCGACCCCGTCTCTCGCAAGGACTTCGCAAGCATCGGCTGGGGAGACTACCAGCACCAGCTAGGCGGGCTACAGGGCGCGTTTCGCTGCTCGCAAGCCGTCGTCCCGGGAATGACGGAGAGAGGCGAAGGCAGGATTATCAACATCCTGACCAACCTCATAAACAACCCCGTCGTCGCCTACCATGACTACACCACCGCCAAGAGCGCCTTTCTCGGCTTCTCGCGCAACCTGGCGTCGGAGCTCGGCCCGAGCGGCATAACGGTAAACATGATCGCCGGCGGCCTCATAGACGGGACCGACGCCAGCGCCCCGACAACCGATGAGGTCCGCCAGATCGTCGCGGGCTCGACACCCTTGAGGCGTCTCGGTACCCCGGAGGATATGGGTCGCGCCGTCCTCATGTTCGCCTCACCGTGGGCAGATTTCGTCACCGGCCAGTACATAACCTGCGACGGCGGCCTCGTTATGCCCTAAACGTCTTAGGAGATCTCGCGCCGGGTCTTGAGGCCGAGCTTGCGCAAGGATGCTGGAGACGTTGGTTCTTTACGGTGTACAGGCTTATATAGAGCTCTCCGGCGATCTCCGCATACCGCCAGACACACGGCAATGGCGGCGGGGACCTGCACGGCCCCTGAAGCCGCGGCCACGGCGAAGAGACGCTCTTCAGAACCGAGTGGCTGCAAGGCGATAAGAAGCGTGAACCCCGCCCAGCAGAAGAGGCCCGACGCAAACAGAGCGCACGAGCTTATGGATTTTCGGAACCTCTCCGAGTTCGGGAACTGTCCGGTAGTCACGCCAGCTTATTATTAAGTAAGCTATCTTAGCACGCTGTATGGCAGCCTCTCGTTGCTTGGGCTTGCTTAAACAACACCAGCCAATTCATCATCCTCTGCCTTTTAACAGCTGGGTTATACAATTTTCTCAATAGGGGCCCCCACCGTGCCGCCACAGAATTTGGCGATCCTCGTCGGCCTTGTAGGAGGCTTGCACTACTTCTATTTCTTTCTGCCGCTTCTTGTAGAATTTAGTTGGAATCAGGGAGCTAGACTGGTTCAGTTCGTCCTTTTGTTCTACGAAGAGACTTCCTGCAACTGCCTCTCAAGGTCCTTGATCTCGTCCCGCAGCTTGGCCGCGTACTCGAACTTGAGGTCCTCGGCGGCGGCGAGCATCTCAGCTTCGAGGTCGGCGATGAGGTTGTGTAGCTCCTCGGGGTCACGCGGAGCCTCACGTGCGGTACCCTTCTTGTTAGTCTTGTAGAGGCCTTTCGCCTCGGCGGCGATGAGGATATCCGAGACGCCTTTCGTGATAGTCCTCGGCTCTATGTTGTTGCGCTCGTTGTGGGCCCTCTGGATCTCGCGCCGGCGCTCCGTCTCCCCTATCGCGGCCTTCATCGCGTCGGTCATCTTATCGGCATACATGACGACCCGCCCCTTGACGTTACGCGCCGCCCGGCCGATCGTCTGGATCAGGGCGCGCTCCCCGCGCAGAAAGCCTTCCTTGTCGGCGTCGAGGATGGCGACCAGCGTGACCTCGGGGAGGTCGAGGCCCTCGCGCAGCAGGTTGATACCCACCAGCACGTCGAACTCGCCGGTGCGCAAACCTCGGATGATCTGGATGCGGTCGAGCGTCTCTATGTTGGCGTGCATGTATCGAGCTTTGACGTTGTTCTCCAGCAGGTAATCCGTCAGATCTTCGGCCATCTTGATGGTCAGGGTGGTAACGAGGACGCGCTCGTCGTGCTCGACGCGCTTGGCGACCTCGTTGAGGAGGTCGTCGATCTGGTTCTTCGTCGGGCGCACCTCGACCTCCGGGTCAATAAGACCAGTGGGACGGATGATCTGCTCGACGATCTGCCCGGAGTTCTGTAGCTCGTACGGCCCCGGCGTGGCCGAGACGCAGACCATCTGGTTTGTCTTGAGCAGGAATTCCTCGAAGGTAAGAGGCCGGTTGTCCAGGGCGCTCGGCAGCCGGAATCCGAACTCTACGAGCGTCGTCTTGCGGCTACGGTCGCCCTTGTACATTCCCCCGATCTGGGGCAGCGTGATGTGTGACTCGTCCACGAACGTGACGTAGTCATCCGGGAAGTAGTCGAGCAAGGTGTACGGCGTCGAACCCGGCGGACGCCCGTCAAGGTGGCGCGAGTAGTTCTCGATGCCGGAGGTGAACCCGAGCTCGCGCATCATCTCCAGATCGTACATCGTCCGCTGTCGCAAGCGGTACGCCTCCAGCACCTTGCCCTGTACCTCAAGCTCCGCGTAGCGCTCCTCCAACTCCGCCTCGATGTTCTTCACGCCAACCGCGAGACGGTCCTCGTCCGTGACGAAGTGGGTCGCCGGATAAACGGTCAGCACCTTCAGCTCCCGCAAGACCTCACCGGTCAGCGGGTCGACCTCAGTTATGTTCTCGACCTCGTCCCCGAAGAACGAGACCCGGTAGACGGTGTCCTGATATGCTGGGTGCACCTCCAACACATCGCCGCGCACGCGAAAGGTACCCCGGTTTAACTGGTAGTCGTTGCGCGCGTGCTGGATGCGCACGAGGTCACGAAGCACGTCGTCGAGGTCGTAGAAGCCGCCTTCTTCTAGGAGGACCATCTTCGAGCGGTACTCCTCCGGGCTACCGAGCCCGTAGATCGCCGATACGCTCGCTACCACGATCACGTCGCGCCGGGTGAACAGGCTGCTCGTCGTAGAGTGGCGCAAGCGGTCTATGTCTTCGTTGATCTGGGCGTCCTTCTCGATGAACGTGTCGGTGCGGGGCACGTATGCCTCCGGCTGGTAGTAGTCGTAGTACGAGACGAAGTACTCGACGGCGTTGTTCGGGAAGAACTCGGCGAACTCGTTGGCAAGCTGCGCTGCGAGCGTCTTGTTGTGCGCGATGATGAGCGCCGGCCTCCCGACCTGCTCGATGGTTTTGGCCATCGTATATGTCTTGCCGCTGCCGGTAACCCCGAGCAGGGTCTGGACATCCATCTCTACATCGAGACCCGAGGCCAAGCTCTCTATCGCTCGCGGCTGGTCGCCGGTCGGCAGATACTCGCTGTTTACGCGGAACTCACTCTTCGTTGACTTCTCCACTGACAAACCCCGAAGCCCTCTCCGAACACGCCGCTCACCACCGGCGGACCGTCCATATTAGTAACAACTCGCAATCTGATTATACGGTAGAACTGCTGTTTTTCTTTAAGCGTTAAGGCCTCCAGCGCCCCCGCTCCGCATTAGCCAAAGGCAGCGACGCCGGCTTCCGCCACCTCGTGGTCCTCATCAACCGTGCCTCTACTCACTCCTACCGCGCCGACCACCTCGCCATCACGCCTCAGTGAGATGCCGCCGGCGAAGATGGCGATCCGGCCACCGTTCGTGGTGTTGGTGCCGAAAGGGGCTGGCCAGGCTAGGCCAGCTCGCCGATCTTTCTTGTGGTGCACAGATTGCATTCGATGTAGCGACGTGTATGTCTGCTCACCCTACAGGGTAGTAACGTGTACACAAAACTTAGCCAAGAAGCGAAGGGAAAGTTTCTGCATGAAAGCTAGAAAGTTCTTCGGCGTCTCGAGCAGCATTCTCGATGCGGTGGGGGATACGCCGCTTCTTAAGATCGAGGGGATTTACTGCAAGTGTGAGTTCCTGAACCCCTCCGGCTCGATCAAGGCGAGGATCGCCAAGTACATGATCGAGAAGGCCGAAGCGGAGGGCCTCTTGGAGCCCGGCGATACGATCGTCGAGGCCACGAGCGGCAACACCGGCAACGCCCTCTCAATGGTGGCTGCGGTTAAGGGTTATCGGATGCTGGTGGTCATGCCCCAAGGCATGAGCGGTGGGCGAGTGGCCATAAGCCGCGCCTTCGGCGCCGAGGTGCTCCAGATCGGCCACTTCCACGTAGACGCAGCGCTCGAGAAGGCCAAGGAGTTGGGTCGAAGCTCGGGATACTTCTGCCCTTCCCAATTTGAGTCGGAGTGGAACGTTGAGGAGAACCGCCTGATCCTTGGTCCCGAGATTCTCTCGCAGCTGCCCGAAGGCGCCTTACCCGACGCTATGGTGATGGGAGTGGGTACCGGCGGCACGCTAGTCGGGGTGGGACAGGCGTTCCGCGAGGCCAACCCCAACGTCAACCTGTTCGCCATGGAGCCCTCGGAGTCCGCGACCATTATGTGCGGAGAGGTCGGGGAGCACCTGATCGAGGGCATCTCCGACGGGTTCGTCCCCGGCATCTTCGAGCGCCATAGACGGCTGGTGGATACTGCTCTCACCGTCGACTCTGAGGAGGCCGTCAAAGAGATGCGCCGCCTAGCCAAGCAATATGGCCTTTTTGTCGGCCCCAGTAGCGGTGCGAATCTGCTCGCCGCTAGAAAGATCAAGGCAGCCTACCCTGAGCTAAAGACAATCGTTACCCTCCTGTGCGACGAAGGCGAGAAGTACATCCAGGAGCACTTCGCCGAAGAAGACGAGGTGCGGGTGAACGCAGAAAAGTTCGTTTGATCTCCCATCAAAGACTATTAGCGGCTTGCGCCAGGAGCAGCGAGAGCTTTGCGGAGAAAGAGGCTATATGCCGTCGTCATAACCGTTACCATCGTCAAATTCTTTATATTTGCCCGTAGCGCAAAAATGCCTCGGGCGTGGAGGAAAGGAGTAGACGTGTCGAACGAGGTTCGAGCGCAGTGTCCGGTGGACCATACCGCGATCTCCCAGCGGAAGACGACGCGTAGCCACGAGCCCGCGGGGAAGCCCGTCGAGCGCGACGCGGAAGGTGTGTGGCACGTTCGCGGGTACGCTCAAGCGCGGGCGGTCTTACGGAGCGCTGACACGAAGCAGGCCGGCTTCAACGCGGAGCTGCTGGAGAAGATGCCGCAGAAAATGAGGCCTCCGATCCTCTATCAGGAGGGCCAGCCGCACCACGAGCAGCGCCGACAGACCGCCCGTTTCTTCTCGCCCAGGACCGTAAGCGAGAACTACCGCGGCCTAATGGAGGAGCTCGCCGGCCGGGCAATCCGGAGGCTATTGCGCGAGCGACGGGCGGATCTCGCCACACTAAGCATGGAGCTCGCGGTCGGGGTGGCCGGCCGGGTCGTGGGCCTCACGGAGAGTCGGCTGCCGGGGATGGCGAGGCGCCTCGACGCTTTCTTCGAAGGAGATATGATCGGGTTCGGGTGGAATCCGCGCGCGCTCCTCGGCTTCGCGCGCAACCAGGCGCGGGTGGCGGCATTCTTCTACCTCGATGTGAAGCCCGCGATCGAGGCTAGGAGGAAGGAGCCGCGACAGGACGTAATCTCCCACCTCCTCTCGCGCGGCTATGGAGATGCCGAAATACTCACCGAGTGCATAACCTATGGTGCCGCAGGCATGGCCACGACGCGCGAGTTCATAAGTATCGCCGCTTGGCACATGCTCGAACAACCCGCCCTCCGCGAGCGATACCTGCATGGCGACGAGGGTGAGCGCCACGACGTTCTGGGGGAGATCCTGCGCCTCGAGCCCGTCGTCGGCCACCTATACCGCCGCGCGACAGCCGACCTTTATCTTGATGGCGGCGGCGAGCTTCTAACTATCCCGAAGGGAAGCCTCATCGCCCTCGACACCTACGCGGTCAACGCAGACGAGGCGGCGGTTGGAGAGTGCCCGCTGGCGCTGATGCCGGGACGCGAGCTTCTCGCGGAGCGCTTAGGCCCGCCGGTGATGAGCTTCGGCGACGGCCACCACCGCTGCCCAGGATACTACGTCGCCCTCCAGGAGACCGACATCTTCCTCACACGCTTGCTCTCCCTAAAAGATCTGTACATCGAGCGCAAACCGTCCGTAAGCTGGAACGACCTGATCGCCGGCTACGAGCTGCGCGGCTTCGTCATAGCTGTCGACCAAGTACGATAAGCTCAAACCGCGGATCGGCTACTCCATGACCTACGGGGAGCACCCGGCCTAGTCCACGACGAGGAGGTCCAGGCGTTCTACACGCTCTCCGTAAGCTCACGCTGTGTAGAGAGTCAAGGTACGGTCCTGCTAGCGTCATCTGCGCCGCGATCAGGAGCCCTGTAAAGAGAAGGGCCCACGCACCTACGCGCCGCAGCCCGGACCGCGTAGGCTATCCATACGCTGGTCACCACGCCCACAACCGCCACCAGCCTCACGTCGTGCTGAGGACAAAATCTACCGAGCTGTAGAGGACGTAGCCCACAGTAGAGAAGGCCGCCACCGGCAGCGAGACGGCCTGGCTGACACTCACAGCCACTAGCACCGGTGTCCGCAAAATCAGCAGGATCGAGACGAGCAAGACGGACCCGCCGGCGCCCATGAGTGCGGAGCCGAAACCGACGAACGCGCCGACGGTGAGTAGGGTGGACGCCTCAAAGAAGCAGACATGCTCGACAACGGCGGGGCTCCTCAGTAAGGTGTCCGTCGGCGCCCGTGAGGACCATCAGCACGACTAGAAAGCCATTAGCACGCTCTCCGGCAGAGGGACGCTGGCCCACGCTCTCACGAGCGCTGTCAGGACGACGCCTACCCCAAGCCACGCCACTCTATCCGCGCCAGTCCCGCTGCTGTCTCCCACTCCCCCGCTCGTTAGAGAATGCGAAGAAGCTACGGCCAAAAGACCGATGACAAAGAGTAGGGTTGCTGGAACCTACAGCGGTTCTTTGCAGGGCAAAACCCTTTAAAGCTCACTAGACCTAGAGAAACCCTTGCTCATCACCGCCAAGTACAGCTTCGAGGATAGATCAATGTGCAAGAAAATGCTATGAGCGCATAGGACATTTGTCCTATATATCGAAGCCGACCTACCGGATAAGGTGTCTCAGCAAGAGTTAAGAAAGAGTTGTTCCAGAAAGGAGCTAGACGTGGAGACGATTAGTATAGACGCACTCAAGCTCGAAGCCCTCCGAGCCAGCCTGAGGGGCGCGGCATACGTACCGGGCGACGAAGGTTACGACGGGGCGCGCGCGGCGTGGAACCTCAACGCCGACCAGCACCCAGCGCTAGTGGTAGTGGCCGAGGGGGCGGCAGACGTGCTCGCCGCGGTACGCCTGGCTCGCGAGCAGGGCCTGGGCGTAGGCGTGATGGCCACCGGGCACGGCGTCGCGGCCCCCGCCGACGGCGGCATACTCATCAATACCTCGCGCATGAAGGGCGTGCACGTGGACCCCGAAACCCGCACCGCCCGCGTCGAGGCCGGCGCGAAGTGGGCGGACGTGCTCCCCGAAGCCTCGGCGCACGGGCTCGCGGGTCTGCAAGGCTCCTCCTCCGAGGTGGGCGTTGTGGGCTACACGATGGGCGGCGGCTTCGGCTGGCTCGGGCGCAAGTACGGCTTCGCTGCTGACTCCGTCAAGGAGGCCGACGTCGTCACCGCCGACGGGGAACTGATCAAGGCCAGTGCCCACGAGAACGCGGACTTGTTCTGGGGCCTCAAGGGTGGCGGGGGGAACTTCGGGATCGTCACTTCCCTGGAGTTTTCCCTCTACCCTATAACCCACGTCTACGGCGGGGATCTCTTCTACCCAATCGAAAGGGCAGCTGAGGTCCTTGAACTTTATAGCCGCTGGTCCGCGGATCTTCCCGAGGAGGTGACCTCGGGGGTCGCGTTCATGAACTTCCCTCCGTTCGAGGAGATCCCGGAGCCGTTGCGCGGGAACTCTCTGATCCTAGTAAGGGCCTGCTATAGCGGCGAGGATCTCGAGGAGAAGGGCGAGGAACTGCTGCGTCCCTGGCGGGAATTCGGCGAGCCCGTCATGGACACCTTCGGGATCATGCCCTACGAGGCGATGGACGCGATCAGCATGGACCCCGTAGACCCGATAGGAGCCTTCGGGCACGTGGAGATGCTGCGCGAGCTCTCGCCGGAGACGGTCGAGACGCTCGTGAAGCTCGCAGGCGCTGACTCTAACTCCCCCTTGGTCATGCTCGAGCTGCGCCAGCTTGGTGGCGCCCTCTCGCGACCGCCCGCCGACCTGAATCCCATGGGCCGCAGCGACTCCCGGTTTATCATGTACGGACTCGGAGCGACCCCGACCCCTGAAGTGGCCCAGGCGGTCCAGGCGTACCTCGCCTACGTAGCAGAGGCCGTGCGCCCGCATGCCAGCGGCGCTACCTACGTCAACTTCATGGACCTCGACGGCGCAACCCTCGAACGCGTGCGTGCCGCCTACTCGCCCGAAGACTGGCAGCGCCTGATCGCGCTCAAGGACCGTTACGATCCCACCAACCTCTTCCGCTTCAACCGCAACATCCCGCCGTCCTCGGCGACAAGGGCGACAGACTCTCCGGTCGAAGGAGCAGCCCGGTAGCGCGCTCCAAACAGAGCTCGTCGGGCGGGGGCCTGGTTTCTCCGCCCGACCTAAATAAAGGAGACGAGGCAAGCGGAGGTCCCCCAATGCGGACACAACATGTACTGGTGCCGAATAGATGTGCAGGGACGGGCCAGGAGTTGGTAGCGAGGATTATGTAATGTCTAGATATCTACCGCTGCGCAACGTATAAGCCAAAGTAGATCAGCACAATCCCAGCTACCGCAAGAGCGAGCCACAACGGCGTGTTTACTAGGTTATCAACGAGGCTCCCGAGGATAGCCGTGGAATCAAATGGTGGTCCTGGCTCCTCAGCAATGTCTGCTTCTTCTGGTTGAAGTATTGCGGGTAATTGTTGAGTTATTGCAGATACCTGTTGCTGTACCATCACAGACAGTAATCGTCCATATACTTCTATACTTGCTCCTACGATCCCTAACACGAGGAGTAGTATGCCAACGGTAGTGATGAGGATTCCAATCATTAAATTGCTACCTCCATGCGCTCTTTCTTAAGCAGCTACAAAAACTTCTGTTAGCTCTGATATGCTCACTACTCGTACGTAACGTCAGACTTCGAAAGCCATTGGGGCATGAGAAAGAGCTGGCCGAGGTCTCTCTGAGAGCTCCAGCATTTTGCTATTTTTCTCTTCTATGGTCTCATTTATAGGCAATCGTTGCCTCCGCTCCTGCCGTAAGCAGGTAAGTGGATGTGTATAAGAACCCTCCTAAAGGCCAAGCTAAAATAAAACTCTCGACCAGGGAGGTCACGAGCACCGCTGCTCCAATCGCCAACGCTACCGACAAGAAATGGAATGCCCTACACAAGGGGAGCCTCACCGTATTCGCTATCGAAGTGACGGGTCAAACCGCCGAAGGCGAGGACGCCGACAACAGCGAAGCCCAATACGGCCCCGAGCATGAAGCTGAGTGCGGCAAGGGCGTTTGGGAACCCACGATCATGAATTAGCACCGCTCCAGATGTCCAAGTTGCTAGGGTATAGCCGTAGGGAGCGGCGCTCGACCCTAGCGTCGTTCGAAGTCTCTGCCGATAATGACCGAACATAGCTGTGTCCCTTAGAGTTCGCGTCCCTGTCTTCAACGGGAAGAAGCATTTTAACTTTGAGCGGCGCTAGCCGCTTAACAGATCCTCCTCTCTATCACGTTGCATAAAATGCCTAGAACTCCGGATTCTCGAAAAGAGCTCGTCTAAACAGTTGGCGAGCAAGAAAGGGCCGGGGTCCTACCGAACTCCGACCCGATCGGTTACCGTGCAGGCTTCTGTCCAGCAGCTTCCCTCTTAGTTTACTGACCCCCTACGCCGCTCTCCTTATCTTGTCCCTGCTCTTCTTGTTCTGATACCTTTATTGACTCTATATCCCCTTGTTGCTCTTGCACTGCCTGCTCTAGCTGCTCTAGCTCTTCCTGCTGCTGGACGCCTCCCTGCTGCTCTTCATCCCCACCGCCCCCGCACGCCGCTGCACCGAAGAAGATCGAAACTAAAGCGGTGAGAAAAATAAACGCAAGTCTTCTTTTCATGAATCTCCTTACTTTAGTCAGTTCGCTTTTTCAGAGTACTTTTCAAAGTTGTGCTTCCTCTTGCCGCCGCTACACGCAGCCACGGCAAGCACGGATACGACAGCCGCCACGAAGATAGCAACGATACGTCTACTGCCGTTTCTCCTCCTTGGCTGCTCAACGAAGATTTCAGAAAAAGAGACCGGAGAAGAATTAGGATAGAAGTCTCCGGTCTCGAGTGAGCCGAGGTTGTCATCCCCTCTGTTGGTTTTCCACCGGATCGGTCCGCTCCAAGCCAGGAACAAGCCCTTGACTGACAGCGAGACCGAAGATCAGCGCGACGATCGAGAGGAAGGCAGCCACAGTCCCGAGCCTGCGGGCGCCGAGGAAGTAGCCCACTATCCCCACTATGATTCCCACGAACGCGGTCGACGTTGCACCGAGTACTGAAAACTGCTGTGTGGAAGCCATGACCGCCGCTGCTAAGGCCAAGAGTATCCCGAGCGCCGGCGCGGCAAGCCCGAAAAGCGACGGTGTCTGCTTTTCTTTTCCTTCATTCCCACGCATTTCTTTGTCCTCCTCGCCCATATCTGGCACAACATATCCCTAGCCGACTCCCACCGTCCCTCTCCGCCAATACTCGCGGCTCTGAGAGTACGAGAAGAAACCGGAGAAGATTAGGAGAGCATCCCCGGCCGAAGCAGACGGCAATACCATCGTATCCATCTACTGTTAGGAATCTGTAAGGTGGTAGTAGGGAATGTGTTAAGAGGCCTTAGTCCAACCTAACAGGGGTAAAGCCTCTGACACTGCTCGGCAGACGGCGCTTATAGCCGATTTACGAGAAGACCCTCCTCGGTGTGGAGTCCCCGTTGCTAGGAGCCCTGGCGGCCGGGCTCTCGATCCTGCTCTCGGTCTCGTTGTTAGCAGCGGTGGTGTCGTTCGTCACGGACGCCCTACGCGGCACGAGACGAGCCTTCGGCGAGCAGAAACTGCCGCAAGGTAGAAGCGAAGAGATGCAACAAGAAGTAAGCGACCTATCGAAGGGCGCAGCATAAGCGGAGGGTGAATCGCTTGCCCTTCCAGGAAAGGAGACACACATGGTATCTTTGTTCGTGCTAGTTATTTCGTTCATCCTCCTACGAGTAGTGGGGCTGCTGGGGGTAGAGCGACTCTCCTCTTGGAGAGCGGCCAGCCGTGGGGCTCTGGTGGTCATGTTCCTGTTCACCGGCACCAGCCACTTCACCAGCATGAAATACGACTTCGCGGCGATGATTCCCCCTCCCTTGCCCAACGACCTATGGGTCATCTACTTGAGCGGCTTGTTTGAGATTGCGGGAGCGATTGGCCTGCTGATCTCTAGAACGCGCAAGCTTGCCGGCATTTGCCTGGTGCTCCTGTTGGTCGCGCTGTTTTCGGCCAATGTGTACGCAGCACTCAGCGAGGTTCCCCTTCGTGGAGAGGCTGCCGAGCCGTTATGGATTCGAACGCCCATGCAAGTGCTCTATATCGGATTGGTGTGGTGGACCTCAATCAAAGCACGCCCCAAGGAGGTTGGGCGGCCACGGCTGAAAGAGCGGGGCGCCAAGCATGAACAGCCGTCCCGGCAAGGCGCATCGCTGTGAACATCACCGCGTCGGCGGGCAGGCGGGGCTGCGTAACCTGCCTGCCCCCGTCATCCAGACCAGACGCTGCACGCAGGGGTTTAGTTATGCTCTGACCCTACTCGCTACCAGGTTTTGTTAGACGCGCTAAGGCTTTTCGGAAATTGAACCCTAGCCGGAGAACACGGAGAGGCCCAAGGCCGTAGCCCCGGTGAGGACGACTCCCCACAAAACTAGGCTGGCGAACATCCAATACAGGAGGGTACGTGGAGGAGCTCCAAGGCCCAGGGCTAGGACGGTCGCCAGGAGCGGCCCCGTGAGCAGTGGGGCCTGCAAGGCCACGCCGGGGATCCCGTAGCGCTTCCAAACGCGTTCTATGCGCTCGCGGCGCCTGGCAAGCCTGCGGCTGCGGTAGATCCGACCCTGCAGCCGCTCGCCGGCTACGACTACGAGCGTTACCCCCACGACCGCGCTCGCTATGCTAACGGCGCCGCTTAAGACAGGGGAGAGCCCTAAGGCCACGCCGGTAATAATCCCGACCCACACGTCCAAGGCGCCCGCGGCGGCCGTGGAGAGAAGCTTGAGCAGCAGATCCACAGAGAGAAGCCTAACCGCGCTGGCGCAGGGATTGCACGCTTAACGCGGCGATCGCGAGGCCTACAAGCAACAAGGCGAACCTCGCCGCCTTGGGCAGCGGCTCAGCGCGCAACGCCAGCGGCGCGAGCACGGCCTTGGCCTTGCTCCCGAGGAAGGTAAGGGCTCCGGCCCCAAAGGCACCGGTGTTGTACTCGCGTACTGCCCGCCGGCCACCGCGCCTGAGACCATGATAGCCGTTGACGAACGAGACAAAGAGATGGAGCATCTTATCGATACCACCGTTCACTACTCCTCTCCCACCCTGTTTTAACAGCTCGTCGATTGCCTTCTTCAGCGTCGGAGCGTGTGCCCACATCAGGTAGAAGGCCACCCGCCCGTCCGAATCAATCAGGAACACAGGGTCAGTCATCTCCCGGCTGTAGGCCCGGTGCGCCGTTCCTGCGTAGTCGTCGACTAAGACACTCCAGAGAATCCCCTCCTCGCGCTTGTACTCCTGGGCTGACTCTAGCTTCTCTTCGTAGCTCCGATAGGGGGCACGCTCCTGCCCAGGGTGTGCCTGCCTGATGAGGACGTCGAGGAACTCTACCCGATCGCCGTACCACTCAAAGAGTTGTTTCCACGGCGCGACCGCGCCGGTGGTGAGCGGTCAGGTGACGCTGCCGAAGCGGAGCACCACCGGCCGGCCGCGCAACTCGCTCAGCCGCACCCGATCGCCCTCGGTCGTCTCCATCTCAAAGTCTGGGGCCTCGGAACCGGGCTGAAGTCCCTCTCCCCGTAGAGTCTTCCAGAGGTCGGCGAGCAGGTGTTTGGGCCGAAAGTGTTCGTAGTTATACTCATCCAGCTGTCGCCGGTTTCCTAGTGGGCTCGGTGCGCCCAGTGAGGTTAAGTCGGGGGTTTCCCGATTTGGGATAGACACACATTACTCCTGATTTGAAGATCAAGGCTCTCGTCGCGAGCAGTACCGTAACAAGTTACCCGACAAGCCACACTTCAAAGCGTATAGCTAGAAGGTTGATTGTCTCTATCCACTAGATTGCCGCTAGAACCTGTCTAAAAAATCTCGAACTCTCTAACCGAAGACCCTACGAACTGCTGAAACGGGGCACAGAGGGCATGTTTTGCAGTGTTGCGCCGCCAAACATACGCTTCAGAGGCCACCAAGCGACTTTTTAGACGATCTCTAGAAGAGGTAGTCTCGGAAACTAAGAGAAGATGAGGACATGCAAGAGGGCCAAGGCGCACCGTCCATGCTCTTCTAAGCTTTGCTGGAGAGACCTCAGGTAGAGAAATAAGACCATAGGGCAATGATGCCGAGAATGAGAACTACCGTTCCGCCCACAAGCATCCTTAGACCCGCTATGGCGTGAATGCCGCGCTCAGGGATGGGCCCCAAACCACCGCCTTCTTGTCCACGACCTCCCCATATAAGGGCGTAGATGCCGAAACCTAGGCCGACCAGCCCACCCAAGGTGAGCAGCAACCCCAGACCTAACGTGGGAGGTATCAGTTCCAAGTGAATCACTCCTTTCAGGAGTAGTCGTATCGAGACCCACAGCTACGAGTTCGCCTTTGGCCTTTGCCCCGATCCTATACCCCCAAAGCTATAGATCACAGCGCTCGGTCGCATATCCCTATTAGACCGGGGCCAGCCTCTTAAAGCATTCTCAACCAACTCTTTACGGATCCTTTGCATAGAGCGGGTACGATGGCGCCACCGCTTGAATCGAACTGGCAGGCGGTGCGTATTAGTAGGTACACAAATCTAGAAGCCTACGAAGGGAGCAGGTGAAAAAGAATGAATGCAACGGCCTATAAGCAGGAAGAGAAGAGAATCGTAGCCGGAGGGACGCCTCTCACAAGGAGCGCAGAATTCGAGGAGCTCTACCGTGAGCTGGTCGAGGAAGCCGAGCTGGCCCTAGAAGAAGGCGACCTAGGTTGGTGGGTAGTCTTGCAGGAAGTACTGATCCCGCAGATCGACGCTGAGATCCATACACGCCGATAGACCCCAATCGTCCTGCTATTTGCACCATAGAGCTTCTATCCTCGGCCGCACGGGCCAGACCTGGCTACGACAGGCTCTATCTTGCCGTTGTTAAAGTTGTAGAGCGGTCAGCAGAACAGAAAGCGGACCAGTCAGTAGGAGGCAAAGGACGATGTTGTTCGAGAGATCGGAAGACGTCGAGCGGGGGCTGCGTCTGATCCCGCAGCTAGGCGAGGTGATGCCGGACGAGGCCGGCGAGGGGGTACGCGCCGTTTACGAGGAGACGAGGACGCACCTGCGCGTCCCAGTTGTCAACTTCCTCTTCCGCTCTCTAGCCAACTACTCACCCTACCTCTCCTTTGCCTGGAACAAGATAGCACCGCATCTGCTCACCCCCCGCTTCGAGGAGGCGGCAGATACCCTGCGGGCGCGGGCGCTCGTGGAGCCTATATACGAACCAACAGACTGGACATCTCTAGGTGATCTCAAGCAGATACGCGCCTTCACCGACACGATTCATTACGTCCTGCCCAAACTCCTGCTCGTCTCGAGCGCCTTAGACGAAGGGTTAGGCGGCGAGACGGGCGCCGCGAACGGCCCGCGGGAGAAAGGCATCCCACCGGGCGTGACAGAGGGAACGACGAGCTTGCCGATGGTGGAGCCCGACGAGGCGACCGAGGAGACAAAGGAGGTCTTCGAGGAGATCCGGAAGCGTCACGGCCACCCGGATGTGGCAAGCTACTACCGTGGCATTGCAAGGTGGCCAGGGTTTCTAAAGGTCGCCTGGGAACGCGTAAGCCTCCTAGTAAACACGCCCCCCTACAAGGAGCGTAAGCGTGAGCTGCTCGAAGCGGCGCGCAGCAGCGTACTGGAGCTGCCGCTACCGAGCAGGAGCGAGGTCGTCGAAAGGGACATTATGGACGAGGAGCAGATCAAAGAGCTCCGCGCTGTTCTCGCTGTGTTCCGCTTCCGCCTCAACCCCGACATGCTGCTGGACGTATCGCTCGTAAAGGCCCTCCTCGACGGTCCTGAGGCTGCCCGTTCCTCCCGTTTCAGCTTCGCCTCTCGCTGACGCCGACGGCGGTGAATTAGCAGCCACCAAGGTTAGGCTAACGCTTCTCAGGTCTCCGAGCGCGGGGCATGCATCGATGATGTGGTGTGTCTCAATACCTCCCAAATCGCTGGGGGGTTGCACGGTAGTTGTTCGCGTCCGCAGCCTTTTAGGGTATAGAGGACCTGCAAGGGAACCAAGGACTGAATAGGAGGCGCCATGGCGCGAGTCTGCTTGTTCGATGTCAACGAGACGCTGCTTGACATGGGGGCGCTTGACCCGCACTTCGAGCGCGTCTTCGGAGACGCCTCGGCGAGGCAGGCCTGGTTCGACCAGTTCCTCCAGCTCTGGCTCACCGAGACTGTCACGGGCGTCTACCAGGAGTTCGGGACTATCGGGGGCCTCGCCCTCAAGATGCTCGCCGAGAGCCGAGGCGTTGAGGTCTCCGACGATGAAGTGGGCGAGATCTTGGGCGGCATGAAGGAGATGCCGCCCCACCCGGAGGTGGAGGAGAGCCTCTCCCGTCTGCGCGAGGCAGGACTCAGGCTCGCCACCCTGACCAACTCGACCGGGCAGGTCGGCGAGGCTCAGATACAGAACTCCGGCCTGCGCGAGTACTTCGAGCAGACCCTCTCCGCCGATGCCGCGCAGCGCTTGAAGCCGGCCCCGGAGCCGTATCGCATGGCGGCAGAGAGCCTCGGGGTGGAGCTTGGGGAGATTCGGCTTGTCGCGGCCCACGGCTGGGATATAGCGGGCGCTCTTAGAGCCGGTTGCGCCGCCGCCTTCGTGGCCAGGCCGGGGAAGGCGCTCTTCCCGACGGCCCCGCGCCCGGACGTCGTCGGCGCCGACCTGCGGGAGGTCGCGGATCGAATCGTCGCGGTCGAGGGAGGGTAGACGATGGAGTCGAAATTCGTCGAGGTGGATGGCGTCCGGATGCGCTGGGAGGAGACGAGCGAGGGACTACCCGTGGTTTCGTTCACGGTATCCCTACCTCGCCGCGGCTGTGGCGACACGTGATGCCCAGGGTGAAGGGCCGCGCGCTAGCCTGGGAGATGGTCGGGTACGGAGCCTCCATAACGGGTTCGCTCCCGTTCGGAATATTGTCTCTGACCACGCCCGTCGAGCGTTTAACGACACCGGGAGGCGAACTCTCTCGGTCAAAGCTGCTTGCGGACGCCGGCCTCCTTCGCAACCGGACCGACTTGATCGTTCAGGCCGCCCTCGATGGCGTCCCTGGCCTCGCCGCGCCGTCCGAACGGGAGCACCGTCCGGTGCTGAGCGTCTTCGAGGGCGAGGGCCAGGCCGCCGTAGAGGGAGAGGGCGAAGATGAGGCAACCTATGATACCCGATGCGGTCTGTAGGCCGGCGCTCGAGGTCAGCTCGTAGATGCCGTTCAGCCCGTAGCGGAAAGAGGCCAGGAACATGACAGTCGCGAGCAGGGGCTTGCCGATTGCGCCGACCGCCCCTAGGAGAATCAGGATTATGGCGATGGCCAGGTAGAGAAAGCCGATCGTGGGGCTGGTCGGGTCCGGGGCGGACACGTACGTGACGATAGCGGTACCCAGCCAGGAGAAGGCGATTATGCTCAAGATGGTAGCGCCTATGCTCTCGCGAGCGAAGTAGGCGAGGAGCGCGGCCAAGAGCTCCAGCGGAAAAACGAAGGCGCCGAAGAGTAGTGCTAGGTTCTGGGTATCTGCCTGGGGTATTAGGCCGAACTGCAGGGCGCTCTGCAAGATCGACCCCGTCCCAAAGGCGAAGAACCCAAGCGGGAGAGGGCTAGCGATGGGCCTTAAAACGATTCGAGTTACATCTTCTACACGGGGATGCGAACCTCTCTCCGCCAAAGGGGCTCCTTTCAGTTAGTTTCGTACGCTCCTGCCAGGTGAACTGTTGCCAAAGCATACAGAGCCATCGGGAGCGCGCTCGCCCGAAAAGGAACGGCGCTCCGCTAAAGCTGACTCGGTGCGGTTAGGGAACCCTGAGTCCGGGAACCCCGGATCCCAGCCCTTTGAATCGCGCAACTTAAGGGCAGCGCTCAGCCAACGAGCACACACGGCAAACTTTAGGAAGCAGCCCTGCGTACTACGTCTGCTTCAGCAGTTCTTTCACAGCCACCGTGGCCTCCTCCGTTTGGTCCTCCGGCACGAAATGTTTCGCGCCGTCGACGCGCTCGATAGAGTCATATGGGCAGGCAAGATCGAGACTATATTCATTCTTCGAACGGCGGTGCTATAGACGGGCTGCAAGCACTAGCGGGTCCATGGGACTTCAAACGGCATTGTGTCTTCCGCTAATAGGTCTTCTTGAAACTTGGGGAGAGGGCCCTAGGATGATTAGCCCGTGTTACTCAGAAGCCTTTTCGGCCCCCTGGCCCTTATAGTCAGTAGACAAGCATCGCTCAGGGCCTCCACCGTATGGCGGACCCCAGCGTCGTAGGTGAATACCGTCCCCAATCCGGCCTCCTCCGCCACTTCCCCGGCCCTGAAACGGACACACCCCTCACGGCCACTCCATTGAGGTTCATTTGGGGCGTTTTGAAACGGTCTTCGTCGGCGTCAGCGAGGAAGCCATCTTTACCTGCGAGTATTGCATACCGGGTGAGAACGACCGGCCCGGCTACGTGGGTGGTGACCTGAGAATGCCATTACTATGACTTAGGTTGTCTTCTACCGACGCGCTGCAAGCCAGCGCGAGGCGGGGATCCAGAGGCCTCTCCTCCTTGTAAGGGCAGCAGCCGACTACTGTATAGCGGCTAGCCGGCTACGAGCAGCAAGTTTAAATTCATCGTTGGTAGAAGCGCCAGGATTCAGTAGCATAAGAGGTATGCAGGAAAACAAGAGAAACTGAGGAGGCAGCGTGTGCCGTTCCGGTCGGGGCGGAGTGCAAGCTGACGTCGATTTATCTAATGGAGAGGTCGCCTGATCCACGCGAACAAAGGCTGAAGGAGGTTGTAGAACTCTTCACGCCTCCTGCAGGAGTATCGCACAAAGAATTCAGCGCACGGCTTGCAGATGATAAGCAGATTCGCGACGAACTACGTGATCGGTTCGAACAAGGTCGACTTGCTGGTAAATTTCCCGCTTTATCAGAGTTCTGGGCCTACTTATCGCCGAGAGAAAGAGAAGCTTTCTTCGAAACTGGGGGGATACAGGCCATATCCTCGCTCAAGGTTCCGAAAGATTCGCAGCTTAGGATCAGGCAACTTAGGAGGCTGCTTAAGAATGAACCGGAGTTCAGGACGAGGTATCCGCAAGCGTACGACATATTCTCTCCTAATAGGGCACAAAGTACCGAACAAACCGGATTGCCCCTCCCGTCTTTCGGTATACGCATCCCCAGGCACCTACCTCTCCCCCACATCCAGACCCCGAACGCAGGAGCGGAGGGAGATGCGTATTCGGTCACCTATCTCCACCAAATGGAGCTAGGTCATCCCCCGGTCGATCAAAGCTTCCATCCTCTGGATCGGGACTTTCTACGAAGCTTACTCCTGAATATTCTGATAAGGGAAGAATTCTCGGAGCGGATCGCACCTATTGACCTAGATTCGGATGTCCTTGCAGGGTTAGATGTTCCGCGGCAGTCTGCAGTGCGCCTAACAGACCTGCGTCTGGGAATAGTTCTAGACCCTGAAGCGCTGGAGCGCGAGCTGGTTCCGGCTTTGAAACTGCTCAACAGACCAATCACAGCAAGGCATGTGGTCGAGTGGAAGCATCAGTGCATAGGCAACAGATCAGAGGACGCCCCCGATACGCTCTTGGAAGAGTTCGGAGAACGTACCAACAATTCAAATCGATCTGTAGACCAGGAAGCCAGGGCTGGACTACGAGAGCAGATGCTCGAGCATACACCCACTCGCAAGCCTAAGCTTCCTACTGAGGGGTTATCGGAGCGCGAACTTGAGGCCCTGAAGGTCAGGATAGCTGTTGCGTCCTTTGCAGCCGCTGCTCTCTTTCTTTTTATAGATATGGACACGCCAGACTTAGATAGAAATTTTCCTTATCGGCTTGCGAGGCAGATCACAGAGCTTGCAGCACTTATTAGGAAGCTAGCTATCGATCTGAGCGATCGAACGAGCGAACTAGAAAAACTTCTGGCCAATCGTACGGCCAGTGGGGAGAAACGCTCAGACGGCGACTGTTACCAGGCGCTTGTGAGCTGGCGCCTGGGACGCAGCTTGCAAGACATAGCCAGGGAGATGAAACCAAAAAGAATAACGCCCTACAGTAGCAAGACGGGTAAGGGAACCCGGGGTTGGAGGAAGGTAGTGACAGGCATCATAGACAGGGGCAAAGAGATAGAGAACAAGCGCTACCCTCGGGCAGCTGACATCTTTGCAAACTATAAAGATAGCGCGCACATCCGTCGTAAAGCGCACCGCGCTTACCGGGCATATCTACTACAAACTACGCGCATGCCCAGCTACTACCCGTTCTGGGAAGTGGGCAGAAAGATACGCGTGAACCACCAGAAACGGCGTGGCTTAGAGATCATCCATGCCTACGTCCAGCTCGGCTACTGCCTGGTGCGCAACAGATCTATTTTATCTTAATATAATATTATCGAATCTATAAATAATTCGTTGTAAAAAACGAAGCACCTCTACCGCCCAAATCGTTCAAAACAAGTATCTAGAAGAAGCGAAAGACGCAGTCCGCCATCCTAGCATCTATGTAGTCGCAACCGCTAGAAGGAGGACTATATGGACAGAAACCCTGAGCACCTGAAAGCACCCCAGGTGGCAGAAGTTTTACGAATTGCACGCAGCCGCGCCTATGAGCTTGTGGCTGGTGGGTTTCCCTGCAGGCGCTATTTCCTCATCAAACTAGAATGTCAACAGTTCAGGATGGCCGAGAAGAACGAACGTGAGAGGCTCGAGAGCATAGTCGACGACGTGGAGCATCCGGGGGAGGTATATAGCTATGCACCGTTGTGCCGCTATTAAAGCTAACGGCGAGAGGTGCAAGGCAGACGCTATGCCGGGCGCTGAGTGGTGCTATTCCCACCACCCTGACCGCGCCGAGCAGCGCAGTCGGAATGCTTCGAGAGGCGGCAAGAGTGGCGGCAGGGGTAGGTCGAACAACGAGCTTGGGGAGGTTAAGAACCAGCTTCAAGGCCTGGCAGACGCCATTTTGGACGGGCGCGTCAACCGGGCAGACGCCGCCGTATGCGGGCAGCTCCTGAACGTCAAGCTGAGGGCCCTAGAGCAGGAGAGGCGCTGGCGAGAAATCGAGGAGTTGGCGGCTCGGCTAGAGGCCGTCGAGGGTGTCCTTAAGGATCGCGAGAAGAGGCAAGCAGGATGAAGAAAGGCGTGCCAGGGAAGCTCTACTTCTACCTGACAGGGGAGGAACGGTTCCGACTAACGATCGAAGCCCTTTACAGGGGTGATAAAGCCGAAGCGAAGCGCCTGGATGAGAACTGTCCCCTTGAGAAATACTCCACGAACCAGGCAGCCTATACCGACCGCTTCAGAGCCAGCAGGGAGATCGTCAACATGCTCTGCTCAGCCCTCACCCCGCGTCTAGCGAAGCTTGAGATGATAGAGACCTTCCAGCAGACTGTGCCTTACGTCTTTGATGTCTGCATAATCGGGTCGTTTCACGCTTACCTGGACGGGCACCGCACAGGCTCCAGACGCGCCTGGACGACAGCGAACATGAAGGGAGAACCGCCGGGGTGGAGACGGCAGGAAGAAGAGCGCGAGATGGACGGGGAGCTACAGGATCTGCAAAGGATAAACGACGGTCTGGAGAAAGCAACCGAGGGATTTTTGAGGCACCTCGCAACGCTTGAGCGCGAGCTCACCGCAGAGGTTCTGGCTATGTGGGGAGCGTTCGTCCACTTCTGTGCAGAAGAGCTTCTCTTAGAGCCTGAGAAGCTCTTGAAGGTATGGTCCGAGCCGATGCTGCCCAGGATAGAAAAACTGAAAAATATACCGGACCCGCCAGAGGTAGACCAAGAGGTATTCGAAGAGTATATATCGGGCCTCAAACAGATGTGGAGCAGTTTGATACAGCCTGCTTGAAAGCACTGTCTTTGGCCGAAGCCTGCTGCTTCATCGCGTTTCCCCTAGAAATCCCCCCAAAGGGAGGTCCGACGAGTAGCCTCGAATCGCTGAGCTGATCTCATTACGAGCTCGGTGCTCAGCGCCACAGGAGCGGCCCGCGCTGTCCTTACTTCCTTTAGCTCTCGAGAACTCTAACCTGCTGCCACCAGCCCAAACCTTGGTTGATGCGCGCCATCATTATCCAGCAAGGTACTGAATTTAACCGGCGCGTTTGTTGATTGGAAAGCTAACCTTGACGTCTATCTAGATCCCTCCCATACAACTCTTCGTAGTTCTTCTCTGCCTCGACCACATCCTCGACGTAATCTCTCGTCTCCTCGAAGGGGATATCGCTGTTGATGTCGAAACCCTCCTCAGAGGTCCAGGCATTTACTCTCCCCTCTCCCGAATTATACGCCGCCAAGACCAGCCTTTCATCGCCTTCATACTGGTTTTGCAGGTAATTCAAGTACCAGGTACCCATCCGGATGTTGGTGTTCGGGCCCCGGTAATCGCCCGCTATTCCGCTGCGTTCCGCGATAAATCGGGCGGTCTCCGGCTGAATCTGCATGAGCCCGTACGCTCCTT